>CAZRUZ010000048.1:0-16146 GCA_964603275.1 uncultured Anaerolineaceae bacterium | reverse complement strand
GAGGCGCGTGAGCACGTTCCCCGGCCCGACTTCCATGAACATCTCGATCCCCTCCGCACCCATCTTCTCGACGGACTTCTGCCACTGGACCCCATGGGTCAGCTGGTCGCGCAGTTCCGCATAGACCTGGTCCTTCGTCGTCAGAATCTCGGCGTTTACGTTCCCCACCATGGGGTGGGCCGGGTCGCGGAGGGATGTCTTCTGGAGGAGTCGGTTCATCCCATCACTTGCCTTGAGCATGAGCGGAGAGTGCGAGCCGATGGAGATGGAGAGGCGCACGACCTTGCGGGCGCGTGCCTTTTCGGCGAGGTCCATGGCGGCCTTGAGCGGCTTGAGGTAGCCGGAGATCACGTTCTGGCCTTCACAGTTGGAGGTTGCCAGCCCGACGTAGCCCTCTTTCGACGCTTCCTCGCAGATTTCGATGATGGTCTGTTCGGGGAGGCCGATGATCGAGGCCATGCCGCCGGGGTTTTCCTGACCGGCCTGCTCCATCAGCACACCGCGCTCGTTCACCAGGCGTAGCCCTTCATCAAAGCCGAGCGCTTCGGATGCCACCGCCGCGGTGAACTCACCCATCGAGTGGCCGGCGACGAGGTGGGGGTTGAGTGTCCGTCCGAGCTCGGCCCAGCGTTCGCGGAGCGCTTCGAGCCAGGCGATCGAGGTGACGAAGGAGGCGGGCTGCTGGTTCGCGGTGGACTCGAGCTCGTCCTCGGGGCCTTCCCAGCAGAGCTTCGAGAGGTTGCGTTCGAGGATGTCATCGGCGCGCTTGAAGACGTCGTGGGCTGCCTTTGAGACCTGGGCGAGGCGCTGGCCCATGCCAACGTGCTGCGAGCCCTGGCCGGGGAAGATGAGCGCGAGGCGGCTCCAAGGTTTGACTTCCTGGTCCATGGGGAGCGGTTGCCCTCCGGTGGGCGCCTTTCGGCGTCCGTGTGCGTGGGAGGATAACAGGGTGGACGGCGAGGGGCGACGATTCGCGGGATGCGAACGACCGGCGGCTCACAACAGGCTCGCCGGGTCCACATCCACATGCCATCGTTCGCCCAGCCGCACCCCGGCGAGCAGCGCCACCGGGTTCCGCCCCCGCAACAGCACCTGCCAGCGGTACTCTCCGCGAACGCGGGCGATGTAGGCGGGCGCCGGGCCGAGGATATCGGGCTCGGCGCGTCCCGCGGCGTCCCGCGTCACGCGCAGCTCCGATGCGACACGCGAGGCCTCTTCGAGCCCGCGGTCCGGGTTCCCATCGCGGTGCACCAGCCGGACGATGCGGGTGAAGGGCGGATACCCCGCCCGGCGGCGGTGGGCGATCTCCTCTTCATAGAAGGCGCGGTAGTCATGGTCCGCGGCGGCGACGATCGGGGAGGCGGCCGGCTCGTAGGTCTGGATGTACACCCAGCCGGGCTTGTCGCGGCGTCCGGCCCGGCCCGCCACCTGGGAGAGCAGCTGGTAGGTGCGTTCCTGGGCGCGGAAGTCAGGGAGGCTCAGGCCGACATCCGCATCGACAACCCCGACCACGGTCATTTCCGGCAGGTCGAGGCCCTTGGCAAGCATCTGGGTGCCGACGAGGATGTCGATTTCCCCCGCTTCGAGGGCGCGGACCATGCGCTCGTGGCTGCCCTTCTGCTTCGAGACGTCACTGTCCCAGCGGGCGACCCGCGCGGAAGGGAACTGCGACTTCGCCTCCTGCTCGATGCGCTGGGTGCCGACGCCGAACGGCCGGTACTTCGCGCTGTGGCACTTCGGGCAGCGGTCTTCGAGCCGCCGCTGCCGCGCGCAGTGGTGGCAGCGCAACAGCGCGTGGACCGGCGTGGAGGCATCGAGGCTCATCGCGACTTCGCACGAAGGGCAGAGCGGCATGAACCCGCAATCGCGGCAGAGGACGAAGCGCGCCGAGCCGCGGCGGTTCACGAAGAGGATCGACTGCTCACCCGCCTGCAGGGCCATGTGGACCGCGCGCCGCAAGGGGCGGCTGAACACGCTGCGGTTCCCTTCGCGCAGTTCCTCGCGCATGTCGACCACCTGGACCGTGGGCATGGCGCCCTCGGTGGCGCCTCCGCCGGGTTTGGGCGCAAGCCGCTGGTGGAGCTCGACGCGTCCGATGGCGCCGACTTCACTGCGGTGGTAGGTCACGATGTCCGGGGTGGCGCTTCCGAGGACGAGCCGCGCGCCGGTCAGTGAGCCGAGCTTCTCGGCGGCCTCGCGGGCGTGGTAGCGGGGCTGCGGGTCGGCCTGTTTGTAGCTCCATTCGTGTTCTTCATCGAGCACCACCAGCCGGAGGTCGCGGGCCGGGGCGAAGACGGCGCTGCGCGAGCCGAGGACCAGGCGCGCATCGCCGCGCTGGATGCGGAACCACTGGTCGAAGAGTTCGCCGGTGGAGAGCTGCGAGTGGAGCACGGTGAGCGTCTCGCCAAACCGTTCGCCGTAGCGGCGGATGGCCTGGGGCGTCAGCGAGATCTCGGGGACGAGGACGATGGCACTGCCCCCGGCCGCCAGCGCCCTGCCGACGAGGTCGAGGTAGACCTCGGTCTTGCCGGAGCCGGTGACGCCGTGGATGAGGGTCGCCCGTCCTTCCCAGGCTGCATCGGCGGCCGCCTGCTGTTCCTCGCTCAACTGCGCGGCCGCACGGATGGTGAAGGCGTGGTGCGCGAGAGGGTCGCGTTCCACCTGGTGCTGGTATTCGCGGAGCCAGCCTCCTTCCTCGAGCCGCCCGAGGTGGGCCGGGGTGGCGCCGAGGTCCCGGACCTCCGTGAGGGAGCAATCGCGGTGGCTGGCGAGATGACTGAGGACGCGCGCTTCGACCGAGTTCGGCCTCCGCGCGGCCAGGTCGCGCGCGTGGGATTCGGCGGTGGCCGGTTCGGCGGCGAGCGCGACCCGGCGTTCGAAACGCGCCCGGCCGGTTGGGCGCGCCAGGCCCTGGGCGACGGTCAGGTGGCCGCTCTCCTGGAGCCGCTTCAGGGTGGTGAGCGAGACGTTCCCGACGGCCTCCTTCAGCGCGTCGATGGTGACCCTGCCATGGGCGGCGATGAACTGGAGGATGCGCTGGTCTTTCGGGTAGATGGGCAGGAGCGGCGGGATCTCGACCGGGGAGACCATGGTCACGGACTTCTGGCCGTAGCCGGAAGGCAGGCAGCAGGCCACGCAATCCCACAGCGGTGCGAGGTATTCGGTACTCATCCAGCGGGCGAGTTCGATGTGGGCGGCATCGAGGATCGGTTCGGGGTCGGCGATGGCCGCGATCGGGCGCACGGCTTCGAGGGCGGTGGTCTCGTGGAGGGCCATGACGACGCCCTGGAGGACCCGCTGGCCGAAGGGGACGAACACGGCATGGCCTTCCGCGACCGCTATTCCGTCAGGTACGGCATAGGTGAACGGCGCGCGGGCGGGCTGCCCCGCGTTCACCGCGACATCGGCAAACCGAACGCCTGCCGCGGGGGCGGCAGGTGAATCGTTGAGCGGGAAGAGCGGCGATGTCACGGGTGGATATTACGGCGCGCGGAGGTGCTAGCCCGCGCCGGGGCAGGCCTCGGCGACGGGTTCGGCGGCGGCCGCCGGCGCCGGGATGGTTTCGCGGGTGGATTCGCCGCGCGTGAGGAAGAGGAAGATGGGGACGCCGAGGGCCATGACGGTCCCGCCAAAGACGAAGGCGGCGGCGACACCGTAGGCATCGACGATCAGGCCGGAGGCGACCGAGCCGATGACGATCCCGAGGCCGTTGGAGGCTGAACCGATGCCAAGCACCGTGCCCATCCCGACGCGGCGGCCGGCCACCACCTGGATAGCGCCGGCCGCGACCTGGGAGATCGCCCCGGAGGCGCCCATGCTCATGAGCACGAGGACCATCATCCAGTACTCCGGGATTGCCCCGATGCAGGCGAGCAATGCTGCGTTGATCAGGAGGCCGACAGCGACGAGTGTCCGCCGATCATAGGCATCGGCGAGGCGGCCGAAGAGCGGCTGGGCGAGACCGCCCGTGATGTCCTGGGTGGCGAAGGCCACGCCGATCAGGAGCGGACCGACGCCGAGCCCGTCTTCGAGCCGGAGCGCGAGGAAGCTCAGCGAGGCGCCGAAGGAGAGCGAAAGCAGTCCCTGGTGCGTGGTCACCGCGAGGACAAGGCGGTCGCCCAGTGCGGTGGCGAAGCTGATCGTCGCGGGGGCTCCATGCAGCTTGCGCTCGGAATGCCGCAGGAGCTCCTGGGGGCTGTGCCGTGGGAGCCAGAAGAGGAGGACCGTCGCGGAGAGGACCATCATCGCGGCCATGGCTACGAACACGGATTTGAAGCCGACGAATTCGCGCAGGAAGCCGGCCACGAGCGGCCCGGTGCCAAAGCCGATGATGTCGGCCGTGGCGAAAACGCCGAGCCAGCGCCCCTCCTGCCCGCGCGGTGTCATATCGCCGACGTAGGCCCGCGCGACGGAGAAGATCAGGCTGGTGCCGAGGCCGCTGAACGCGCGGAAGGCGATGACCTGGTAGAACGAGCCGGCGGTGAGGTAGCCGATAGCCGCGACCAGGTACACGAGCAGGCCGGCCACGATGAACGGTTTCCGCCCAAAGCGGTCCGAGAGCCGCCCGGCGAACGGCCCCACGAAGGTCTGGA
The DNA here is from genome assembly GCA_964603275.1 of uncultured Anaerolineaceae bacterium. GTDB lineage: Bacteria > Chloroflexota > Dehalococcoidia > Tepidiformales > Tepidiformaceae > Amarobacter. The sequence goes on along the minus strand of CAZRUZ010000048.1, from coordinate 11,554 downwards.
CGATGGCGAAGACGGAGAATGTCAGGCCGAGCCAGACACCGCTCGCGCCGAGCTCCTTCGCGTAGACGGGAAGCAGGGGGGAGACCATCGAGATGCCCATGGTTGCCACGAAGACGGCGACATAGAGGGCGATGAATGGTCGTGAGCGCATCACGATCGAGCCTACCGTACGGTCGGCTTAAAGGGGCTCCGTGAGCGCCGCCGCCACGGATGCTACACTCGGACGAACCCGAGGGCGTCGCAGGCAGCTATGAAGATCTTTGACGTGCACATCCACTTCCCCCGGAACTGGGAGAACCCCGGAGAGGACCCCGCGCCGATGGTGGACCGCCTGGCCGAGGTGGCCTCGCGGGCGGGCGTCACCAAGGGGTGCATGCTCACCGGTGGCCGGTTTGGCCCCAGTTACGAGCGCGGGATGGAGATCCTGCAGAAGTACCTGGAGCTGTTCATCCCGGTTGCGGTCATCGACCCCGAGGAGATCGACGCCGAGGGCGTGCAGCGGCTGTACGACATGGGCTACCGGGGGCTGAAGCTCATCGGTGTGCAGCGCCCGTATGACGAGCCGGACTACATGCCGACGTACGGCAAGGCCCAGGACCTGGACATGCCGATCCTGTTCCACATGGGCGTCATCGGTGGCGGGCTGGACTACTCGATCACGCACCCGCGGCGGAACGCGGCGGCGGCCGCCGCCTACCAGCGCATGATGGCGATGCAGGACCGGATGCCCCCGCGCAACGTTTCGTCAACGCGCATGGCGCCGCTGCACCTCGACACCATCGCCAACCGCTTCCCGCGCCTGAAGATCATCGGCGCCCACGTGGGCAACCAGGGGAACTATGACTACGCCGCCTCGGTCGCGCGCTGGCGGCACAACGTGTACTTCGATATGAGTGGCGGCGAGACGATCGAGCGGCACCTCGTCGAACGCAAGCTCCTGGCGGCCAATTCTCGCGGCGAGTTCGGCGTGGAGAAGCTGGTCTTCGGCAGCGACTGCGGCATGGATGAAATCCGCGAACACATCGACCGGTTCGAAGCCATGTTCGAGGAACTCGGCCTGACGGAAGACGAGCAGGAGCGGCTCTGGTGGCGGAATGCCGCCGAGATGTATGGCCTCGAGACGCCGGTCCTGGCGGGAGAATAGCGGCTGACCGCTGAGGCCCGGCCTGTCGCCGGCACCGTCAATCTCTCCGCGCGGACCGTCCTCCTGACCGGGGTGGCGGCGCTGGGGCTCGGTGCGTGGGTGACCATGCGCCCGGAACAGCCATGGATCCTCTGGCTCACCGCGGTGCTGGTCGCGCTGGCGACCGATGGCCTGGTGCGGCGCCATCCCCGCTGGGAAGCGGGCGACGCGCTGGGTTCGGTGGTCTACACGTTCCTGCCGGCGCTCGGCGTGCTTGGCGCGGGGCTATTCATTGATCACGCTGTCGATGGCTATGCCCGCCCGCTGCTGGCGGCCGGGGCGGCACTCACCGTCGGCGCGGTGGCGTTCGGTGAATACCAGACGGTTGATTTTGGTTCGCGGCTGTACGGGGCGTTCCGCCTGGTGATGGCGGTAGCCACCTACCTGGTCGCGTTTTCGTTCTTCGCGGTTATCTACACGCGGGACTACGACCTGCCGGTGGCGGCGCTCATGGTGGGGACGGTCGCGGCGCTCCTCGCGATGGAACTCCTGCGGGAGAGCCGGCTCACCGGACCGAGCTCAGTGCTGGTTGGCATTGGCATCGGGGTTTCGCTCGGTGAGCTGCGGCTCGCGCTCTACTTCTTCCCGCTCGATGGGTTACTTGCCGGGGCCCTGCTCATCATCGCCTTTTACCTGGCGACGGGGCTCGTGCATCACTTGCTCGATCACGACCTGGAGTGGGGCACCACGGCGGAATATGTGCTGGTGACGGCCGTGGCCACGGCGGCCGTCGTGTTCACGCGTTCGTTCGTCTAGGCAGCGGGGTCGAGTTCGTGGCGAGCATCCCGCGCGTGGTTTTCCGCCACGCGCTTCATCCGGTTGATGCCGTGGCTGCGGCTGATATGCCGCAGAAGCCACTGCTCCTCAACGCCGGGAGCTGCCGAGAACCGTGCTGCACACCTTGGGCAGGCAATCATTCTCATGTCCTTTTCTTGTGTCATCACCAGTATCGTCGGGCTGTGTGAACGTTCGGATAAGGGTTCACCCGTGTTCCGATGTTGATTTCCCTGCGCCATTTGCCGGTCGCGAGGGGTTCGCAGTGCAGCCTATTGCCAGTCTCTGACCGTGAAGCGCTGTTCGCGGCCCCGTCAGCCCGGGTGCGAAGTTGCGCGGCTCGCTCGTTCAGTTTCAACTTTGGCCGTGAGCACGCTGAAGATCTGTTCCTGGAACGTCAACGGCCTACGAGCCACTCTCAAGAGCGGGAACCTGCAGGCGTGGCTGGAGGCTTCATCACCCGACATCGTCGGGATGCAAGAAGTGAAGGCGCTCCCCGCGCAGGTCCCGGATGAACCGTGGACAGCAATGGGGTACCGGTGCTGGTGGCATCCGGCCCTGAAAGCAGGATACAGCGGCGCGCTCCTCCTGTCGAAAGTCGAGCCCGAGGATGTCCGGCTCGGAATCGGGATCGAGCGCTTCGATGCCGAGGGGCGGGTCATCGAGGCGGACTTCCCCGGCTTCACCCTGATCACCAGCTATTACCCGAACGCGGGCCGCGGAGACGACCGGCTCGCGTTCAAACTCGACTTCTACGCGGCGTTCCTGGAGCGGGTCGAACAGCTGCGGGCGGAGGGGCGCAAGCTCGTGTTCATGGGCGATTTCAACATCGCGCACACTGAGGCCGATGTTGCCCGCCCCGCCGAGGCCGCGAAGGGGACCGGCTTCCTGCCGGTCGAGCGCGAGTGGATCACCCGGATCGTGGATGCGGGGTTCGTGGATACGTTCCGGGCGCTCCACCCCGATGCGCGCGAGCAGTACAGCTATTGGGACGCCTGGCGCGAGCGCCGCGCGCGGAACATCGGCTGGCGGATCGACTACGTGTTTGTCTCCGGGGAGTTGATGCCGCGGGTGCGCAGCGCGTTCATCCAGCAGGAGGTGATGGGTTCGGACCATTGCCCGGTGGGGATCGAGCTCGAGGCGGGGGGAAGGTGAGTGGCGAGTGGCGGGTGGCGGGTTTTGAGTTGCGAGTTGCGAGTTGTGTCGTGGTGGTTGCGGGGCAGCGGCGTAGGCCGGCATCGTAACGGGCCATTGACGGGCCCGCCCCGGATCCCGGGCCCGTGAGGAGTGAGCGTGGGGTTTCCCGGTGGCTCTAACGTTCGCGTAAGGGTACAGTGTTCCCCATGCGCTCACGCTTCTCTGCGAGTACCAGCCAGACGTTCAGAGCGCTCCGCCACCGTAACTACCGCCTCCTCTGGCTTGGCCAGACTGGCCACTCGGCCACCCTCTGGATGGACCAGGTCGCGCGGGCCGTGCTCATCCTTCAACTCACTGATTCCGCGGTGATGCTCTCCCTCGTCATCGCGACGCGGCTGGCCCCGATCCTCTTCTTCGGGCTTATCGCCGGAGCCTTCGCCGACCGCTACGACAAGAAGCGCATCCTGATGTCGACGCAGATGGTTTCGACCGGGTGTCACGCCTTCCTCGCGATTGTCTGCCTGACCGGGTACGTGGAGGTCTGGCACGTGTTCCTCACGGCACTGGTGGCAGGGACCGCGATGGCGTTTAACCAGCCGGTGCGGCAGTCGCTGATCCCCATGACGGTGCCCAAGGAAGACCTCCTCAACGCGGTGGCGCTCAATTCGACCGCGCTGAGCTTCATGCGCATCGGGGGCGGCTCAATGGCGGGCGTGCTGCTCATCCCCTTCAGCGTCGGCGGGGTCTACGCGATCACCGCCTGCATTTACCTCTTTGTCATCCTGACCACCTGGATGATGCAGTTCAACGATGGCGCCGGGCGCAAGAAGCAGGTGGAAACCGGCATTTTCACCGACCTGAAGGAAGGCTTCACCTACATCGCGGCGAACCCGACGCTGGGCATTGTGACGGCGTTGGCGCTCATCCTCTTCGTGTTCGGCTTCCCCTATCAGCAGGTGTTCGTGCCGCTGCTCGCGACGCGCACGCTGGACATGGGCGAGTCGGGCGTCGGCTTCCTGGCCGGGGCGACGGGGGTGGGCGCGTTCGCCGGGTCCCTGTTCGTGGCCTCGCGTTCGAACATTGCCCGGCCGGGCCTGCAGCTGATGATCAACATGCTGATCTTCGGCGGCGCGCTGGTGGCAATTTCGCTCCAGGCGACGCTGATCGGGACGGCGATCCTGCTCGCGGTGGCGGGGAGCATGACGGTGACCTACATGGCGTTCACCAACGGGATCCTGCTGGAGTACAGCACCCCGGAGATGCACGGGCGGGTGATGTCGCTGTTAAGCCTGGACCGGGGACTGATCCCGGTTGGCGCGATCCTGGCGGGCACGCTCGTGCAGTCGTTCGGCGTGCGGCCGGGGCTCTTCGTCCTTGGTTCGACGATCATGGTGTTGACGGCGATAGTGTTCGTGCTGTGGGGCAAGCGCATCGCGGAAATCCGCTCCGGCGGGCTTGTCGCGGGGCACGGCAGGCACCTGGCCGAGGCAGAGCCCGCGGCGAGCGCCGGTGCGCCGCTGGAGGCGAAACCGGCCGGCGGCGGCCGCTAAAACTTTGACCCCGCGCCCGTCACTCCGTAGATTGGATACGTTGCCCGCGTGCGGCGGGTGGCTTCCCCGGGTCGGGGTGTAGCGCAGCCTGGTAGCGCACTTGAATGGGGTTCAAGAGGTCCCGCGTTCGAATCGCGGCACCCCGACCATACCGCTCTGAACTGCACGAGGCCCCCGACGGGGCCTTGTTGGTTTCTGCGCGCCCGGTGGGGTACAGAGCGTATCCCTCGCGGCGTTGTCTTTCCCATCGGCCAATCGCAATCTGCGGAATCATCATCCGGAAGTGGGGGCGAGGCCATGGCAGCCAAGCGCACGATCCCAACATTCAAGAAAGCGGCGCCGAAGGTCGATGACCGGGTGGCGGAGCTGAAAGAAGCGGCGGCGAAAGCCCCCGCCGATGACGCACCGACCTACACCCACCAGGGGCCCGGGACGGGCAAGGCCGGCGCGGTGGACCCGGCGGCCAGCGCCGCGATCCTTAATGCGGGCAAGGCGGCCGCGCCGGTCGAGACGAAGTCGGCCGCGCTCGATACCGCCGCCTCGCAACTGCGCGACCGCGCCATCGAGGACAAGCTGGACCGCGCGCCAGACGCTGGCGGTTCGCCTGGCGGCAAGCTCGATGGCCCCACGCTGCCCGGCCAGCAGGCGGCAGACAGCGGGACGGCATCGAGCGGGGGTGGGCCCGAGGTCAGCGGCGGGTTGAAGGGCCCCGCTCCAGCGTTCTCCGATGGGACGAACGCGGCCGCACTCGATGCGGCGGTGGCGGCGGCGGCCGGCAAGCTGGCGGAATCCCGGCCGGACCTGCGGGGCGGCCTCGATGTCTTCGATTCCGCCCGCGGGGGAGCGACGACACCGGCCGGGACGAGCGCTGGTGGCATCGATGTTGCGAACCCCGGCCGCCCGGGGACGGGGAGTGATGGGGGCGCCGAGCACGCGGCTGACGCCGTGGGCCAGGTGACCTCGGGCGGGCAGTCGCTCTTCGGTGACCGGCTCTCCGGGGTGAGCGCCGACATCGCGATCGCGGAAGGGCTGATCGGGGACCAGAACACGGCGGCTTCGAGCCCAGGCGTGGCCTACGGTCCGGTCGGCGCCATCGTGGACTTCGTGGGCGAAGTCTACGCGACCTACGAAGAAGAGGTCATTGAAGCGCAAGCCACGCCCGGGCCGTTAACCGACGGCCAGAACGCACTTCTCGCCTGGCACAATTCCTCATCCATACGGGATGGCCTGGAGAACGCCGCCGCCATGTACTTCGGTGAGACGACCTCTCTCCCGCCGATTGAGCCGCTTGAGCCCGGCGCCGTGAATACTGAGGCCGATGGGGAAGGGGAATCGGCCGGTGGTGGTGTCGAGAACCCCGGCGACCCGCTTGGTGAGGGCGGCAAGCCCACGCCCGCCGAGATGGCGTTCAGGCAGGCGCTCCGGGATGCGCTTGGCGCCCACCGGGGGGGCAGCGGCGACATCGATCCGGCGGAAACGGACTCGATGCCGGTCGGCCTGGGGGCGTTTGCCGGCGCCGCGAACGATAACCTGGGCCTCATCGGCCGGCCGGCGGGGCCGGTCTCCGAAGCTGGCGGGAGCATGCGGCCCCCGCCAACCGGCACGGATGTGGACCCGGTCGAGGGGAGCGCCTATTCCGGCCCCGCGCTCGGGGGCAACCCGGAGGATGTCAGCTTCGGGAGCAGCACGCTGCCGCTGGAGTCCTCGCGGCGCTCATCGTCCGATGATGACGAGGACGACGACGATGAGGATGAGGATGCCGGGACGGACTGACGCCTGACGGGCGGTACCCGGCGCGGCCGGCTGCCGTGGAGCACGAGTAGGCGGATCGCGGGCGGTGGGGTACTCTCTGTGTCCCACGGAGACACACCGAGTGACCGTGGCCGGGGGTACCCGTGGAGACATGGGCGCAGGCGCTTCGCCGGGCGCGAGTTGACCTCGGACTTTCGCGGCCGGTGGCTGCGGGCCGGGCCGGCGTGTCTGTCCAGACCGTGAAGTCATATGAACTCGGGCTCCGCCGCCCGTCACGTTCGCTGCTGGTCGCCATCCTCGACGCCGTGGCGGTCGAACGGGGTCTGCGCAACGCGATCATGTCCGGGGCCGGGTTTGCCCCCGATGGTGCTGAGCTTGGCCCGCGGAACGCCGACTACCAGTTTTCGCTGGATGAGGCGCGGTCGCTGATCGACGGGCTGCCATGGCCCGCGCACGTGACCAGCGAGCAGATGGAGGTCCTGGCCGCCAACGGCATAGCCCAGCGGCTGTGGGGCGTTGATCTCGCACATGAGTTCCTGGCCCCCGCGGAACGGAACCTGATGACGTTCGCCACCCAGACGCGGTTCGCGGACCGGGTGCGGAACTGGGATGAGGTTGCTTCGGTCGGGATCGCGGTGCTCAAGGGGCATCACCGGGGCCCCGTGGCCGTGCCCGAATCGGCCACGGCGTACTTCGCCTCGGTGATGGAACGCATCTTCGATGGCGATCCCCGGTACGTACGGCGGCTGCTCGACCTCTGGGAGGGCGTCGTGCCGCGCGTCCCGAAAGTGCGCTGGTTCTACCCGGTCACGTGGGCCCACCCGGTCGTGGGCGAGATGCGCTTTCTGGTCTCGGTGGCGAGCGCCCACGAAGCGGCCGGGCTCACCTTCCACGAATGGATGCCGCTCGATGCGGAGTCGTGGATGCGGCTCGATGCGGTGTGCGGGCGGCCGTTCCCGTGCGCGCAGCCGGGTTCGTCGGCCGCTCAGTAGCCCGGAACTGGGAGCGCCATGCAGTTGCCCGTACCGGCGACCACGGAGTGGTCCGGGTTGGCGACAGCGACGCAGAGTTTGGTGGCACTGGCGGGGCGGTCCGCGACCATGATCCCGGTGTAGGGGCTCGGCCCCGCATAGTCGTATCCGCTGGCGGGCCCCCCCGAATCGAAGGAGAAGTGCAGGTGCGGCCCCGGCAGCGCAGGCGTGAACCCGGTGTTCGTGAACGAGACCTGGTAATAGGCGTTGGCGATCCCGATGGTGCTGATCGTTGCGTTGGCGCCCGGCGCCACCTGCGTGACGGTGCCCGTCGGGCCGGGCGCCAGCGTGGCGGTGGCGCTCGCCGTTGGCGTGGCCGCCGTGGTCCGGGTGGGGGAAGGCGTCGCGGTCGGTGTAGGAGTGGGGTTGGCGGCAAGCGTTGCGGTGGCATATGAGGTGGTAGTGGCGGTTGGTGTTGGTGTCGCGGTCGCCAGGGCGAGCTGTGTGGGCATCGTGGCGGTGGCGGTGGCGGCATCGGCGGGCGGGGCATCATCGTCTCCGCCACCCATGAACGCGAATGCGGCCCCGGCGAGCGCCAACGCCCCTCCGGCGGCAACGGCTGCTGCGATGACGCGCCCGGGGACTTTCCGCCCGGGCTGCCGTTCCCGGGGCGGCGCCGCCCGCGGAGGAGCCGGTGGCGGTGGCGGCGGGGGGACCGGGGAGCTCGCCTGCACGGCGGGGAGCGATTGGGCCACGACGGGAGCGCCCGCTGATGCGCCGGCGGCGGCGGCCAGGCGTCCCCTGCCCAGTTCGGCCGCGCCGAGCGAAATCGCGTGCTTGGGGTGGGCGTCGATGGCAACGGGCCGCCCCGTCGCCTCGCGGACGAAGGCGCCGACCAGCGGGATGCGGGAGCTGCCGCCGACAAGCAGGACCCGGTCGACCTGGGCCATCGACAGGCCGGCGCTGCGGACTGCGCGATCGAGCGCGGCGACCGTCTCGCGGAGGCGTGGCCGCACGATTTCCTCGAACTCGTCGCGCGTCAGCCGGACCTCGGTCTGGAGTTCCGGATAGAGAATTGGAATGACTGACTCAGTGTCGTCCGAAAGCGCCTCCTTGGCGGCGCGGCATTCCTCGCGGAGCCGGTTCCCCGCGGCCCGGACCGCCGGGTCTTCCTGGTCGAAGGTGGCCAGGGCGCCCTTTGTGGCGCTGTTGACCCGCCCGAGGATGGCTTCATCGAAATCGATACCGCCGAGCCGCTCGATCCCTTCCGCCTCGCCGAGGAGCTCGAACCCGGCATCGGTCTTGCGCAGGACGGCGGCGTCGAAGGTGCCGCCGCCGAAGTCGTAGACGGCAATGATGGCGCCCGGCTCGATGCGCTCCTGGGCGGCGTAGTGGATGGCGGCGGCTTCCGGTTCGGAAAGCAGGATGGTTTCGCCAAGGTCCGCCTGGCGGACCGCCTGTCGAAGGAGGTCGAGCTTGTAGGGTCCCCAGGCGGCGGGATGGGTGACGACCGTCAGGTCGGGCGGGCCGCCCTGCTGCCGGGCGACCTGGTCAGTCACGCTGCGCAGGAGGAGCGCGTAGAGCGATTCGGCGCCGTAGGGCGTACCGCCGAGGAGCAACGGGACGGGGTCGCCAAGCCGGCGCTTGAACTCGCGCGCCGTGCGCGTGGGTTCGGTCTGGGAGCGGCGCTCGGCGGCTTCGCCGGTGAGGACTTCGCCATCGGCGCGAAGGACCACCACCGAGGGGATGACCGCGGCGCGGGAACCCAGCTGAAAGATCTCCACCCGCCCATCAAGGTCGGTTGCCGCGGCCGTATTGGTGGTGCCAACGTCAACTCCCAGCACATATCCCACGCGTGAACTCCAGCCGGATGGTGATCGAGAGCCGAGTATACCGGGCTGCCCATTTCGCCAGTAGGCACAATCGGCTACTCTCGGTGCCCCAATGCAAGTAGAAGCGACGATGCCCGGCAACGAACTGGTCCAAGAGGCCCGGAACCTCGCGGATCTTGCCGTCCATGCGGCCCGGGCGCTCCGGCGGGAAGACCTGGCGCAGGCCGTGAGCCTGGCCGCGGCGCGGATGGGCAGGCCGGATACGGCCATCGCGGTGGTGGGCGAGTTCAAGGAGGGCAAGAGCTCGCTGATTAACGGGCTCATCGGCGAGGAGATCTGCCCCGTGGATGATGACATCGCGACCGCCGCGGTGACTGTCCTCCGGCATGGCGAAACCGCACGGGCGGCCGTGTGGGAGGATGTTGGCGGGGAGTGGCGCGCGCGCGAGCTCCCGTTCGGCGGTCTCCGGGCGGCCGCCACCGAGGCAGGCGGTGAAGGCTCCGCGCCGGGGTTGATTGAAGTACAGGCGCCGAACCCGCTGCTCGCCCGGGGCATCACCCTGATCGACACGCCGGGTATCCACGGGGTGCGGCCGGGCCATGCGGGCTTCGTGCTCGCGTACCTGCGCGCCGCGCATGCGGCCGTGGTTGTCAGCGATGCCTCGGCGCCGCTTTCGCACGAAGAGCTGGCGTTCCTTGCGCTCGCGGTGCGGACGACCCCGGTGACCATCCTGGCGCTCGCCAAGACGGACCTGTACGGCGGGTGGCGCGCGATCGAAGAGGCGGTGGCCGGGCAACTCCGGGAGGCAGGCATCGCGGTGCCGGTCGTGCCGGTTTCAGTGGCCGTCCGGCGCGTCGCCCTGCAGCGCCGGGACCGCGAGCTGAACGACGAAAGCGGGTTCCCGGCACTGATCGATACGCTCGACCGGCTTGTCCTGCGCGACGCGCGGATGCTTGCCCTGCGCGAGCTGCTCGACATTGTTGAGGACGCGCTTGGCGAGCAGCGCGCGGCCACCACGGCGGGTATCGCGGCGCGGGAAGCGCCAGCGACGCTGGCCACTCGCCTCGAGTCACTGAGCGCCGCGAAAGGGCGGCTCGAACAGCTCCGCCAGGGCAACGCGCGCTGGATGACGACCATGAACGATGGGTTCGCCGACCTGGTCGCAGGGGTGGACTACCGGTTCCGCCGCCGCCTGCGGGACCTCCAGCGCGAGCTGGACGACGAGATCGAGAAGACGGACCCCCGCCACGCCTGGCAGCAGCTGAGCATCAGGGCGCGCGAGGGTTCGGCGGCGATCGCGGACGGGGTGATGAAGGAGCTTGACGAAGGGACGGAACGGATCGCCGCGGCGATTGCCGACCTGATCGCGGAAGACGACCCCGGGGCGGTCGCGGCTGGCTCGGCGGCCCCGGATGTGTCGCGTCTCTGGCGCGCCCGGCCGATCGCCCGGCCATCGCTGGCCTCGGGGCTGGGGCTTGGACTCTCGGGCCTGCGCGGCGCGCAAGGAGGGCTGATCCTCTTTGGCATGGTCGCTGGGCTTTCCGGGCTTGCGATCCCGGCGGGCGCGCTGCTCGGGGTGGCGGCGGTGTTCGGCGGCAAGCAGGTGATTGAAGAACGGGGCCGCCAGCTGACCCAGCGGCGCCAGCAGGCACGGACCGCGATCCGGCAATTCCTGGACGAAGCCGAGTTCGAGGTGGCCAAGGCCCTGCGCGACCTCACCCGGGAGCTCACTCGCCAGGTCCGCGACCACTACGCGGAGCGCATCGCCGAGCGCCTGCGGACCTGCGCGGTCGCCGTCGAGAGCCTCGATCGCGCGCTTGGTGAGGACGAGCAGGCCCGGCTGGTCCAGTTGCGCGACCTGCGCGAGGACGCGTTGCGGATCGAAGGCGTGCTCGCGCGGCTTGAGACGCTGAGGGCCGGGCTGGCCGGCGGCACGGAGGTCCCGGTATGACCGCCCCGCTTGCGAGCCGAGTTGATGCCGTCTGCGTTGACGTACTGGCGGGCCTCGGGGCGAGCCCCGCCGGCGATGCAGTCCGCCAGGTCCGGGAGGCGCTGCACGAGCCGCTGCGGGTCGCCATCGTCGGGCGCATCAAGGCGGGGAAGTCCACGCTCCTGAACGCCCTGCTCCGCGAGCGGGTCGCCCCGACGGATGCGGGCGAGTGCACCCGGCACGTGTGCTGGTACCGGCACGGGCTCGGGTACGCGGTCGGCGCGCGCCTCGAAGACGGCAGGCACGTCGCGCTGCCGTTCCACCGGGGCGAGACGTCGGTGGAGATCGACCTGAGGGCGGCTCCGGGCCCGGTTGAGGCGCTGGATGTCGCGTGGCCGTCAGGCGCGTTGTCGAGCCTGACCCTG
>CAZRUZ010000047.1:0-16278 GCA_964603275.1 uncultured Anaerolineaceae bacterium | reverse complement strand
GACTTCCGGGTTGGCCGAGAGCGCGGTGTCCACTTCCGCCTTGAACCGCTCGCCAGCTGTCTCAAGCTCGGCGAGGTCGAACTCCATGCCCAGGATCGGGTGCACCCGCCGCAGCAGCGCGGCCGTGGCCGGCGGGTTCTGTGACGTCGTGATGTAGTGCGGCACATTCGCCCAGAGGCTCGCACTCGCCACCTCCGATGCCCTGAGCGCCTCGTGCAGCACGCCGACGATCCCGGTCGGCCCCTCGTATTTCGATGGCTGCAGGTTGAACCGGTCGTTCAACTCGGGCCGCATCGCGCTCCCCGTGACACGCACCGGCCGCGTATGCGGCACATCCGCGAGCAAGGCCCCCAGCGAGAGCACGACCTCCGCGTCGAGGTCCTTGAACAGCCCGGCCTGCTCCCGCGCGAAGCTGTTCCAGCGCAGCCCCGGCTCCGTGCCGATGAACACCACCACGTCGTGCGGCCCCGTGGGGTTGCGCGCGTAGAAGAAGTCGTTTGCCGGCCAGGTCACTTCCCGCTCTCCCCGAGCGGTGATCCGCACCGCCGGCCGGGTTTCCGTGAAGTCGTAGAGTTCCTCGGCATCGAACGAGGCGAACCGCCGCGCCCCAAGCCGCCGCACCACGAAGCGCGCCGCATTCGTCGCCGCCGAGGCCGCATCGTTCCACCCCGCGAACGCGCAGACCACGATCGGTTTGTTCAGGATCGGCCGGGTGTCGATGCGCAGGAGGTCCACACCCTGAGAATATCAGCGCCCGCGCCGCCCGGCGAACCCTTCCCCTTGCCCGGCCTGCTAGAATCCGAACAAATGAGCGAACACCGCGCCACTGTCATCCATGTGGACCTCGATGCCTTCTTCGTGTCGATGGAGCTCCTCCGCCACCCGGAGCTCCGCGGCCAACCTGTGGTGGTCGCGGGGGCGCTCGGATCCCGGGGTGTCGTCAGTACGGCCAGTTACGAAGCCCGCCGTTTCGGCGTCCGCTCCGCGATGCCGGTGGCCAGCGCACGCCGCCTCTGCCCCCAGGCCGCCTTCCTTACCACCGATTTCGGCTACTACGCCCCGGCCTCTCGCGCTTTCCACGAAATCCTTCGCCGCTACACCCCCGTTGTTGAACCCGCCGGCGCCGATGAGGCCTACCTCGATGTCGCCGGCAGCGAGGCCCTGTTCGGTCTGGCCGAGGATATCGCCAGCGACATCCGCCGCCACGTACACGAGGAGATTGGCATCACCGCCTCCGCAGGCGTGTCCGTGAACAAGCTCGTCTCGAAGGTCGCCAGCGATGCGGGCAAGCCTGACGGCCTCGTCGTCGTGCCCGCCGGTGAAGAAGCCGCCTTTCTCGCCCCCCGCCCTATCCGTGACCTCCCCATGGTCGGCAAGAAAACCGCTGAAGTGCTCAGCGGGCTCGGCATCCACACCATTGGCGACATCGCCCGGATGCCGCAATCGGCGCTCATCGCGAAATTCGGCTCCCACGGGGCCGAACTCCGTGCCCGCGCGCTCGGCATCTACGATGCACCGGTCCTTTCGGGACGCGGCGAGGCGAAGTCCATCTCCCGCGAGACCACCTTCGACCGCGATGAGCCCGATGGCCAGCGCCTCCGCGCCATCCTCCTCGGCCAGGCCGAACGCGTTGCCACCGACCTCGCAAAGCATGGGCGCGCCGGCCGCACCGTCACCCTCAAGCTGCGGTTTCCCCCGTTCGAGACCATCTCCCGTTCGGTGACCACAGGGATTCCCGTCGAGCTGGCCAGCGAGATCCATGCGGCGGCCATCTCCCTCTTCGAGCGCGCCTGGGACGAGAACGGGCGCCGCCCGGTCCGGCTCATCGGCCTGGGCGTTTCCAACCTCCAGGAGCAGGCCCGGCAACTCCGCCTTGGAGAATCTGCCGAGGGCCCGCCGGCCCGCCTCCAGGAGGCCGTCCACGCCATCCGCGACCGCTTTGGCGATGCCGCCGTCCGCCGCGCCGCTGAGCTGTCGCCACCCCCCTCGGCCGTTGACAGCGCGCGCCCCGGACAGGAATGATTGGCGAACTTTGCGGAGGTTTGGTAAGTGCCCGGTGATCTCCCCGACCGCCCGACCTGGATAAGCCTTGGCGCCGCCAGCAAGCTCATGGGCGTTAGCGAGTCCACCCTCCGGCGCTGGGCCGATGACGGCCAGGTGCGGTCCTATCGCACCGCCGGCGGCCACCGCCGTGTGCTCGAAGAGGACCTCCAGCACATCGCCGCCAGCATCCCTGCGACCAGCTCCTCCCGCGATACCGACCGCATCAGCGATATCGCGACCGCCCGGGTCAAGCGCCGTCTCAGCCCCCGCGGCCGCCCCGGCCAGGGCTTCCCCTCGTTCGAAGGCCTGACTGGCGATACGCGTGACCACCTCCGCCTGCTTGGCCGCCAGCTGGTTGACCTCTTCGCCCGCTACATCGCTTCCGATTCCCGCCGCGAACGCTACACCGAAGACGCCCGCACCCTGGGGCGCCAGTATGGACTCACCCTCGTTGGCGCCAGTGTCGGACTGACCGCCGCTGTGGGCACCTTCAACTCCCTCCGCCGCTCACTCGAAGAGACCGCCTCCCAGATCGCCACCGAGGCCGGCCTCTCCACGGAAGACGCCGTGGAGGCCATCGAGAATATCCTCGTCCTCGCCGATGTCGTCCTCGAAGGCATCGCCTCCGTCTACGAGGAACGCGTCTCCCGGTAGCTCAGTCCTCGTCTCCCGGTGGAATCTCGATCCCGCGGAAGTGTTCGATGTTCCGCGCCGCGCCCCTCCCGTCCATCTCCACCGCCATGACGTCCACCCGCACGCGCTCGGGGTCAATCCCCCGAGCCTCCGCATAGCCCATCGCCGCGTGCCACAACCGCCGCAGCTTTGCCGGTGTGAGTGATTCCGCGGCCAGGCCGGGCTCGCCGCGCCGCGTCCGCACCTCCACCACCACCGTCTCCTCACCGTCGCGCGCGACCAGGTCGATCTCTGCCCGCCCCACTCGCACGTTCCGGTCAACGATCTCCATGCCGAGCGATTCGAGCCGGTGGGCCGCTATCCGCTCGCCGAACCCGCCGAGCCGCTGGCGCTCGTTCACCACTTGAACGCGAACTGCGCCACCGGCGCGTAGCTCCGGCGATGGATTGGGCTCGGCCCGCGCTCCTGCAACAACCGCTTGTGCTCCGGCGTCGGGTACCCCTTGTTGCGGCACAGCCCGTAGCCCGGGTACCGCCCGCAGAGTTCCTCCATCAGCGCGTCCCGCGCCACTTTCGCGACAATCGAGGCCGCCGCGACGGACACGCTCAGCGCGTCCCCATCGATCACCGCCCGGACGTTCGGCAGCGGCAGGTCGAGCGCATCGCTGATCACCGCGTCCGGCTTCATCCCGAGCGCCTCGAACGCTCGCAGCATGCACAGCCGCCGCGCCGGGAGGATGCCGATCCGGTCAATCTCTTCCACGCTCGCCCAGCCGATGGCGTACGGCACTGAGTCCCGGATCCGCTCCGAAAGGCTGTCGCGCGCGCGTTCGGGCAGCACTTTCGAGTCGCGCACCTGCCCGTACCACTGGAATCGCCGTCCCGCCGGGAGTGCGACCACTCCCGCGGCCACCGGCCCCGCCAGCGGTCCCACACCCACCTCATCAACGCCCGCGACCCATGCCGCCCCGGCACTCCAGGCCTCTTTTTCAAACCGCAACGAGGGTATTGGGGTGGCGCCCATCTGCCCCGCATCGTACCCCCTCGGGCCCGCCGGGCAAGTGCCGGGGGAGCGCCCGGGGCGTCCGGATGGCGGCCCTGCACCCGTAGCCTACCCGCTTCCCAACCTGCCATTCGGGAGGCATGATCCGCCGATGGCTGATCCCCTTCCCGATGACTGGCTCGCCGCCTTCCTCGAACGCCTGGCGGCTGTCGGCCCGCGCGTCCTTGATGCCGGCTGCGGCTCCGGGGCGGATGCCGCCACCCTTGCCCACGCGGGCTTCGCCGTCACGGCCTTTGACCGCAAGAGGCCCCCGGCCGGGAGATGGCTTCCCCCCGTCAATCACCTGCTCGCCGATGTCCGGGCGCTGCCCTTCAAACCCGCTACCTTTGATACGGCCATCGCGAGCCTCTCGCTCCACTACTTGCCCTGGGACGAGACCCTTGCCGCCTTCGCCGGCGTCGGGGCGGCCGTCCGGCCCGGTGGCCTGTTCCTCTTCCGCGTCAACGCCAGCGACGATGTGCACCACGGCGCCGGCCAGGGCGAGGAGCTCGATCCCGGCTTCTTCCGGGTGCCCACCGCCCTCGTCAGCCACGCCGAGACCAAGCGTTTCTTCACCGAAGCCGATGTCCGCGCTGTCATACCGCCTCGGTTCTCTGTCCTGCACCTTGCCCACCGCACCATCCGCCGCTACGAACACCCCAAGCAGGTCTGGGAGTGTCTCCTCACCCGTGAACCCTGACCCCGGTTAGCTGGCGCCCGTCACCGCTGGCCACTGCCGCCGCCACAGGTAGGCGAGCGCGCCCGTCGCCACACCCACGTTCAGCGACTCGACGCGCGGGTCCATCGGCAGGGCGACCCGGAAGTCGCTCTCCTGCAACAGCAGGTGGCCGACACCCTCGCCTTCGCTCCCCATCACGAGGGCCGTGCGCCCAGGCCAGTCGAACGCTGTCGCCGATTGCGAACCCTCGCCCGCATCGGCCGCCACCACCCAGTAGTTCGCCTCTTTCAGCATTTTGATTGCCATCGCCAGGTTCTGTGGCGCGGCCACCGGCGCGATGAAACTCAACCCCGCGCTAGCCCGGTGCACGCCGGGTGTGAGAAGCGCCCCCCGCCGCAACGGCAGTACCACCGCGTCTACCCCGACGGCAACCGCCGTCCGCAGCACAGCGCCCAGGTTCTGTGGGTCGGTCACCCGGTCCAGCAAGATGATGAGCGAAGACTTCTCCGCGGCGCGCGCAACCGCCCGCAGGTCCACCGGTTGGATGTCGCGTAATCGGACCAGCACGCCCTGGTGCACGCCGTTCGCGGTCAGTTCGTCCAGCCGGTAGCCGTCGGCGGCATCCGCCGTCAGCCCCGCCGCCCGGGCGCGCTCCACCAGCTCCAGAACCCGCTCGTTCCGCGTATCCCGGAAGTACAGCAGGGACTTTGCATACCCGGTCTCGAGCGCCATTTGGCACGGGTTGATGCCGAAGGCCAGGTCATCCGGCGTGCTGTTCGGTTTGGGTCGCATCCGTGTCATGAACGCTCAGTGTCGCATCCGCGCGCCTGCCGGGCACGGTCACGGCGCCGCCGGCTCTCCCACCACGCCGATTACGGCATAACTCGGCACGAGTTTCGCCTGGTCCACCGCGTAGATCCGATCCTCGCCGTTCCTGAACACCTCGGTCAGTTCGGGCATGTTCCCGAACTTCGCCAGCCCCGCCTCTGACCCGTGCACCCGCTCCTCGCCCCCTACCACCACGTAGCGGACGTTGTACTTCCGCAGGTAGTCCACCGCCATCTGCGTGGAGCCGGAGACATAAAACGCTTCGGTCTCAGAACGCCGGCGCTGCACCAGTCCCGCATAGTCCGTCCGCTGCTGGATCTGGTGCCAGTCCCATCCCACAACCGCCGGCAGCCCCGTGTACTGCGAGATCCGCCCGGTCCACCGGTAGAGCGGCCCAACCGCCTCGACGATCACGGGTGAGCCTTCAACGTTCTCGCGCAGCCACTCGATCAGCGGAAGGTCGTCGGCCAGCCGGAGCGTCACGTCGTCCGTCGTGTCCTGGTCCGACTTCGGTTCAACGAACTCCGCGTTCGGGAAGAACGCGAACCCGTTGAGTGTTGGCCCTGTCTGCTCGAACCGCGCCTCGTGTCGCGCCCGCGTGCCGGAAACGATGAACAGGCTCCCCGCGAACACCAGCCCGGCCAGCGCGATGACGCCGCATGCTGCGCTCACGGCCCGCCAATCGCCGCGCCCAAGCTCCCCCGAGCGCACCGCCCGCAGCGCGCCGGCTGCCGGCTGCCAGCAGTACCAGGCCGCGAACGCGCTCCCGAGAGAGAGCAGCTGCCACGCCTGCAGGCTGAACTTGAAGACCGTGTTCATCCTCTCGATGTCGTTCTTCAGCGTCACCACGTCCACGCCCACCGCAATGCCGAATCCCAGCCCGAACATGGCCGTCGCCAGCGTCCGTGGCAAGTCCTTCTCCTCCCGCCGGAGCTCCAGCCAGAGCAGGTGCAGAAAGAACGCGACCCCCATGCCCCCCAGTGCGATCGTTGTCAGCCCGAACGCCCACGTGAACGCGCCCACACCGCTCAGGAAGATCGCCAGTGACGCCAGTTCCAGCCTCCCGTTGACCACCGAAAGGAATGGGTCGTTGCCTGCGTCAAACGCCCGCGACCGCAACTCCTCCCGGTAGCGCACCGCCAGGAACGCCAGCCCAAACCCGATGAACACCCCGAAATGGGCGAAGAACTGTTGCACCGGCGTCGTCTCGGGCGCCCGCATGACGCCCGGGTCGAACGTTTCGAAGCGGCCGGTGTAGGGCGCAAAGGCGATGGCTGCCACCAGCCCCGCGAGGCCGAGGTGGCCAACCGCGTCCCACCAGCGCGAATGCCACCGCCCCGGGCGCATCACCTGCCCGAGAGGGATCCCGATTGCCGCAATCAGCACAACCGTCGGGAAATCCCACGTGTGCACCGTCCGCACCAGACCCACGGCCGCCCCGAGCAGCCCGGCGAGGATCCACGCGCGCAACCGCAGCCCTTCCCGCGCGCTCGCCGTGTAGGCCACCGTCAGCGCCACCACGCTCCCGAAGAAAGGCAACCCCATCAGGTGCGGATGCAGGTCGCCGAACAGCATCGACCAGTACGGGAACTCCGTGATGTCGAACGAGCCGAAGTGCACGCGCGAGCTCCGCCACCAGTCGAAGCGAGGTAGCGCGGTACCCCCCACCAGCCACTCCCAAAGCCCTCCCGCGAGGCCGATAGCTCCGCCGATGACCGGCACACCGCTTGCGAGCCCCCACTGGTTCACGCCTTGGAGCCGCTCGACCCACTGGTGGGCGCCATCAAGGTTCCCCATCCCGATCAGCATGACCACCGCGAACACGCCCGCCATCACCCCGGGCCGGGCCGCGGCGCCCTCCGCCGCCTGCCGCGCCCGCGATGCCATCGCCACCAGCCAGTGCGCCACCGTGAAAGCCACGCTCGCCGCCAGAGCCGAGTACGTCGGCACGCCCAGGTTGAACGCCACCTCCGGCACCAGCCGCAGCGCCCGGATCGGCACCGCCAGGAAGAACCACCCCATGTAGTAGTAGTTCATGCTCCCGCCGCCGAACCACGGGTCGTAGGGCGGCATCGTCGTCGAACGCGTTACTGCCGTCAGGTAGGCGATCTCCATCGGCTTCTCGCCGCCCTGCGGGTGATGCCAGAGGTCCGGGTTGTACGCCCGGAGCATGAGGAACGCGAGGAACGCCCCGGCGAACACCGCCTCGGTGGCGAGCCACGTCCGCCAGTGCGCCCGCGCGTCCGCGATCAGCGCCCGCCTTCTCGCAACACCGATCGCAGCCCCGGCCACGGCTGCTGCCCCCCACACTACCCAGACCAGGCCCCCGGAGAAATGCACCGCGCCCCAGGCCACCAATAGCCACGTGGTCAGCGCCACCGAAGTCAGCCCCAGGAACTTGCTCAGCCCGTAGCCCCGTCCCGGCAGCGCGCGGAACAGCCACGTCACCCACGGGACCGAGGCGAATGCCGCCACTTCGATCCACAGCAGCCACCAGAGCCATGGCAACGAGCTCGCCCATCCGTCCGCATCGAACACCTCCGTGAACGTCCCACCGCTCTGCTGGACTTCTGCCTGCTCGGGTGTGAACTGCAGCCCGTTGGTGCTCCCCTGCCGCGGAAGCAGGTTCACCGCCCGCTCCGGATACGCCCCGTAGAGCAGCGCCAGCGCCCGCTCGGCGTCCCACGCGTCCGTCTTCCGGTAGATCCGCACCTCCGGGTGGTCGTACACCGTGAACGACTCCTCCGCCCCCGAGTCATCGACCGAAATGCCCAGGAACGTCGGGTGCACCTGGAACGTGGCGACCCGTTCGAAGCCCAGCTCCCCGCTCTCAAGCAGCTCGTAGTACCGGATCGTTGCCGGGTACTCCCGCTCGAGCTTCTTCACTGATTCGCGGATGCGGTTGGACGTGACCGCGACGTAGTCCGCCCGATCCAGCCCGCCCCGGTTGGCGTTCGCCGGGTCGCCGTACACGAGCTTCCGCACCTTCTGCGCCGAATCCGGCTCGTACGGCTCGGTCTCGACAATCCGGTACTCCCGTACCCGTTCCGGGAAGTGCCACGGCACCGGGTCATCCCACAACTCGGTGGTGATCGCCGCCCCCGCCGGGATGTTCTCGTACACCCAGCGCGTCGCCGCGATCCGCGGGTGCTCCTGGCTGTACACCGACTGGAACGCCAGCGCCCACCATGCCGTCGTCCCCAGCACAATGGCCAGCACCCCGCCCGCCGCGACCGTCGCCCCTCGCGTGCCGGGCGCCACCCGCCCGGCGACCCGCCGGAACGGGACACGCGCCGGGAGGGTGCCCGAACACGCCCATCGCCAGAGCTCGACCATCCCCCAGCCCGCGAAAAGGCAGAGCACCGGGTACATCGGCTGGAAGTAGCGCATGAACGCCACAAACCGCGGACCCCAGAACCCAAACACCACCACCCCGGCCACCAGCGGCAGGGCGAACGTCAGCTCCCGCCGCCGGAACACCAGAACACCCGCCGCCGCCATTGCAACCCACGAGACCAGGCCGAGCGCGGGCCCCATCCCCCACGCGATCATGTTCTTGAGCGGCGTCAGGAAGGGCGTGGTCCCGGCGAACTGGACGAATGGCGGGTAGTCGGCGTTCCCCTGTTGGAAGTCCCGCTCCCGTTGCATGTCGTCCCACCAGCGCTGATTGAGCGCCATGTCCCAGACGTTCGGCCCTTCGAACGCGTACGGCTGGGCCACCCGGAACACCAGCAGCGAGACCGCCCCCGCCAGGCAGAGCATTGAGAAGTCGTTCGCCCACGCCCAGCCCGGGCTCTCCTCGCCCTGCCATGGCTCGCCCCTCCAGCGCAATCCCAGGCGCGGCAGGTCTCGCAAGCCCACCCGCGCCCCGAAGGCCACGACCGGCAGAATCGCGAAGATCGCCCCGTTCACCTTGCATGCCACGGCCAGCCCGATCGCCACGCCGATCCCGGTCGCCAGCCACCATGACGCGGCGCCCCGGCTGCCGATCCAGTACACGCTCAACAGCAGCGTCAGCGTCGCGAAGAACGTCAGATACGGGTCGGCCGTCCAGAAGTGCGCGAGCTGCGTCGGCAGCACCGCGAGCGCATACAGCAGCGCCCCCAGTAGCCCGGCCCGGTTCCCGAACAGCCGCAGCCCCACCAGGAAGACCAGCAGGATCGTGGCCGTGTCGACCGCCGCGGTCAGCCGTCTCCCCCAGACCACCGTCCGGTCGTACGAGTTGTTCGGCCCCTCCGGGTCGTCCCCGGCGAGTGTCGCGACCGCCTTCACCGCGAACAGCGGGAACGTGCCATACACGTAGGAGTTCGTCTCGCCGTCGTTGTACGGGTTAAGCGGGCTGCGGCCCGTATCGAAGTACGCCCCCACACCGTCCGGCCAGTCGATCCGGCTCGCGACCATCGAGAGGAAGCGTTCGTCGGGGTGCATCTGCAGCGGCCGGTCCGCCTCCGTCGGCTGGTCCCAGTCGAGCCCGTGGAAGCGCAGCATGCCGCCGCACAGCAGGATCACCAGCAGCGCGCCAGATTCCCAGCGCAGGAGGGATCGTCCGGCCCGCCCGATCCGCCGGGGCAGTCCCGTCACCCGTCCGCTCCCTGCCGTGCTCGCCTCAGCCAAACGAAACTCCGGTACCGTGCTGGCCTACAGCATACCCGCGCCCGGGCTCCATCAAACTCGCCGCTCACCGGCCCTTTCCGGTGCGCCCTCAACCCCGGCCCACCACCCCCGCCGCCCGCAGCGCGCCGATCTCCCCGGTGTCGAATCCCAGTTCGCCAAGGACCCCATCCGTGTGCTCGTCCAGTTGTGGCGCCGAAGCCCCCACCCGGACCGGCGTCGCATCCATCTGGAGCGCCGGCCCGAACGTCTTGTACGGCCCCAGCAGCGGGTGTTCCATATCCACCACGTACCCGTTTTCCACCAGCTGCGGGTCGTGGAACACGTCCGGCGGGAAGTTCAGCGGCCCGCACGGGATGCCGCCCGCCCGGAGCACAGTCACCCACTCTGTGGTCGTCCGCGTGGCAAACAGGTCCTCCGTCTCCCGGACAAGCTGAGTCAGACGGTCGTAACCTTCCGCCGCCCCCAGGTCGAAACCCGGCTCGGTGCGCGGATCCCGCACCCCGGTCACCTCGCGGAAGCGCGCATTCAGTTGCGGGCTCAGGCACCCGACGCTCACGAAGCCGTCCTTCGTCCGGTAGTGCCGGAAGTAAATGTTCGCGTATCCCCCGCGCACGTAGTGCCGCTCCCAGATTGCCCGCTGCTCCGCGAATCCCGCCCCCCGCTCACGTGCCGCCGCCATCTCTTCCCGGTATGGCCCGCCCTTCTGCGCGTCCGTCACGCCGAACCAGCTCAACAACTGGTGCCCCAGCGCCATGGACGTCCCGAGCAGCGATGTCTCGATCCGCTGCCCCTCGCCTGTCAGATCGCGGTGCCGGAGCGCCGCCACCACCCCGAGTGCCGAGAATGCCCCCGTCCCCATGTCGTTGAATGCCGGCCGGATGTTCATCGGCGCCCCGTCCCGCTCTCGCGCCGTCAGCACCGCCGTGCCCGACATCCCCTGCACGACCACGTCGTACCCCGGATCGCCCCCAAACGGCCCGCGCTTACCCAGGGGCACATGCTCCAGGTACACCACCCGCGGGTTGATGGCGGCGAAGTCCTCGTACCGCAACCGGTAGCGCGGCAGGTCGGCCGGTTTCAGCGAGACCATCACCACGTCGGCCCACCGGGCCAGCCGCTCCAGCACCGGCCGCGAATCCGCCCGCGTGACATCCAGGCAGATGCCGCGTTTCCCGCGGTTCACGAGCGTGAAGCCCTTGCTCTCGCCGGGCACGATCGGCTCCATCGTGTAGCGGATGCCGTCTCCGCCCGGCGGCTCCACCTTCACCACGTCGGCGCCCATGTCTGCCAGCAAGATACCGGCGAACGGCACCGCCAGCGCCTGGGCGATCTCCAGTACGCGGATCCCCGCGAGCGCCCCTGGCCGGCCGTCTGCTTCCATGCCCGCGAACGATACAGGATGCGGCGGCAGGTCTACCGCTTCAGCAGGTCCCTGATCTCGCGCAGGAGTTCGATGTCCTCCGGCGTCGGCACATCGGCTGCCACTTCGCCCCGCTTCCGGCGGGCGGTCAGCACGTTCAAAGGCTTCACGACAACGAAGAAGATCACCGCCGCGATCGCCAGGAAGCTGATGACCGAGTTGATGAACGCGCCGTAGAGGAACTGCGAGTCGTTGATCGTGAAGTCGAGCGCGCTGAAGTCCGGCTCGCCGAAGATCGCCCCGATCAGCGGGGTGAACAGGTTCTCCACGGCCGATGTGACCACCGCCCCGAAGGCCGCACCGATGACCACCGCCACAGCAAGGTCGATGACGTTTCCGCGCAGTACGAAATCCCGGAACTCCTTGAGCATTGCCGCACCTCCAGTGTTGCGGCGGGATACTAGGCCCCCCGGCCCCGCCGCCGCAACCCGTTTCCTGCACGAAAACCAGCAATATTCCCGGTTGGATTGCCCGCTCTACGTGTACGACGCCGGCGCCGCCTCCCCCGTTCCCCCTCGCCGGACTTCCGCGATGCACGCGGCCACCGCTGCTACGTACTCATCCGCGCTCGCCTCGTGTACCGGAGTTGCCATAACGTGAATTCCGTTGGGGTCTGTGGTCTGGCCGCTGTACCACCCGCGGCGCACCATCTGCGCCGCAACGGCCCCCATGTCCACATCCGGTGCTCCGTAGGCGAACGCGTACAGTGGTGGTTCCCCGTGCACCCGTACCCCCTCGATCGCCCCGAGCCCGGCGATCACCCGCTCCTTCGCACGCATGCTCGCTGCCGCGATCTCACGGTAGCCCTCCCGCCCCAGGAAGTTCATGGCTGCCCATGCCGCTGCGATGGCCCCGCCCGGCCGCGTCCCCGTGAAGGTGAGCGACGAATAGACCCCGCTCGGCCAGTCATCGAACGTGTACCGCGCGAACTCTCGCTGCACCCGCGTCCGGAAGGTCACCGTGCTCGCCGGTTTGGCCGCATACCCCGATTTGTGCAGGTCTGCCGAGATTGACGTCACCCCATCGATCGCGAAGTCGAACTCCGGCACCGCGTACCCCACCTCTCGCACAAACGGCGCGAGGATCCCGCCCACGCACGCATCGACATGAAGCCACAGTCCGCGCCCCGCCGCGATACTCCCCAACTCCCCGATCGGGTCGACCATCCCCAGCGAATAGCTCGGCGCCGAAGCGTACATCCCGACCGTGTCCGGGCCGATTCCCCGGTCGATCGCCGCCGGGTCGGCCCGGTAGTCCGGCCTCACCGCGACGCGTTTCACCCGCATCCCCAGCAGGTGCGCCGCCTTGTTCAGGGCCGGGTGCGCCGAACGGGGCGCCACCACCTCGGGCTCGCGCACCTCCGGCCGCTCCTTCCGCGCCCACTCCCGCATCGCCAGCACGGCAAGGAAGATGCTCTCCGTCCCGCCCGAGGTGAAGATGCCGCCGCTCTCATCGCCCGCGTGGAGCAGCCCGCGCACCATCGCCAGGACGTCGTTCTCCATCCTGCCGATGCTCGGGAACGCCTTCACGCCAAGCCCGTTCTCCACGAGGAACATCGCGAATGCTTCCCGTAAGACGTGTTCGAGCTCGTCGTTCGCGTACCAGACAAACGCTCCGTGCCGTCCCCGCTTCCAGTCCAGGTCATGCCCACGCATGGCCTCCATTTCCGGCCCCAGCTCTTCCCACGGACGGCCCTTCTCCGGTATCTCCATCACCATGGCATGCCTCCATCGCGTACCTGCGCCGCCCGCAGTCTACGCAACGCCCGCCCGGACCGGTGCGATCCCGGTCATGGTTTCGGGATCAGCCCCGCCTCTTCCTGGATCGCCTTCATGATCAGCCGCGCTGCCTTCTCGCCGCCCTCCCGCACCAGGTGGACGCCGTCCGGGTGACGCATCAGCTTCACTTCGCCGTCGTCATCCGCGATGTAGGCGTCGTAGCTGCCGTTGGCGGTGACGAACAGTGGCCACAGGTCCACATAACGGATCCAGTACCGCTTCGCCGCCTCTTCCCGGTAGATCGTGTTCAACTCCGCCATCCGCTCCGAAAATTCCGCACTCCGCATAATCGGCTGCCCCACCCAGATGACCAACCGCCCGTCCCGCTTCAACAGGTCCATCACGCCGGCCACGCGCCGCCGGTACTCGGTGGCCCAGCCGGCATCGCCCGGCTGGAAGATCTCGCCCCCCGGAGTCTTGATCCCCTGCGAGTCGTTCGCCCCGAACATCACCACATACACGTCCGCCGCGTCGCCGGTGATCAGCCCGTTCAGGTGCCCCGGCCAGTCGAAGAAGTCCGGCCGGGTGAGCCCTGATGAGAGCTGGGACTCCTGCGTGGGCGTCATCACCCCGCTCTCCGATGCCTGCCGGACCAGCGCCTCGCCGAGGATCTTCGACATCGAGTCCCCCCCGACCCACACGCGCAGCGGCGAGGCCGCATCGGGGGTCCGCACGAGCTGCTTCGGCGGCGCCGGGGTCGCCGTCGGAGTGGGGGTCTTGCTGTTACCGCCGGTCGCTGTCTTTGTCGCCGCACCCGGGCTGCCGGTGGGGTCCCCGGGGACCAACCCGCCCGAGGCTGGCAGCTCGAACACATCACCGCCGCCTTCGTGCCCCAGGGCGTCACCGGCCCAAGCCCGGGGACGGTCCAGGTAAAGCGTCCGGCTCACCGCTGCAAACGGCTTCCAGACCGCCACCCAGAAGTCCCGCTCCTTTCCGAAGGGCTGCTGCTTCGCTTCATCCTCGAGCCACGGCGCGTTCAGCAGGACCGCGATCAGCAGCGCGCCCGCGATGACCACGAACACCCGCCCGGGCGTCGCGCCCAGCCGGTCGCCGCTTCCCTCTGCCCTGCCCTCCTGCGCCACGGCGCCTCCTCGTCGCTAGAACTGGAAGTAGATGAATGGGGCCACGCCTTCGGGCCCGAGCACATCGATCATCACCAGTCCCACTGCCAGCGTAGCCGCCTGCGCGGCTGGCGCCAGCCTCGAAAATGCCGCCTGCGCCCGGTTTCCCATGGTTCGCGGCAAGAACTGGACAAGGATGCTCCCCGCGATCACCGCAAGCATCAACGGGGTCACCGCCGGCGATGCCTCGCCCCACGCCGTCCCCATCCGCCCCAGGATCTCCCACGCCGTCCCGAACGTCTCCGCCCGGAAGAACACCCATGCCAGGCAGACCACGTGGAACGTCACGAACCATTGGAGTGCCGACGCCGCCGGTCCGCTGGCAAGCCTGGTCCGCTCTCGGATCTCGCGCTCCACCACCAGCCCGAACCCGTGGATGGCGCCCCAGACGACGAACGTCCAGGCTGCGCCGTGCCACAGTCCGCCCAGCACCATCGTCAGTGCCAGGTTCCGGTACACGAATGCCTTTGTCCCGCGGTTTCCCCCCAGCGGGATGTACAGGTAATCCCGCAGCCAGCGCGAGAGTGTCATGTGCCAGCGCCGCCAGAAGTCCTGCAGCGAAAGGGCCCGGTACGGTGCATCGAAGTTCTGCGGGAACCGCAGCCCCAGCAGCAGCGCGCACCCGATCGCGATATCCGTATAGCCGCTGAAGTCCGCGTAGATCTGGATCGCATAGGCATACACGCCAACCAGCACCTCGAAACTGCTGTGCGTCCCCGGCGCCGCGAACACCGGGTCGGCGATCTCCGTCGCGAGGTAGCTCGAGATCACCACCTTCTTGAACAGCCCAAAGAAGATCAACTGGAATGCCGGCGCAGCGTCGATCACCCGCTCCCGCAGAGGTTCTCGCAGCTGCGGCGCGAACTCCGTCACCCGCACGATCGGCCCCGCCACCAGGTGGGGGAAGAACGAGAGGTACAGCGCGAAGTCCAGCGGGGCCATGGGCTCCGCATCGCCCCTCGCGATGTCCACCAGATAGCTGATCGCGTGAAACGTGAAGAACGAGATCGCCACCGGCAGCGTGATCTCCATCAGCGGCAGCGGCGCGCCCACTCCCAGCCCCTCGAAGGTGTCCGCTAGCTCCTTCGCAAAGAACCCGTAGTACTTGAACCAGCCCAGGGTCGAAAGGTTCGCCGCCACTCCCAGCCCGAGGAACCAGCGGCCGCCGCGAGTCAGCCCCTCCGGCCCCCGCATCCTGGCGAGGTCATAGCCCATCGCCCAGTTCGCCGCCGTCGAACCTGCCAAGAGCAGCACGAACCTTGGCTCCCAGAACCCGTAGAAGAACCAGCTCGCCGCCACCAGGAACACCCGCCACCACAGGTGCCATGGCCGGATCAGCCACGCCACCGCGAAAACGGCAACGAAGAATATGGCGAAATCGACGGTCGGGAAGAGCATCGCGATCCTGGCAGGCGCCCGGTCCCGCCGGGCCCGGAACCATCCGCATTGTGGCCCGCCCCACAGAACCGGGCGAATTCCCTCGTCCGGTTACCGGGCCCAAGCCTTGCCCGCCCCGGCCACCCTTGTTAGCTTGAGTTCAACGATTTCTCAGGATTCATGCCGGTGACCGGCCCCGCGTTGCGCCCCCGCCTGCCACGCCGGCCACAACTGGAGTTCACGTGAGCGTCGCCGCTCCTTCCCGCAGCCTCCGTCTCGCCTCATTCGCGGCGATGGGACTCGCGGCGCTGGCGCCCGTCGCCGCCAGCCTCGTGAGCGACGGAGACCGCGCCCCCGTCCGCTACGTTGCCGCGGCTGCAAACTTCAGTGAAACCGCTCCTCAGCCCGGCTTTTCCGGTGTCCTCATTGCCAGCCTCGCCTACGATGGCACCCCCGAACCTCCGCCCACGCCCATCCCCACCCCCACTCCCGTGCCCCGTACGCTCCCCGGCAGCCCCGAAGGCCTCCGCCTCTGGTCCGATGGTGATTCCACTTCCTACTTCATGACGGTCGCGCTCATGGCCGAGTGGGCCGCCCGCGGCGGAATCCCCGTCCGCGTCCCCGACTACAAGATCTCCTCCGGGCTCTGGCGCCCCGACTTCTTCGACTGGCCCGCCTACATCCAGGCCGAAATGGCCACGTACGACCCCGATGTCGTCGTCTTCATGGTCGGCGCCAACGATG
>CAZRUZ010000046.1:8438-16654 GCA_964603275.1 uncultured Anaerolineaceae bacterium | reverse complement strand
GTTTCGCCGCCATGAACGGGACATGACGTTCCCGTTGCCGCTGTGTTTCCGGGGCATGCCCCCTAAGCGGCCCCCGCCATCTTCGACCCCGTGATCCGCACGCTCCCGCGGTTCCCCAGCACCGAGCGGATGCTGCGCGCCAGGTCATCGCTTGCCGCCGCCCGCGGGAAGTCGAACTCCATTTCATCGCCCGCCGTATCGCGGATCACCAGCCGCACCTCATCGCTCCCCGGGCTGTCCTTCAGCATCGAAACTACCATCTTGAGCAGTGCTTCATCCGCCAGTACGTCCTCCGTCTCGAAGAGTGTGATGGTCAGCCGCGCGTTCTCCGGCGCCACCGGTGGCACCACGCCGGGGCGGGCCGCCTCCGTCGTCGCGCCCGCCTGGGGATAGCCCCCGTTTCGCCCGTTCGGTCCCCCGGGGATATGGCCATACCCGCCGCCATTGCGTGCCTGCCCGGGGGAGCTCTCGGCCTTCGGCTCCTCCTGCGGGCGCGGCGGGCGGCGTTTTGGCGCCTCCACCTGCCACTGTTCCGCGACGAACCCGACCACCGTCCCCTGGGCCGAATCGTAGGCCGCCGCCTTGCGGACGTTCAGGTTGATCCGGTCTCCCCGGTCGCGCACTTCAACCGAGCAGATCAGCACCCGGCCCTCGGCCCAGATCTCCTCGCCCGTCAGCTCGATTGTGTCGCTCCACACTGTCAGCTCCACGTTCGCCGAAAGGTCTTCAAGGTCCGCGATGTAGAACTTCCGCCCATCGCGCGTGACCCGCGCCTGGATGCGGTTGACCAGCCCGGCGACGGTCACGGTCTGGCCGGCCAGCTCCGGCGTCAGGTCGGCCAGCGCGTGCGTCGCGAACCGGCCCGCATCCTGGGCGACCGCCTTGAACGGGTGCTCTGAGACGTAAACCCCGAGCAGCTCCTTCTCCCACGCGAGCATGTCCTCCTTGCGCGCCGGTGACGGTTCTAGCTCGAGCGCCGGTAACGGCGTGTCGACCTGGCTCCCAAACAGGTCGAACATCGTCGATTGCCCGCTCTCGCGCAGCTCGCGTTCTTTCTTTGCCAGCAGCACCAGCCGCTCGGCGTTCATCACCAGCGTGCCCCGGTCGCCCAGGAGGTCGAAGGCGCCGGCCTTGGCCAGGTGCTCGATCGCGCGCGAATTCGCCGCGGAGAGATCCGCCCGCTTGCAGAAATCCTCAAGATCCCGGTAGATCCCGCCCCGCTCCCGCTCCACCACGATCCCCTCGCAGGCCGCGTTGCCGACGTTCTTCACCACGCCAAGGCCGAAACGGATCGCCAGCGCCCCATCCTGGCGCCGCTCCACGCTGAAGTTGTCCCGGCTCATGTTGATGTCGGGCGGCAGCACCTCGATCCCCAGCTTCGAGCACTCCGCCACGGCCGCCGCGATCCGCGCGTGCGTATCCGGCGCGTTCTTCGTCAGCTGGAGCAGCGCCGTCATGTACTGGACCGGGTAGTTCGCCTTCAGCCAGGCTGTCTGGTAGGCGATGTGCCCGTAGCACCAGCTGTGCGCCTTGTTGAAGGCATAGCCCGCGAACGGCTCGATCAGGTCGAACACCGCCGCCGCGTCTTCCTCGCTGTAGCCGTTCGCCACCGCCCCGGCCACGAAGCGTCCCCGCTCCTCTCCCATGATCTCGGCCTTCTTCTTGCCCATGGCCTTGCGCATGATGTCGGCCTGGCCGAGCGAATAGCCCGCGAACTCCCGCGCAATCAGCAACACCTGGTCCTGGTAGACGATGACGCCGTATGTCTCATCAAGGATGTCGGCGAGCCGCGGGTGCGGGTACGTGATCGCGATCTTTCCGTGCTTCCCATCGATGTACCGCGGGATGTGCTGCATCGGCCCCGGGCGGTAGAGCGCCACCAGCGCGCACAGGTCCGAGATGTTCGTCGGCTGCAGGTCCTGCACGTATCGCCGCATCCCCGCCGATTCAAGCTGGAACACGCCGAACGTCTCGCCCTTGCCGAGCATCTCCATCGTCTTCGCGTCACCATCCGGCAGGTGGACGATGTCGACCTCCGCCCCGGCCGTCTCGCGCACCAGGTCCACCGCGCGCTGCAGGATGGTGAGGTTCGAAAGGCCCAGGAAGTCCATCTTCAGGAGCCCGATCTTCGCCACCTGCTCCATCGCGAACTGCGTCGTCGGGATGCTGTCCTCGTCCCCCTTATTCGGGCGCTGCAGTGGCACATGCTCGATCAGCGGGTCGCGCGAGATCACCACGCCCGCCGCGTGGGTGCTGGCGTGCCGGGAGACACCCTCGAGTTGCCGGGCCATGTCGATCAGCCGCCTCACGCGCGCGTCGGCTTCGTAGGCCTCCTTCATCTCGTGCGATTGCTCGAGAGCGTCCGGCAGGGTGATGTGCGGCACTTCCGGCACCAGCCGCGCCACCCGGTCCGTCTCGGCAAAAGAAATGCCCAGCGCGCGCCCCACGTCGCGGATTGCCGCCTTCGCGCCGAGCGTCCCGAAGGTGATGATCTGCGCCACCCGGTCCTTCCCGTAGCGGTCGTAGGCGAAGCGGATCATCTCGTCCCGCCGGTCGTCGGCGAAGTCAAAGTCCACATCCGGCATCTCGCGCCGCTCGATGTTCAGGAACCGCTCGAACACCAGCCGGTTCGCCACCGGGTCGATATCCGTCACGCGCAGGACATAGAGCACGAGCGAGGCGGCCGCCGATCCGCGCACGCCCATCTTGATGCCCGCCTTGCGCGCGTAATCCGCGATCTCCTTCACCACGTACATGTAGTCGGTGAAGCCCGTCTGGCGGAGCACGTCGAGCTCGTAGTTCAGCCGCTGTTCCAGCTCCGGCGTCACGTCCTCGAACCGCTCCCGGAGCCCGCGGAAGCACAGCTCCGCCAGGTAGTCCTCGCTCGTGCGCCCGTCCGGCACGGGCGGCTCCGGCAGCAGCTGTCGGTCGAACTTCAGGTCCAGGTCGCACTCGTTCGCCACCAGCATCGTGTTCGCCATGAACTCCGGGTTCTCCGGGAAGAGCGCGTGCATCTCCTCTTCGCTCTTCACGTAGTAGCCCTTGCCGTCGAACTTGTAGCGCCCTTCCTGGTCCACCGTCGCGTTCGTGCCGATGCAGAGCAGCACGTCATGCGCCTCGGCCTCATCCGGGTGGGTGTAATGGCTGTCGTTCGTCGCCACCACCGGGATGCCGAGCTCCCTGCCGATATCCGCGATGGCCGGGTTCAGCCTGGTGAACTTCGCATCGCCGTGGTCTTGCACCTCGAGGTAGTAGTGGCCGTCGAACACCTCGCGGTAGTAGCGCGCAACCGCGATGGCGCCGTCCCGGTCGCCTTCCTGCACGCGCCGGTGGAACTCCGCCGAAGGGCAGCCGCTCAACACGGTGATCCCGGCCGAGTACTGTTCGATGAGCTCCCGGTCGATCCGCGGCTTGTAGTAGTACCCCTCCAGGTTCGCCCGGGTCACCAGCGCGATCAGGTTCTTGTAGCCGGTCATGTTCCGCGCCAGCATCACCAGGTGGTACGGCGTGCTGTCTCCCCGCTCACGCGAATGCCGCGAACCCGGCGCCACATACGCCTCGACCCCGATGATCGGCTTGATCCCGCGCGCCGTCGCCTCGCGGTAGAAGTCCACCGCGCCGTAGAGCGCCCCGTGGTCCGTCATCGCGATCGCTTCCTGCCCGAGCGCCTTCACCCGGTCCATCAGCGGTGCCATCTTGCTCATGCCGTCGAGGAGCGAAAACTCGGTGTGAGTGTGTAGGTGGGTGAACATATCCGGGAGGCCAAGTCTACACCGCCCACCCGGTTCGGTAACACCTGATCTTCCGGACCCGGGCATGCCGGTCCCGGGCCTTCGAACTTTCGCCGCCACCCTCCTATACTGCTCCTACACATGGCAAGCCAGGCGCTCCTGCGGAAAAACCAGGCCGATATGGCGCTCGAACGGGCGGCGATGCAGCTCCAGCAGCTCCTCCAGGAGGCCTGCTCCGAGCTCCGGCCCTTCCCACCGTTCCCCAACGCGCTCTTTACCCACGCCATCGAATGCGACGACGGCGGAATCGCCGCTGACCCCGAACGCGGCTGCATCGTCGTCTGCGAAGACGGCGAGCTTTACGAGCTCCAGATGGGTATCGACCACGAGTCGATCGAGCTGATGGACTCCTGGGACCCCGTCACCGCGCGCAAGGAGACTCTCAAGAAGGTCGAGCTGCATCCCCGCGATTACCTCGTCTATGCCTACGCCGGCCTCATCGCCGTCACCGAACACCTGCTCGAAAGGGAAGCCGAGGCGGCAACGTGAAACGCATCCTCCGCGCGCTCGTCGTCCTCGGCATCATCTCCGCCACCGTCTACGTGGCCGCCCGGGTGATGCGGAGGCGCCAGCCCGCTGAGCCGGCCTGGGAGCCATGGAGCCCACCAACCGTGGAGCCAGCCCCGCCCGAACCCGAGCCGCCCGCAGCCGCGGCGCCAGCCGAACCGGCCGAAGCGCCCGAGCCCGAACCGGTCACGGCGGCGCCCGTCGAAGAGGCCGAACCCAAGACCCTGCCTGAACCCGTGGCGGCCGAGGAGTCCGCGCCGCCCGTGGAGCCCGCGCCAGTCGAGCCGGTCTTGCCGGAGCCACCCCCCACCGCAGTGGCGGAACTCATCCCCGGACCGCCCGCCGAAGAAGTGGAACTGGAGGGGGTGATCGACTTCGGCGAAGCGCTCGAAGCGGCGGAACACGGGCGCGACCTCTTCCTCGAGCCCGCTAATCCAACTCCGGTCCCGGAGCCGCAGCCCGAGCCCCCCGCGCATTCGAGCGAACTGACGGAGGCGTTCGAGCGGCTCGCCGCGACGCCCGATGCGCCGGCCGAACCTCCCGCCGAGCCGCTCCTCGGGTCCATCGAGGAAGCACTCGACGAACTGGAACCGACCCCGATCGCCCGCGCAACGCAGCGCAACGCCGAGTCCTACCTGGATGAAGGCAACGTCTACTTCAACGTCGGTCAGTACGGGCTGGCCATCGAGCGCTACACCCAGGCCGTCGATGCCGACCCGCGGCTCACTGCCGCCTACTACAACCGCGCCAACGCCCGTGCCCGCGCCGGCGACCTCGATGGCGCCCTGGCTGACTACAACAGCGCCCTCGAACTCCAGCCCGCCGATGCCGACGCCCTCAACAACCGCGGCATGCTCCACCTCTACCGCGCCAGCTACGCCGCCGCCATCGCCGATTTCGATGGCGCTCTCGCCGCCGACCCCACCGATTCGACCGTCATGGTCAACCGCGGCCTCGCCCGCCTCCACATGGGCTCCGCGATGGCCGCCCTCGCCGACTTCGAGGCCGCCACCCGCCTCGATGACGGTGATGCCGCGGCCCACTACGGCGCCGCCCAGGCGGCAGCAACCCTCGGCGACCGCGAGGCCGCCCTCCGCGCCGTGGGCCGTGCACTGGAGATCGATCCCGGTTACGCGCGGGAGGCCGCCGGCGACCCGCGCCTCGCCACCCTCCAGGGCGATGAGGAGTTCCTCCGCCTGCTCCGCCAGAGCGGCGGCAGCCGCGCCTGATCCCCCGAACGAGCCCTTGTACCGCCTGGCCGCGCCGTGTACCCTCGCTCCGCCTATCGGCATGGCGCTGCGGATGTGCTTGATCGGAAACGGAGAAGCATGTCAGTGCGGCCGGCGCAGGTCCGGCAGAAGGCAATCGGGCCATGCCAAGGCTCTTTCCCTTGCTCCTCGTCGCGGCGCTCGTCCTGGCCGCGACAGCAACCCGGCCCCCGCGGCGCCACGCCAACGAGGCCCTCGCTGACGGCCAGGCCCGGCTCGTCATCCCCAACGTCGCCGCCGACTCCGCCGGCGAAGCGCCCGCCGCCCAGCCCGGTGCATCACCAACGGTTCCAGGGAAGTTCCGCGCGGGAATTGCCGTTCACTGGGAGTACGAAGCCGAGGGCTTCGGCACACTGACCATCTCCGGGAACACTCCGGTCGAGTCCATCCCACCGGATGGCCGCTGGGTGCCCCTCACCCTCGACGACGTCAGTCTGCTCAACAAGAACAGTAACGGCTGCTCGGTCAACACCGAGGAGATCGCCGGGCAGGTCATCACCGTCTTTCTGAAACGGCTCCCGGATGATGACGGCGATCCCCGCGTCCGCGTCGAGTTCAGCCCGGGCGCTGAGCGCTGGCTCGTGAAAGTGAATTGTCCCCTGGGCACCCTCGCCATACCGCTCAGCTTCATGATGCTCTTCGGCACTCCATTCGAGCCCGCCTATGGCGATGGCACCGGCGGCTACACGTTCATCCCGCCTCCACTGCCGGGGGCCGGGTGCAGGGACCGCATCGGCGAATACTCGGCCGGCGCCGTGGGCGACCTCGGCCGGTCCACCATGACCGTCTTCGTCAGCACCTGCTGAGACCGCCAGTGCAATCGCTGGACACTCCACCGGGCCACCCGCTAAGCTCCCCCTGAAGGCGATGGAGTACCGCCGAGAACCGCCGTACGCCCTACGTGCTGATGACTCCTACGAATTACACGTCGTAGGAGTTTTTGTTTGTCCCACGAACTGAATCCCCACGAAACGCCAGCCCCGCGCGCTGGCGCGCTCGTCCGGACCGCCCTCTCACTGGCGGACGCGGCCGGGCACGCCGCCTCTGTCCGCTACCTTGTGCGCTGGGCGCTTCTGCTCACCCCGCTCGTCCTGCTGGTTGGCTCCGCCTGCGCCCTCTTCCTCTGGTCGCTCGATGGGGTGACCTCCACCCGCCAGGACAACGGCTGGATCATCCTCTTCCTCCCGGTCGCCGGCATCGCCGTCGGCGGGATGTACCGCTGGCTGGGGAAAGACGTCGAGGCCGGCAACAACCTCATCATCGACCACATCCACCAGCCTGGCGCCGGAGTCCCCGCGCGCATGGCCCCGCTGATCTTCATCGGCACCATCGTCACCCACCTCTTCGGCGGCTCGGCCGGCCGCGAAGGCACCGCCGTGCAGCTCGGCGGCGGCATTGCCGGCGGGCTCAACCGCTTCCTGAGGCTCTCACCCGATGAGCTCCGCACCTTCCTCATGGCTGGCGTGGCGGCCGGCTTCGGAGCGGTCTTCGGTACCCCCCTTGCGGGCGCCATCTTTGCCATGGAAGTCCTTGCGCTCGGCCGCATGGAATACTCCGCGCTCATCCCCGTCCTCTTCGCCAGCCTCGGCGCCGATTACGTGACCGGCGCGTGGGACGTTGGCCACACCCACTACACGGTCACCTCCCCCGAAAGCGGTGCATCCACCCTGCCGTTCGACCTCGGGCTGATGGCGAAAGCCGCCGCCGCCGGCATTGTCTTCGGGCTCGCGGCCCTCGCCTTCGCCGAACTCACCCACGAACTTGCCCGCCTCTTCCGCCGCTTCATCGGCCATCCGGTCCTCCGTCCGGCCGCCGGCGGCCTGCTCGTCATCGCCCTCGCCGGGGCAGTCGGCACCACCGCCTACCTCGGCCTCGGCGTCACCAACCCCGGGGACCAGACCTCCATCGTCTCCAGCTTCGAGGATGGCGGCGCGGCGACTTTCGCCTGGGCCTGGAAGATCCTCTTCACCGCGATCACCCTCGCCAGCGGCTTCAAGGGCGGCGAAGTCACCCCCCTCTTCTACATCGGCGCCTCGCTCGGCAACGTCCTCGCCGATATCCTGAGCGCCCCCACCGACCTCTTCGCCGCGCTCGGCTTCGTCGCCGTCTTCGCCGGGGCTGCGAACACACCCCTCGCCTGCACCGTCATGGGCGTCGAGCTCTTCGGCGCCGAGAGCGGCCCCTACCTTGCTGTCACCTGTTTCGTCTCCTACTTCGTCAGCGGGCACCGCGGCATCTACCTCTCCCAGCGAGTCGGCACCCCCAAGCACGCCCGCCTCGGCCGCCACCGCGACGCCACCCTCCGCGACGTCCGTCGTCCCGGCAGCGACGAACACACTGACCTCTCCTGACCCGCACCGCCGATTCGCCACGCGTCCCGGCAAATCCACCTTTCGTAGGAGGGCTCACCCCCGCCCGGGTGATGCGGCATGCCCACCCCTCGCGCCTACCATGTCCACATGTTGGCGCCGTCTATCCGTTACGCCCGCACCGTCGATAACGTAAGTGTCGCCTGTGCCGCCATCGGCTCTGGCGGGACACCGGTGATCGCCCTGCGCCCGCCCGAATCGAGCCACCTCGGCTTCGAGTTCACCCTGCCCATGGAGACGCGCCACCACGAGTTCGAGCGCATGGCTGCCCACCGCACGGT
>CAZRUZ010000046.1:0-8338 GCA_964603275.1 uncultured Anaerolineaceae bacterium | reverse complement strand
ACCTACACCGAAGCCGCGATGTCGCACGCCTTCGGCTGGGCCCCGGGCGATATCCCCCGCGCCCTCGCCACCCAGATGCGCGCTGCCATGACCCCGGAGGACTTCCTCGACTACCTCCGCGCCGAACGCCTCACCAGCGTCGAGGCGCTCCTCCCGCAGATTGCCTGCCCCGTGCTCGTGGTGCACTGCCCGCCGAACATGCTCGCCCCGCGCGACCTGGCGCTGCGCGTCGCCGCTTCCGTCCCCGATGGACGCCTCGCCCTGCCCACATCCTTCGACCAGTACCTCGATGAGCTCAACGGCTTCTTCGACTTGCCCGGCGCCGAGAGCGACGCCGCGCCCCCTGCCGACGGACTCAGCCTGCGCGTCGTGCTCGTCGCCGATGCCGAAGCAGGGCCGGGCGACCTTGGGGCCGCCATCGCATCCCACGGCGGCCATGCCCGCGCGGTCGATGGCATCTCCCTCGGCGTCTTCCGTTCCGCTCAGGATGCACTCCACTGCGCCCGGGCGCTGGCAACCGCCACCGGCGCGAGCGTCGGCATCCACGGCAGCGAACCCGGCCCCGGCACACCACCCGAAGCCGACCCATCGATCGTCACGGCTGCCCGCGCGGTGGTCGCGGCGGCGCCCGGCCAGGTCGTGGTGACCAACATCGTCCGCGAACTCGTCGCCGGGAAGGGCTTCGGCTTCGCCGAGCTGCCATCTTCCCGCTCCGCCGGGCCCGAGCGCCTGTTCGCGCTACACCCCGCGCCATCGGCATAATCCCTCCATGGAGCAGACCGAACCTTCCGAGCCCTTCGCCCGGCGCTCAAGCTGGATCGCCGAATCACCCCCGGAAGGCGCGCGCGCCGCGCTCTACCGGCTCGCCGCAGCCATGCGCCGGATCAGCGATGCCCTCGCCGATATGGACGCCCCCGAAGCCGACCTCCTCGCCGCCGCCGAAGCCACCGAACAGGTTTACCAGCGCCTTGAAAAGGCCCGGACCGGCTACCAGTCACCGGGCTTCGCTGAATCCTCGGTCTCCGGAGATACCGGCGCACTCGTGGACCGCAGCCCGCTCCTCGGCCTGGGCAACCCCATCAGCCCGCCCGTCTACCTCCGCGTGGAGGGCGAAACGGTCGTAGGCACCGCCACCTTCGGCCGCCAGTACGAAGGTCCCCCGGGACATGTCCATGGCGGCATGGTCGCCGCCGCCTTCGATGAAGCGCTCGGGATGGTCCAGGCCATGACGGGCCAGCCCGGCATGACCGGCACCCTCTCCATCCGCTACCGCCAGCCCACCCCGCTCTACCGCGAAGTCACCTTCCGCGCCTGGGTCGAATCAGTCGAGGGCCGCAAGATCCACGCGCGCAGCACCCTCCACGCGGGTGACGAGCTCTGTGCCGAAGCCGAAGGCATCTTCATCAAGGTCGATTTCTCCCGCTTCCGCGACGCCCTCGCCGAACGCGGCCGGCCCCGGCAGACCTGACCCCCGGCAACCGGAAAGGCCATCCACCAGCGGCGAATGGCCTTTCCGGGGTGGCCGCCCAGGGGTTGGCGGCTCACCAGAGGAGGGAACGGAGAGTCTCGTTATCCGTAGCGCCACTCGGGCGTAGCTGAATGGCAGCGCGGGCAATAGTGATCCCGCTCGCCGTACGTTTCGCTGCATTCCGGGCAACGGCGCGCTGCCGCGACCGCTGCATTGACGATGGTCGATTCGGCGAAGATCTTTCGCCACCAGGGCTGTTGACCGGGTCGGAGCATCATGGCCTCCTGCGCTGCGGTGACTGCGCCGCCACCCCGGGCATCCCGTGGTTGCGAAGCACACCATGTCGTCTGAGAGGCAATGCTGGCAGGCTGCGCGGCTGCCACGCCTCTCCCTTCACGCCTGCGGGGTTAGCTGTCGGGTTCGGTGAGGGAGGTCACCTACCCGGCGCAAAGCCGGGATGCACCCCAGGAGTTGGGTCCCCCGCTCCGTGTCGCCACGGATTCGGCTCACTAGTTCTACCACATCCGCAACCCCGTGGTGTTAAACACGCGTAAATTCGCCTTCACGCTCTCCGCGCACCGGCCCGGGGACTTACTGGAACAGCTCGCCCACGCTATGACCCGAGTGGATGCGCTCGATCGCATCGCCCAGCAACGGCGCCACCGGCAGGACGGTCATGTTCGGCAGCCGCTTCGCCTCCGGGATGGGGATCGAATCCGTTACCACGATCTCGCGCGCATCCGCCGCCTTCAACCGTTCGATCGCCGGTCCCGTGAACAGCCCGTGGTAGCACGCAATGATCGCCTCGCGCGCCCCCCGCTCCCGCAGGATGCGCACCGCCTCCGTGATCGTGCCGGCCGTATCGATCTCGTCGTCGATAACCAGCACGTTGCGGCCTTCCACCTCGCCGATCACGTTCATCGCCTCGGTGCGCCCCGTGTTTCCCAGCCGCCGCTTTTCGATGATCGCCAGCGGCATATCCAGGCGGGCCGCCACATCGCGCGCGCGCTTCTCGTCGCCGACATCCGGCGCCACCACCACGTAGTTCTCCAGCCGTTCGCTCCTGAAGTGCGCGGTCATCGTGAAGAGCGCGTTCAGCTCATCCAGCGGGATATTGAAGAAGCCCTGGATCTGCCCCGCGTGCAGGTTCATCGTCAATACCCGGTCGGCGCCCGCCGTTTCAAGCATGTTCGCGATGAGCCGGGCCGTGATGGGCACCCGCGGCTGGTCCTTCTTGTCGCTCCGCCCGTACGCGTAATACGGCACCACCGCCGTGATCCGCCCGGCCGATGCCCGCCGCGCCGCGTCGATCATGATCAACAGCTCCATGATCGCCGTGTTCACCGGGCTGGCGAACGGCTGCACCAGGTACACATCCCGCATCCGGATGTTCTCCTGGAACTGCACGAAAATGTTCTCGTTGGAAAACTCGAAAACGTCGACCTTGCCGAGCTCCCGGCCGAGCCGCGCGGCGATAGCCCGGGCTAGCTCGGGGTGGGCCCGTCCGCTGAAGATCGCAAGGTCGTTGTACACGGAAACCATCTCCCCGGTCCTGTGCTCGAACCGCCCCGCCATGGGCGTACCCGGAATGTACCACGGGCATGCCGTTTCCCTGTAGTCGAGCGCCCGGGTGGTCGGCCCAGGGCCCCCCATCGAGCGTGGTCTTGCCCCTGGAGCACGGCGCCAGGCCTCTTCCGTGATGCACCGCACGGAACGCCGCGCCGCCACCTGCAATCATGAAACCGAAGGGATGACCGGGACACGATGAACACCTTGAAGCTGCGACTCACCATGGCCCTGGCCTCCGCGCTCATCGCCGGGGGCGCGCTTGCCGGGCTTGTCTCCGCCCCTGACAGCACCGGGACCACCGGCGCCGGAGCACAGCCCGAAACCAACGCCGAACCGATCGTCTACGCCGGCAGCTACGGGCTCTACCCCGCGAAGTAACGCCCGGGCCTCAGGCACGCACTTCGAACAGGAACTCCACTTCCACCGGCACGCCCGACGGCAGTTCGGCCACCCCGATCGCGATACGCGCGTGGCGGCCCGCTTCGCCCAGCACGTCGGCCAGCAGCTGCGAGGCGCCGTTCACCACCAGCGGGTGGCTCGTGAACCCTTCCGCGCTCGCCACATAGCCGGCCACCCGAAGCACCCGCGCGATCCGGTCCAGTGACCCGAGCTCGGCCCGGGCGACCCCAAGCGCCTGGATGGCGCACACCCGCGCAAGTTCCGCTCCCTGCTCAATCGATACATCCGCGCCGAGCTTGCCCTGCATCGCCACGCCGCTCCCGTCTGCCTTCCGGGGCACCTGTCCCGAAACGAACAGCTGGCTCCCGCTGAGCACGCATGGCACGTACATCCCGCCCGGCGCACCCGGCGGCGGTAAAACGATGCCCAGCTCCTTCAGCCGCGCCTCCGCGCTCACTGGTACTCACCAAGCAGCGTGCTCACCACGTTCTCAAACTCCTCCGCGCTGTAACACTCGATCACGATCTTCGCCCCCTTTTTCTGCGGCTCCACCTTCACCCGCGTGCTCAACGCCCGCCGCAGGCGCGATTCGATGTCCGACAGTGCCGCATCGCGGCGGGCCGTCTGCGCCCCCGGGCTCGAACTCGTTGCCGGGACGCCAGCCAGCTGCCGCCGCACGAAACTCTCCGTATCGCGCACCGAAAGCTTGCGCTTCACCACGTCGCGCCAGGCAGTCACCCGGCCGCGCCCCTCCGGCAGCCCCAGCAAGGCGCGCGCGTGCCCCTCGCTGATCTCCCCGGCCACCAGGCTGCGCCGGATCTCCGATTCGAGCTGGAGCAACCGTAGGGCGTTCGCCACCGTCGCCCGGTTCTTGCCGACGCGGCGGGCCACCTCTTCCTGAGTCAGCGCGTATTCCTCGACCAGCCGCCGGTAGGCCATCGCCTCCTCGACGGGGTTGAGGTCAGCGCGCTGGATGTTCTCGATGAGCGCCAGCTCCAGCAGCTCGTGGTCTGCCGCTTCGCGCACCACCACCGGGACCGTTTCGAGCCCTGCCAGCCTGGCCGCCTGCAACCGCCGCTCACCCGCGATCAGCCGGTAACTCCCGTCCTCGTCGCGGCTCACCACCAGCGGCTGGATGATCCCGTGTTCGCGGATCGAGTCCGAAAGCTCGCGCAGCTTCTCAGGTTCGAAGTTCGTGCGAGGCTGCTCCGGGTTCGGCGAGATCAGGTCGATATCGAGCTGTTCCGGCGCGCTGCGGCGCGCCGGAGCGGCCGGTGGCAACGTTGTGGCCACCGGCGTCGTTACAGGTTCCGCAAGCGCCTCCACCGTCTCCTCGGCAACCGGGGCAGCGGGGGCTTCCGGCTCGGCTGCAGGCGGTGGTGCGGCGGCCGCACCACCAAAGAGGGCATCGAGCCCCCGGCCCAGTCCACGTTTCGGCTGCGTCATACTGCAACTCCTGAGCGTTCAAGAAGTTCGGAGGCGACCGCGCTATAGGCAGCCGCCGA
The DNA here is from genome assembly GCA_964603275.1 of uncultured Anaerolineaceae bacterium. Taxonomy (GTDB): domain Bacteria; phylum Chloroflexota; class Dehalococcoidia; order Tepidiformales; family Tepidiformaceae; genus Amarobacter. The sequence continues at coordinate 3,397 of CAZRUZ010000046.1, read as the reverse complement.
ACGGCCGCCTTCGTCGTACCGGAAAATCGACCGCCCGTGGCTCGGCGCCTCGCTCAACCGCACCGACCGCGGGATGATCGTCGAAAACGTCTGCGGGAAGTGCCCCCGCACTTCATCCACCACCTGCTGCGCCAGCCGCGTCCGCGCATCGAACATCGTCAGGATCAGTCCCAGCACGTGCAGCCCCGGGTTCAGGCTGCGCTTCACCAGGTCCAAAGTCTCCATCAGCCGGCTGAGCCCTTCGAGCGCCATGTACTCGCACTGCACCGGGATGATCACGCTGTCGCTCGCCGTCAGCGCGTTGATCGTCAGCAACCCGAGCGATGGCGGGCAATCCACAAGCACCCAGTCATAGGAATCGCGCACCGGGTGGATTGCGTTCGCCAGCCGCCGTTCGCGCGCCAGCACCGGCACCAGTTCCACCTCCGCCCCGGAGAGCTCGGCGCTCGACGGCACCACATCCACCCCTTCATCGTCCACCCGCACAATGCAATCGCGGATCGGCACCTCATCGAGGATGGCGTCGTAGGTGCCGGGCTGCTCGCCCCCGCCCGAAACCCCCAGCGCCGAGGTCGCGTTCGCCTGCGGGTCCAGGTCGATGAGCAGCACCCGCTGGCCGTGCCGGCCCAGCGCCACGGCCAGCGACACCGCTGTCGTCGTCTTGCCAACCCCGCCCTTCTGGTTCACCAGTGAAACGATTTTCGCCACCACTAGGCTGCCTCCCGGTTCATGCGTGCTTCAATAGCCGCCCGCGAGGGAAGCCCGGAAATCCCGGTCCCTTCCACCGCGAGCGCCCCTGCCGCAAGGGCGAACCGCATCGCCGTTGCGAGGTCGTCGGTTTCCGCCAGGCGGACCATAAAGGCGGCGGCGAAACAATCCCCCGCCCCCGTGGGGTCCACCGGGGTCGCCGGGAGGGCTGGCCAGTGCTGTGCTGTACCATCCAGTTCGAACAGTGTAGCGCCGTTGTGGCCACGCGTCAGGATCGCCAGCGTCCGGCTCGCGGCCAGGTACCGCGCCAGCCCCTCGGGGTCAGGCGTGTCTTCATCGCTGAAAAATGCTATCCAGCCCGGCCGCGCGAACCGCGAGGCGGCCACCAGCGGCTCCGGGTGGTGGACCACCCGCCCATCCCCGCCGACCGCCCGCAAAGGCCCCTGCAACGCCACAGCCGTCAACGAATCCCGGAACCGCAGCGGGGCCTTGCGAAATTCGTGGTAGGCCGGCGCGTACATCACCACGTCCGGCTCTTCCCCGCGCACCAGGTGCGGCACGATGGCCAGGGGCTCACCAGGCGAAAGCAGGACCTGGCTCCGGTTGCCCGCCGCATCGTACGTGTTCGCATACCGGGGCAAGTCGGCCGCCGCCGTCGCCCGCACTTCTATGCCATCGAGCGCGCGCTCCGGGAAGTCCGGGTGCATCCCCGTCACCAGCGTCGTCCGGATCCCCAGCGAATGGACCATCCGCGAGGTGTACAGCGACGGCCCACCCGGCGTCCATCCGCCGTCAGGCGCCCGGTCCAGCGCGACATTGCCGGCAACGAGGATGTGCGTCGCGGTACCTCCTACCCTCGCAGGCTGATGACCACCTTGCGGTTCTCACCTTCGCCGATACTGTTCGTCTCGAGCTCGGGATCGTCAGCGAACATCATGTGCACGAGCCGGCGCTCGGCGGCCGACATCGGCTCGAGCGTGATCGGCGAACCGCCTTCCCGCACGCGCTCCGCCATCCGCTTCGCCATCGCGGTGATGCGTTCTTCGTTGCGGTGGCGGTAGTGCTCCACATCCACCGTGACACCGCCCTTGCCCGGGAACTTGCGTGCGAGCATCAGGTTCACCAGGTACTGCAACGCCACCAGGGTGTCACCGCGCCGCCCGATCAGCAGCCCGAGGTCCTCGCCCTTGATATCGATGACCGCCAGCGAGCTGCCAAGCCCATCGCCCGGTGTCAGCGGCTCACGGATCGAGATCTCCGAATCGATATCCAGGATCCTGAGGATGTCATCAATCGTCTGGGCGGCGGAATCGACTTCTTCGGCGTTGATATCCGGGGCGATGTACTCCTCCGGCTCCCGCCCCTCATCCCGGGACCGCGAGCGCCGTTCACTCCGGGGCTGCGGGCGGCGCTCCTCGCGGGGCTGTCCGCCACCACCGCGCCCACCGCGGCTCCCTCGCCCCTGCGATGGGGCCGGTTCCGCTGGCGGCTGGGCGCTTTCTCCGCGCGGGCGCGTGAAGTCCGCATCCGTGAGGCGTGGCATCACCGGTTCGACGCTACCGCCGCGCCCGCCGCGCGGGGCGCCACCGCCCGATGCCCGCTGGCCTCCGCGATCTTGCGGCCGGCTTCCCCCGCGCTGGGACCGCTGCCCATCACCGCGCCGGGGCTGACCTCCCTGCTGCCCCCGGGGAATCCGGGTATCCGGGGGAGGGGTGGGCCCGGCAGTGCGCTGCGCGGGACTGACCCGCGTCACCCGGACGACCGCATCGCGCGCACCGCGCCCGAACAGTCCTCCACGCTTGCCTTCGTCCAGGACGACGAATTCGACATCGTCCCGGCCTGCTTTGAGTATGGCGAGCGCCCGGTTAAGGGCGTCGTCGACGGTTTTGCCGCTTGCTTCGGCCTGGTCCATTGGTGGTCCTCAATTCGCGATCAGGGGTAGCGGCAGCCTGTGTGGGCAGATCGGCCGCCGCGGGCGCCACACTCTGGCGCACCTTGAAGATTGGCTCGACGCCGAGGGCGGGGAACCCATAGGTCAGGATGTTAAAGGCAATGCCCACCAGTGAGTTGACCACCCAGTACAGGCTCACGCCGCTCGGGAACTGCAGCGCGAAGAACGCGAACATCAGCGGCAGCATCACGTTCATCATCTGTTGCTGCTGCCGCACGCGTTCGTCCGTGGTCACGGTCACGGTGGTCTTCGATTGTGCCCATGTCGTGATGCCCACAAGCACGACAAAGAGCAGGTTCGGCTCGCGCAGGTCCATCGCCAGGAAGTGCTCCTGGACCGGCACGGCATGCTGGAGGTACGACCAGTCATACAGGTGCCCCGAGAGCTTCTCCAGCGCTTCCGGGGAATTCGGCAGGGCGATGCGGACCGCGTTGTACAGCGCGATCAGGATCGGGAACTGGATGAGCATCGGCCCAATGCAGCCCAGCGGGTTCACGCCGCCCTCCCGGTAGAGCTTCATCACCTCTTCCTGGCGGCGCTTCGGATCGCTGTACTTCTTGTTGATCTCCTGGATCCGCGGCTGGATCGACTGCATCGCCCGCGTCGCGTGGAGCTGGCGCAGCGTCAGCGGGAACGTCACCACCCGGATCAGGATCGTGAACGCGATGATCGCCAGGCCGAAGCTATCGAACAGCACGTTGTTCAGCAGCACCAGCAGGTTCACCATCGGGTTCAGCA
>CAZRUZ010000045.1:0-17182 GCA_964603275.1 uncultured Anaerolineaceae bacterium | reverse complement strand
CCGACGACCGCCTGGAAGAAGGCATGCGCAGGCTGGAGGCGTGGTCAGCGAAGTAGTGGGGGCTGCGCAGGATCCCCATCGCGCGGTGGTGCATCGCGTCTGGTGGGGCCGGGTGGCCGTGGTACACTGGCCTCATGACGAACGAGTTTACCGCCATCGTCGAGCCGGCCGAAGAAGGTGGTTTCTGGGCGTACTGCCCGGAAGTCCCGGGCGCCAACGGACAGGGGGAGACGGTCGAGGAGGCCCTGGACGACCTTGCCGCGGCAGTCGAGCTCATGCTGACATTGCTGCGCGACGAGGGCATCAAGAGGGCATCGGCAACGGCGAAGCGGCAAACCGTCAGGGTCGGGTGAAGCGCGGTAACCTCGTCCGCCATTTGTCTGCCCACGGTTGCCAGCTCCTGAGGGAGGGGCGAGCCCACTCGGTCTGGGTGAACCCGGCCACCGGCGCCCGGGAGACCATACCGCGGCACGCCGAAATCAAGGACCAGCTGGCACGGCGGATCGCGCAACGGCTGGGTGTCCCGCCTCCTCCGGGCTGAAACCACCAGCGCGCTTCGGACCGGGGGAAGGCCGCGCGGCTGGTGAGAACCCGGCCGGGCGGGTCTTCAGTATACAGAGGTTGTCTCTGGACAGCGCGACAGCGTACGGCCGATACTCTCACCGGATAACGTGATAAACACTGGAGAAAACGAGTATGCCGACTCGCCCCATGATTTCTGTCCAGAACATCAACACGCCCGGCCGCACGTCGAACGTCGGCGCTGAGAAGTACCTCGCCATGCGGGAAGCCCTCCTCGCGGCGCTTCCGGGGCGAGAACCCGGGATGACGCAGGCGGAAATGGGCTCAGCCGTGCTGGCGCATCTCCCCCAGTCGCTGTGGCCCGGCGGCGAGAAAGCGATGTGGTGGGTGAAGACGGTCCAGCTCGACCTGGAGGCGAAGGGCGTGGTGGTGCGAAACACCGGCGCGAAGCCGGCTCGCTGGTTCGCGCCGCGGCCAAACGAGGGAAGCCGCTCCCGCTGAGGACTCGGCCGTTCAGCCTGCGCCCGCCGAGTGGGGGCTCGATTTCGCGTTCAATGGTCTCGCCCATGCCTCGTTTGGCCCTGCGGAGGTCAAAGTCGATCTGCCGGTTGAGCCAGAACTGAGTCGAAGTTCGGAAAAAGCATGCCAGGCGGCGGACGCTGTCCTCGGCACGCTCCAGGAACTTTTCGCCTTGTGAGCCCTACGCGGGCCGCCGCAGCGGTTCGACCTCTCGGTCCAGCCGGTCGCCGAGCCGATCGCGCGCCATGTCGAGGTCGTACCTGGCCTGCAGGTTGATCCAGAACCCATCGGACAGCCCAAAGAAACGCGACAGCCGGAGTGCCGTGTCCGGAGTCACCGCCCGCTTACCGTGAATGATCTCGTTGATGCGGCGCGGTGGGACACCGATGCCGCGAGCCAGGCGGTATTGGCTCATATCGATCGGCTTAAGGAACTCCTCCAGCAGGATCTCCCCGGGGTGAACCGGCGCCAGCCGTTCAACCGTGGTAGTCGCAGAGTTCGACATCGTAGGCATCTCCTTTCGACCACCTGAAGCAAATCCTCCATTGGTCGTTGACCCTGATGCTAAATTGACCGGCGCGGCCTCCTCGCAGTCTTTCCAGCCTGTTCCCCGGCGGATTGCGCAGGTCGTCAAGGCGTTCGGCAACATCCAACAGCTGCAGCTTCCGCAGGTCGGTGCGCTGGACTTCCAGCGGCCACCTCCTGGCCGGACGGCGATCCGCCACAGCCTCCGTGTCACGGTCTGCGAACGAGCGGATCATGAATGCCCCAAACAATAACGCCTCGCGTTATCTTCTGCCAATTCCCAGACGTTCGCACCCCACCCCGGCGAACCGTTACGCTTGATCCAGATGGCAAGAACCCTGCAATCCACCGCCCGCATCGCCGACCGCGCCTACCTCGTCGCCGCAGATACCCCCGATGCGCTCCTTCCCGCCGAGGAGTCGCTGCAGGAACTTGCCGAGCTGGCCAAGACGGCCGGGGCCGAAGTCGTCGGCGCCGCCACCCAGAAGCTCGAACATCCGCACCCCGCAACCTACATCGGCAAGGGGAAGGTCGATGAAGTGACCGAGGCGCGCAAGCAGCTCGGAGCGAACGTAGTCATCTTTGATGACGAGCTTTCGCCATCCCAGCAGAGGAACCTCGAACGCATCCTGGGTGTGAAAGTCATTGACCGCACCGCGCTGATCCTCGACATCTTCGCGACGCGGGCGCAGACCCGCGAAGGGCGGGCGCAGGTCGAGCTCGCGCAGCTGCAGTACCTCCTCCCCAGGCTTGCCGGCCAGTGGTCGCACCTCGAACGGATGGAAGGCGCGATCGGCACACGCGGCCCGGGCGAAACGCAGATCGAGACCGACCGGCGCCTGATCCGCGGCCGCATCGCCAAGATCCGCCGGGACCTGGAGGAGGTGCGCACCCAGCGCGAGCTCTACCGCCGCCGCCGGGCCCGAAACAACATGCCGGTCGTCGCGCTGGTTGGGTACACAAACGCGGGCAAATCCACCCTGATGCGCGCGCTCAGCGGCGCCGACGTGCTCGCTGAAGACAAGCTCTTCGCCACGCTCGACCCGGTGACTCGGCGGATCTCCCTGCCCTCCGGCGAGGTCGTGCTGCTGACCGACACCGTCGGATTCATCCAGAAGTTGCCGACGCAGCTGGTCGCAGCGTTCCGCGCCACGCTGGAAGAACTCGAGGAGGCGGACCTTCTGCTCCACGTGATCGATATCGCGCATCCCAACGCGTTCGAACAGACCGAGACGGTCGATGCGACGCTGAAGGACCTGGGCGTGGATGCGAAGCCGCGGCTACTGGCGCTCAACAAGGTCGACCTGTTGCGAGACGAGGAGGGCGTGCAGGTGGCGGACTTCGATGAAGCGCGCGCCGCGCTGCAGGGCGCCGGGGCGCCGCCCCGGGGCGTGGTGGTCATTTCGGCCGGGCGCCGCTGGGGGCTGGACATGTTGCGCCAGCGGATTCAGGACGCGCTGGATGGGGACCTGGACGGTGAGCCGGGCTCGACGGCGGCGCTGGTGCGTTCCGCCGTTTGAATGCGGCCCGGCGAACAGGTAGAACAGCCGTATATGAACCCAGAAAGCCCCACAATCCCCCTTGAGCACCCCGCAGGCCCGCTGGCCGGCTATCGCGTGCTCGACCTGGCCGACGAGAAGGGTCAGCTGTGCGCCCGCATCCTCGGCGAACTCGGCGCCGATGTCATCAAGGTTGAACCCCCTCGCGATGGTGACCCCACCCGTCAGAACGGCCCGTTCTTCCGCAGTGAGGCGGGCCCCGATACCAGCCTGTACTGGTGGACCATGAACGCCGGCAAGCGCTCGGTCACCCTCCAGCTCAAGCTGGCGGCCGGGCGCGAAATCCTTGGCCGCCTGATTGCCATCTCGGACATCGTGATCGAATCGAACGTCCCGGGCGAAGCTGTCGCGATCGGCCTTGATTACGCGTCGGTCCGTGCGGCGAACCCGGCTGCGATCCTCGTGAGCATCACCAACTTCGGCCAGACGGGTCCCCGGGCGAAGTGGGCGGCCACGGACATCGTCGGCCAGGCGATGGGCGGACTGATGCACGTCAATGGCGATGCCGAGCACGGCCCCGTGCGTATCACCGCGCCGCAGGCCTACGCCCAGGTGAACCTTCAGGCGGCGGTTGGCGCGATGATCGCCCTCTTCGCCCGGGGCGGGAACGGCGGAGCTGGTCAGCACGTGGACGTTTCGATGCAGGAGGCGGTCGCCAACGCGCTCGATAACACCCAGCAGATCTGGGACATCCGCGGCGTCAACCCGTCAGGCCCCGGGATCTACCGGAATTCTGAAGGGGTGCCTCACCAGCGCTACCTGTTCGAGACCGCGGATGGCTGGGTGGCCTGTCTCCGCCTGGGCGGGCTCACGACGGCGGACGCCAACGCCATCATCGACTGGATGGCGGAGCACGGAGAGGCGCGCGACCTCGATTCGCCCGTGTGGCGGACGCGGCTCGCCTCGCTCCAGCCGCTCACTCCTGAGGACACGGCCTACGTAGAAGAGACCCTCGCGGCATTCGTGAAAAAGCGGAAGAAGGAAGACCTTGTTGCCGAGGCGCAGCGCCGTGGCGCGGGCTGGGCGCCGGTGTTCGGCCCGCGTGAAATCGTCGAGAGCACGCAGCTGGCGGGGAGGGAGTACTGGGTCCGCGTCCATCACGAGGACATCGGGGAGTCGTTCATCTACCCGGGCGCCCCGTTCCGGCTCAGTGAGACGCCTTGGAAGCAGCGCGGGCGGGCGCCGCGTGTTGGTGAACATAATGCCCAGGTCTATGGCGGCCTCCTGGGGATCGACGATGCCGAGCTCCGCCGGCTTAAGCTGAAGATGGTGGTGTAGGGCATGACCGAGGAACAGAAGAAACCGTTTGCCGGGATCCGCGTCGCGGATTTTGCGTGGGTTGGCGTAGGCCCGATTGTCTCGAAGTACCTTGCCGACCACGGGGCCGAGGTGATCCGGATCGAATCCGCCACCTATCCAGAAACGCTGCGCCGGGTTGGGCCGTTTGTGGATGACAAGCCCGGCATCGACCGTTCGGGGTACTACGCGAACTTCAACAGCTCGAAGCTCGGCGTCACGGTCAACCTGAAAGACCCGCGCGGACCGGAGCTGATCAAGCGGCTCATCGCGAAGTGCGATGTAGTGACCGAGTCGTTCACTCCCGGGACGATGGCGAAATTCGGTCTCGATTATGCGGCGTTGAAGGCGATCAACCCGGCGCTGGTGATGATCTCGATGCCGCTGTACGGGCAGACCGGCCCCTGGGCGAGCTACATGGGGTACGGGCACGTGCTCCAGGCGGCGACCGGCTACAACCACCTGACCGGCTGGCCCGATGGCCCGCCCATTGGCACCGGGGTGGCCTATACGGACTTCCTGGTGCCGCACCTGGCCGCGACCGCGCTGATTGCGGCGCTTGATTACCGCCGGCGGACCGGCGCCGGCCAGTACATCGACTTCGGTCAGATGGAGGCGGCCGTCCACGGCCTCGGCACGGCGATCATCGACTGGACGGCGAACGGCCACGAACAGGTCCGTCTTGGCAACCACGATGCCGAGGCGGCCCCGCACAACGCCTACAGGTGCCGCGATGGCCGCTGGGTGGTGATCGCCTGCACCACGGAGAAGCACTGGGAGGGCCTGAAAGCAGCGCTTGGCCGGCCCGAGTGGTGCGATATGGACCGCATGCGGCGGCGCTGGCAGCGGATCAACGAGCTGCGCGAAATCGACCGCCACCTTGGCTACTGGTTCGAGGACTTCACCCGGCTGGACGTCGAGCCGGCGCTCCAATCCGAAGAGGGCATCGAGGCGCCACCAATTCGCAAGTTCACCACCACCGAGGTGGTCGAGCTGATGCAGTCCTTCGGCGTGCCCTGTGGGATCGTCCAGTCGGCCGAGGACTTGCGTTCCGACCCGCAGATGGAGCATCGCGGCCACTACTGGAAGCTGGAGCACCCCGTGATGGGCTTGCGGACGTACGACGGCCCATCGTTCCGGCTTTCAGGCACGCCGACTGAGCTGACGAAGGCTGCGCCCTGTCTCGGCGAGGATAACGAGTACGTTTACCGGCAGATCGTGGGGCTCACGGAAGAGGAGTTCATCGACCTGCTGGCGACCGGCGCCCTGGAGTAGGTCCGCACCCGGGAAACCAAAGAGGGCGGGCAGCGAATGCTGCCCGCCCTCTTTGCGTTGACGACGTTAGGAGCGGCCGGGGTCAGCCGGCCGGGGCGGCCGCGGCTGCTTCGCCGGAGCCAGTTGGGCCGCCGTCGACGACCGTGAACGTCCCGTTCATCTCGTCGGGGTGGAGGTCGCAGAGGAAGTAGTACTCACCTGCCGCTGGCGTGGTGAAGGTGACGGTCGTCTCGGTCCCGCCATCGATGATGGCGCCCTGGGCGCCGTCGGTGAGGGTCGCTCCGCCCTTCTTATCGGTGAAGTGGATGTTGTGCTTGGCAGCGCCACGGTTGGTGAGCGTGATGGTGATCTCGGCGTTGGGACCGGCTGTGATCACGCGCTTGTCGAACTTGTTGTCGGTGGCGGTGACACGGAACGGCTGCTCGACGGGCGCTACCGTGGCTTCGCCGCCCGCCCCGCTTCCGCCGTCGTCCTGGAAGAGGCCGAGGCCCGCGCCGAACATGAAGCCACCGAGCAGCAGGGCCGATATCATCGTGAACGCGGCGCCGGTGCCGAAGTGGAACGATACTTCCTTCGTGTCGCGGATGACTTCCATGTCGAAGACCTGCACGGAGCCGGGGACGACTTCGTCCGGGTGGCCGGCCAGCAGGTCAAGGACCGTCTTGCGGGTCTCCTCGTAGCTCGCCAGGCGTTCACGGTCGGTCCATGTCGTCTCGACGAGTGCCTGGGAAGGACCGCTCTCCGCCGGGGAGAGGGTTATGCGGAGGTCCTGGAAGCCGTCAAGGCCCCGCAGGCCGCTATCGGAGGCTTCCAGCCGCTGGAGCACGCCATCGCGGGCAGCGGCCAGCTGGCCTTCGGCGATGGCGAAGGTCACCACCTGCGTGAAGCGGGTGCTGGCCGCCCTGCTCAGGTTGCTGGCGCCAGCCCGGCGCCGCATCCGGCCATCCTCCATCGCCCAGCCAATGATGGCGACCACGGTTGCCGCGGCCGCGGCGACCACGAGGGGCGGGGCAAAGTCATTGCCGTGGTCCTGCGTCCAGAAGATGAGCGCGGCCCCGAGGACGAGTGCCGCGAGCCCGAGTGCGAGTGACCAGTTACTCAGGTCAGGCAAGCGGGAAGGCTCGCCGTGGTCGTTGGGCTGGTGGTCCATGTGGTGTTTCCTCCGGGTGCAGCCTCGATGCTGCCTGTTAGGCGGTGTGAAGGGCAGTGAACAGGTGGGGCCCGGCCAGGCGGGGCCTGAAAGTGGCCGCCGGTGGCCGGTCTGTTTGTTTAGTTACTTTCTTCACAAGCGGGTTTATAGGCCGGGTACCGGCCGGTGTCAAGGAAGGCCCGTGTGCCACGGGGCGGCGTGTTGGAAGTAGCCAACCCGCGATGTGGATGTCACTCACTGGAGCACCAACACATCGACGGCCATGGCCACGAAAAGCAGGGCGAGGTAGAGCAGTGAAAACTTGTAGAGACCGATCGGCGGCGTCGTCGCGGGCCGGCGCCAGAGCCGGTACGACTGCCAGGCGAAGACCGCTCCGAGCACCAGTGCCGAGCCGGTATAAATTGCGCCGAGCCCGGCCGCGGGGGTGAGCAGCACGGTGACGAGGACCAGGAGCACGGTGTAGCGCAGGATCTGGACGCGGGTGAAGGCCGGGCCATTCGTGACCGGCAGCATGGGCACGCCGGCCTCGGTGTAGTCGCCTTCGAGGCGAAGGGCGAGCGCCCAGAAGTGGGGCGGCGTCCAGAAGAAGATGATCGCGAACATCACCCAGGGGGCGAGCTCCAGCCCGCCGGTCACGGCGGCCCAGCCGACCATCGGGGGAAATGCGCCCGCGGCCCCGCCAATGACGATGTTCTGGGATGTCCGGCGCTTCAACCAGATCGTGTAGATGAACACGTAGAAAAGGAGGGCTGCCAGGGCGAGGACCGCTGCCGCCAGCGTGGTGGTCGCCCAGAGGAAGGCGAAGGCAAACGCGCCGAGCCCGATACCGAAGGTGAGCGCCCGCCACGGCTCGATCGCGCCGGTGACAACGGGCCGGCCCCGGGTCCGGCGCATTACGGCGTCGATGTCGCGGTCGTACCAGCAGTTGATGGCGTTCGCGCCACCGGCCGACAGGGACCCGCCCACGAGGGTGGCAATCACCAGCCAGGTCGATGGCCAGCCGCCGTGGGCGACAACCATCGCCGGGACGGTGGTGACCAGGAGGAGCGAAATGACCCTGGGCTTGGTGAGTGCGATGTATCCACGGATCGACGACGAGATAGCGGGTGTTGAGAGGGCGAGCGCGCTGGCGGTCATGCCGGCACCCCGGCAACACTCGTTACACCCCGGGTACGGGCCTCGCCCAGCGGGACGTAGTAGGTCAGTGCAACTGCCCCGGAGAGGGTGAACCAGATCGAGGCGGCGATCACCGTATGGGTGACGGTCAGTTCGTCAGGGAACGTGTACCACACGTTGAGTGCCCCCACCAGAATCTGCGCACCGTACAGGACGGCAAGTGCCGCCGCAAAGGGCCGGGCCCAGGAGATGCTCTCCCGGCGGCGCCAGGCGATGACCAGGAGGGGGATGACAACGAAGCTGAACGCGCCGGCAAGGTACCGGTGGACCATGTGCGTGACCTCCTGTTCGTCCGCGGCGGGGAGTGCCGAACCGTTGCAGAGCGGCCACCCGGAACAGGCGGTGGCGGCCCCGCTTTCGGCCATGTAGGCGCCGATCCAGAAGACGGCGGTCAGCCACGCAGCGGCGGCGATCGACCAGCGGCCGATGGCGCCCGCGCTGGCTGGCGGGAGGCCGGATTCAGGGCCGCCAAGTGCCTGGATCTCGCGGCGCATGGCCACGGTGACCGCGACGGTGCAGGACAGGACTGCCATGGCGGTGACGAGGTGGGTCGCCACGATTTCGGGCGGCAGTTCGCGCACGACCGTGATCGCGCCCAGGAGCCCCTGGAACCCGACCAGCGGGACTGTTGCCGTTGCCACCCAGACGATGAAGGGGACATGGCGGTAGTGCTTCCACGCCAGTACCGCCACCGCGATAACGAGGACCCCGACGATTGAAGCAACGAAGCGGTGCGAGAACTCGATGAGTGCTTCCCGTTGACCGGGCGGGACCACCTGGCCGTGACAGGTCGGCCAGTCGGGGCAGCCCAGTCCCGACCCGGTGGCTCGGACGAGGACACCCACACCGATGAGGACGAGGGTGAGGAGTGCGGTCGTGAAGGCAAGGCGTTGGGCGAGGATCATGACGCGAAATAGTAGCCTTTCCGGCGCTACCTGCGCCGCACGCGTGCTCTGCGCCGACCGGCCGAGTGCGGCCTGTCAGCCTTCCGCACACAGGGTGCATCCTCGGTTATTGGCGCGCAACCCAGTTTACTGTTTGGGCTGCCTTTTCCAGTAATACTTCGGGGCACCGTGCACCGAAAAGAACCTCCTATGCGAGTAATGTCTTGGGGGACATTTCTTTGTGACAAGTATCGAGTTCGGCTATCTCTGTGAGATAGCCCACTTGCGATTGTGAAATTATAGCAACCAAGAATTGACGCGGCATCGAACCGGTGCTACCCCGGACACGGAGCAGGGCATGCTGCGGCGTTGAGTGGCCAATGCCAGCCAGGCTTACGCTTTCGCGAGGAGGAGCTCGGCATGGAGAGCTCAGGCCGGCCCAGCATGGGCTGGCTTCCCGACCTCCCGGACTTCCGGGACTACACCGTCGAAACGAAAGAGGTCAGCACCAGGCTGGCCGCGCTCGACCAGCCCCCCGTGACCGACATGTTGAAGCGCGTCGTCGGCGGGGGGGCGCCAAAAGCAAAGGCCGTGCCGTCATCCGTCGACCTGCGCCCGTTCTGCTCGCCCATTGAGGACCAGGAGAACCTCGGCTCCTGCACGGCGCATGCCGGCGTGGGGATGCTGGAGTACTTCGAGCGCCGGGCGTTTGGCCGGGAAATCGATGGCTCCCGCCTGTTCCTCTACAAGGTGACGCGCAACCTCCTCCAGTTGACCGGCGATACCGGGGCGTGGCTGCGCAGCACCATGGGGGCGATGACCCTGTTCGGCGTCCCACCGGAGAGGTACTGGCCGTACATCATCGCCGATTTCGACGAGGAGCCCTCGGCGTTCCTGTATTCATTCGCGCAGAACTACCAGGCGATTACGTACTACCGGCTCGACCCGGCCGGGACCGCGCGCCCCGCGCTGCTCGATCGGGTCAAGCTCCACCTCCGGGCGGGCTTGCCGAGCATGTTCGGGTTCACGGTGTACAGCTCGTACGGCCAGGCCGCGGGCAACGGCGGCGCCTTCCCGCTGCCGGTCGCCGGCGAACAGGTCGTCGGCGGCCACGCGATTGTGGCGGTCGGCTACGACGATGCGAAGAAGGTGAAGAACACGTCCCCCGGGGGCGCCGAAACGACGGGCGCCCTGCTCATCCGGAATTCGTGGGGCACGGGCTGGGGTTCGGCGGGATACGGCTGGCTCCCCTACGAGTACGTGTTGCGGGGACTCGCCATCGACTGGTGGTCGCTCATCCGGAATGAATGGGTGAACACCGGCAACTTCAACTGAGCCGATTCAGAATCCCTGGGTGCCATCGAGCCACCGGAGGCCGTCCACGAGGACGCCACCGGTGGCGAGCTCCCAGTGAAGGTGAGGCCCGGTCGAGAGGCCGGTGCTCCCGACCAGCCCGACAACCTGGCCGCGGCCGACGGTCTGCCCCACGGCGACGCGCAGTTCGCTCATGTGCCCGTAGCACGAGAGCACGCCGGCGCCGTGGTCGATGACCACGAGGAAGCCCCGGACCAGGGTCTCCTCGGCGAGTACAACGGTGCCGTGGTTGGTTGCCCGCACCGGGGTCCCTTCGGGGGCGGCGATATCCGTGCCGCCGTGGTGCCCCTGGCGCGGCCCGCCGTTGAAGGAGCGTTCTTCCCCGAAGTACCCGCTGATCCAGACCTCGCCACCCAGCTCAATGGGGATGATCCATGGGCCGGCCCAGAGCCGCGGGGTGACGGTGGCGTAGAGCGCATCGAGGCGGGGCTGTTCGTTCTGGAGCGGGGGCCGGGTCGGCGTTGGCGCGTTGGGATCGGGTGGCGGGATCGTGATCGCGTCGAATGTCCAGTCCGTCGCCCGCACGCGGATGGGGTGGGCCGCCGTGATGGGGGCGCCGAGCCCATCGACCACGGTGGTAACGAGCGTGGCGGCTCCGGGCGGGTCCTCGGTGCCAAACCCGATGAAGCCGGCCAGTCCATCCGGGCCAGGAGCCAGCAGGTACTGGCGTCCGAACACCGTGGCGGTTCCCGAGACCGCATGGGTGGCGCTCACGAGGATCGCGCCACCCTGGAACGGGGCGGTCTGAGAGAGGCGGACTTCGGGGTGGAAGCCATCGGCGCCGATGGCGGGTGCGACAACCCGGTACGGCGGCCCGATCAACGGCTCGGCCGCCCCGGCGACCTGCTCGACATGTGTCTCCGGAGCGAGGGCAATCCAGCGCCGGGATAACGAAGCTGCCGCCAACCCTCCGCCAATGCCGGCCAGGAACTGCCGCCTGCTCAACATGAGGGCAAGGTACCGCGTGCCGGGGTGGGCGTCACCCGCGGTTTGTAAAATCCCCCATCAGAGCGGCCCGCGGAGACTGCGGCGGGCGGCGTCGCGGGCCGCGTCAATCGTCGCCAGGATTTCGGCCGGGCGCGGCACGCCCGCAAGGATGAAGTTGGGGACCTCGCCGGCCGTCTGGCAGCGCACGTCGCCGAAGTTGAACATGGTAGGAAGGATCCCTTCGCGGACCACGTTGATGTCCTCCACGTCGACCAGGTCGGCCGAAGACATGCGGTGGTGGAACCAGTGGCGGCGGATTGAGTCGACGATGCGCTGGTTGGTCACGGCCCAGAGGTCATTGTGGTAGCGGTACCAGGTGAAGTACCCGCGCACGGACCAATAGAGCGTCCAAAGAACGAGCACCGCGATGGCGATGCGCCCGGCGGTGCCGCCGAAACCGAAGGTCCAGCGGACGAGCAAGATCCCGAGCAGCAGACCGAGGACACCGGCCGCGGCGTTCCCCGCCATGCGCATGGTGAAGTACAGCCAGTGCCGGCGCGCCACCACGAGGAGGCCCTCGTCTTTCTGTAGCGCGAACGGCAGCTTGATGGCAGCGGGCGGTCTTGGTTCCCCTGGTGCAGACATGGTCCGGCCTCCGAAGGTCAGCTGGTGACGGCGCCCTCGGCCGCGCTTGAGACGCTGGCGGCGTACTTGGCGAACACGCCGCGGGTGTACTTCGGCGGACGCGGCTTCCACTCCGCCCGGCGGCGGGCGAGCTCGGCTTCGTCCACCTCGACAGTCAGCTTGCGGGCGGTGATGTCGAAGGTGATGGTGTCGCCTTCGCGGACCAGGGCGATGGGGCCGCCGACGGCAGCCTCGGGGGCGACATGGCCGGCCATCAACCCCCGCGTGGCGCCGCTGAAGCGCCCATCGGTGAGCAGGGCGACGTGTTCGCCCAGCCCCTCGCCGACGAGTGCGGCGGTCACGCCGAGCATTTCGCGCATGCCGGGGCCGCCCTTCGGCCCCTCGTTGCGGATGACGACGACATCGCCCGCGTGGATCTGGCGGGCCGAAACCGCGGCGAAGGCCTCTTCCTCGCCTTCGAACACGCGCGCGGGGCCCTGGTGGAAGAGCCGTTCGTGGCCAGCGACCTTGATTACGCACCCGTCCGGCGCGAGGTTCCCCTTCAGGATCACCAGCCCACCGGTGGGCTTCAGCGCCTTCTCGACCGGGAGGATGACATCCTGGCCCGGCTCTTCCCGGGCGGATGCGGCTTCTTCGGCAATCGTCTTGCCGGTGACGGTCATGACATCGCCGTGGAGTTTGCCGGCATCGAGCAGCCGCTTCGCCAGGAGCCGCGTGCCGCCAACGCGGTCCATGTCGAGGGCGACGTAACGGCCGCCGGGGCGCATGTCGCCGATCAGGGGGGTCGCATCGGAAATGGCGTCGAAGTCGTCGATATTGAGCTCGACCCCGGCTTCACGGGCGATCGCGAGCAGATGCAGGACGACGTTGGTGGACCCCCCGGTGGAGGCGGCGCAGATGATCCCGTTTTCGAGCGCCTTGCGGGTGATGATCTCGCGCGGCAGGACGCCCCGCCGGACCACATCCATCACGAGTTCGCCGGCCTGGTGGGCGACGCTCTCCTTGCGAGGGTCCGTAGCGCCGACGGTGGCGCTGCCCATCGGCGAGATGCCGAGGAATTCGAGCACGGTCGCCATGGTATTGGCCGTGTACTGGGCCCCGCATGCGCCGGCGCCGGGACAGGCGGCATCGACAATCTCTTCGAGCTCGGCCTCGGTGATTGTCCCGGCGGCCTGCTGGCCAACGCCTTCGAAGACGTCCTGGATGGTGATGTCCTCGCCGCGGTACTTGCCGGGGGCGATCGAGCCGCCGTACAGGATGATGCCGGGGATGTTGAGCCGGGCGAGGACCATCGCCGCGGCCGGGATGGTCTTGTCGCAGCCCACAATGATGACAGCGGCGTCGAACGAGTAGCCGATGGCGGCGAGTTCCAGCGAATCGGCGATGATCTCGCGCGAGACCAGCGAGGCCTTCATGCCTTCGGTGCCCATCGAGATGCCGTCGGAAATGGAGATGGTGTTGACCTCCATCGGGGTGCCGCCCGCGGCGCGCACGCCGGCCATCACTTCCTGGGCCAGTTCGCGCTCGTTGAAGTTGCAGGGCATCGTGCCGATCCAGGAGTGGGCGACCATGACGAGGGGCTTCTTCAGGTCTTCGGAGGTGAACCCGACGGACTTGAAGTACGAACGGGCCGGCGCCCGGCCCGGTCCATCGACCATGATGCGGCTGCGTGCTCGAGGATCGCTGTTCATTGCAGGGGCTCCAGAGGGTGGTAGGGGAAGCTTATCGCTGAGCCCGCCCACGTTCGACCCGGCGGGCGGGCCTGGGCCGTATTGTGCTACTGTATCGGCGTGCGGCGCACCAGTTTCGCGGATATGGAATGCTCTGTTGCCCGGACCCTCGAGGTCATCGGCGAATGGTGGACGATGCTCGTCATCCGCGAGTCGTTCAACGGCGTGCGGCGCTTTGACGACTTCCAGGGACGGCTGGGGATAGCGCGCAACGTCCTCGCGGCGCGGCTCCAGCGGCTGGTCGACCATGAGGTGCTGGAACGCCGCCAGTACCAGGATAGGCCCCCCCGCTGGGAATACCGGCTCACCGAGAAGGGCCGCGACCTCTATCCCGTGCTGCTTGCCATGCTCGCCTGGGGCGACCGCTGGACGGCCGGGGATGATGGGCCGCCGCTCAAGCTCACTCACGAATGCGGCAACGAGCCCGATGCGGTGCTCGTCTGTTCGCACTGCGGCAAGAAAATCGATGCGCGCGATGTCCACGCCGAGCGCGCCGCCGGACACCTGGTCGAGCTGCCCGCTACCGGCGGCTGAGCCTCCCTACACCAGGGGCCAGGGGTAGTGCCGTTCCTGCCCGGGTTGCGGAAACTTCCGCTCTTTCAGCACCCGTTCGATCCGGTGGAGCAATGCCGTGACCTCGTGGGTATGGAGATGCGCCAGCAGGGCGGCTGATGCTTCGTCGCGGGCCGCAATCGCCTTTCCCGCCCGTTCGATGTCGGCCAGGTCGCCGGGGGGCACGTCCTCACCTGCCCAATCCCAGATGACGGAGCGGAGCTTCCCCTGCGGGTGGAAGCAGAGGCCGTGGTCGATGCACCAGATGCGCTCGGACTCGTCGAGGAGGCAGTGGCCGCCCTTGCGGTCCGCGTTGTTCGCGATGACGTCGAAGACGCAGATCCGCCGCAGCTGCGGGACCAGTTCGGGCCGTTCCCGCTGCTCGAAGAAGTGCTGCTCCGGGTCGTGCGGGATGAAGAGCTGGGCGGAACCAGGCCCCTCTGGCCCATCGCGCACCACGGTTGGCGGCACGAACGGCCAGCCGAGGAGCCTCGAAAGCTCGTAGGCGGCGGCCTCGTGGCGGTAGAGCGAGCCATCGGGGAAGTCCCAGAGCGGGCGCTCACCCTTTTTCGGTTTGTAGACCAGGGCGAACTCCTCGCCGCGGGCGCAGGCGCGCGCAAGGTAGACGTGGTTCGACGAGTACCAGATCGGGCGGCAATCGAGGAACTCGGCTTCGCGGAGGAGTGCCTCGGCCTCGCCGAAGTCGATGCCTGTGGTCACCCCTCGAGCTTACCAGAGCGCGCGTGCCGGCGGCCGTTCAGACCGCCAGGACGCCAGCCAGGACGGTGACCGCAGTGCCAGCAATGCGCACCTGCAACGGCTCAGCGCCCTGCCCGTCCACCTCGACCTCGATGAGCCCCGGCCGGCCCGCGATGTGCCCCTGTTCGGCGATGAACCGGGGTTGGCGCAGGAGGCCGTGCTTCCACAGGTAGGCGGCCATCCCGCCCGTGGCGCTCCCGGTGCAGGGGTCTTCGGGGATCCCGGCCGCCGCGGCAAAGTGCCGCGCGTGGGTCCGGTTCGCAGCTTCGAACGTGTCAAGCGCGAAGACGTGCGCCCCGAAGTAGTCCCCCTCCACTTCCAGCTCGCCAAGCCGCTGCAGGTTCGGGCGGATGCGGCGGAGGACGTCAAGCGACCGCACGGGGACCATCGCCTGGGGTGTCCCCGTGGAAACGACCTGCGGTGGCGTTCCGGGGAGGAGATCGGCGCGGGCAATGCCGAGCGCCTCCGCGATGGGGCCCGGGTCGAGCGCCTGAAGGAACCGGGGCGGCGCCTGGGTCATGGTCACGCGGCATCCCCCCACCGCGAGGGGCTCGATCGCGACCGGGAGTGTGCCGGCGTTGAGCTCCTGGGTAACGCGGCGCGGCCCCCCAGAAAGGTCGATCCGGCCTTCTTCGGCAAGGGCATGCATCGTGGCGATGGTCGGGTGGCCGGCGAGCGGGATCTCCTTGAGCGGCGTGAAAAACCGCACGCGGAAGTCCGCCACCGCGGAGGGGAAGACGAAGGCGGTCTCGCTCGAGTTCAGCTCGCGGGCGATGGCCTGCATCTGCGCGTCGCTGAGGCCTTCAGCGCGCGTGACAACTCCGCAGGGATTGCCGGCGTAGCGCCGTGTCGTGAAGGCATCGACAATCTTGACCTGATAATCGGGCATGGCCCAACGATAGCAGCGGTTGCGCTGCGATCAGTGGCCTGCTCCACAGGAGGGTGGGCAATGGAAGGATTTCCGCTTGAGGACGACGCGCTCTGCGCTGAAATTGGCGAACTGCTGGTGGCGCGAGACGAAAAAGTCGCGGTCTCGGAGACGACCGCCGGCGGGCTGATCAGCGCCCGCATGCTCAGCGTTCCCGGCGCCTCGCGCTGGTACGACGGCGGCATCGTGCCCTACGCGGGCGCCCACCGCTGGGAGCAGCTTGAACTCGACCGCGAGATCGCACGCGAGCACGGCGCCGTCAGCCCGCAGTGGGCCTCGGCGACCGCCGAAGGCCTGCGCACCGCGATGGGCCCGGCCTGGGCGGTTGCCGAAAGTGGCATCGCCGGGCCCCAGGGGAGCCGCCGCTCGCCCAAGCCGGTCGGCTCGGTGGTGATCGCCGTCGCCGGACCGGCCGGGGCCGTGACCGAGGAGCACGTCTTCCCGGGCAGCCGGGCCGAGGTGATGGTGGGGATCGCGCAGCGGGCGCTGGAGTTGCTGAGGGATAGGCTGCGGGCAACCGGCGGATAGCTCCCGGGACCGGCCCGGCCGGCGTCAGGCGATGATGTATGTGTCTCGGGTGTCATCGGGAAGCAGGCGCAGGTTCTGCTTTGCAACGTCAGGTTGGAGTCCGAGCATCTCGAGTGGGACCACGCCGAGCAGCGGCCTTGCGCCGTCCGGCAGGGCGAGACACTCGAAGACGCCCTCTCGCCCCGCGACGGCAACGGTCGCATGGTCATGCACGGCGGTCTCGATCACGCCCGCCGCTGTTGCCGCGCTGACGCGGCGTTTCAGCGGGAGGCCGAGTTCGGCGATGAGGCGCTCGGGGAGACAGAGCGTCAGCGCCCCCGTATCGACGAGGACATCTTTCAGCGCAACGCGCCGGATGCGGCTGACAGGCAGGTGACCGTTCCGCGCCAGGACTTCGTCTTCGTTGTTGGAGACCACGATATCCGCAAGTACGCTGCCCACGCCGCCCTCGGAAGCCATGCTTGAAGTGCCCGCAATAGAGGCCATGCCAGCCAGTATACGGGCTCAGAACACGTCGAACAGACTGAACCGCGGCCCGTCCTTGCAGCAGAGCTTCACGCCGTGGTGCTTCGTGAAGATGGCGCAGCCGTAACACATGCCCCAGCCGCAGGGCATGTTCTCTTCCATCAGGATCTCCGGCGATTGGCGCCTGCCGTTGTTGCGCAGCACGTCCGCGAGCGATTGGAACATCGGGTTCGGCCCGCAGGCATAAATCCGGTTCGCCCATTCCTGGTACTTCCCCAGGTGCTGCGTGACGAACCCCTTCGGCCCCGCCGAACCGTCCTCGGTGACGACCACGTACTCCACCTCGCGAGGCCATTCGCTGGCCGAAA
>CAZRUZ010000044.1:0-17184 GCA_964603275.1 uncultured Anaerolineaceae bacterium | reverse complement strand
CATGTCGTACTGGGCGCGGGTTCCATCAAGGTGGTCGACCCCAAGGACGGGCGGCAGATCAGCGCCAAGGTTGTGGCGCTGAGCCCGTGCGACGATGTCGCCCTGCTGGAGGTGGAACGGGGGAACTTCACGCCGGCCCCCATTGGCGATAGCGACAAGCTCGGCTCGGGCGAAGAGGTGGTCGCGCTCGGATTCCCCGGTACGTACACGGACCAGGGATCGAGCCAGCTCGCCGTAACCCGTGGCATCGTCAGCAAGATCCACGAGTCCTATGACGGAATGACCGACCTCATCGCGACCGACGCTGCGATCAACCCGGGGAACAGCGGCGGGCCGCTGGTGAACACGAAGGGCGAGGTCGTCGGCATCAACACCTTCTTCTTCGTTGGCAAGCAGAGCCAGAACTACGCGATCGCCATCAACGAGGCCGCGTTCGTCGCGGAGAAGCTGGAAGATGGCGAGAACATCAACTACATCGGCGCACGTGTCCAGCAGAACTACCGGGGCCTGGCCGAAGAACTCGGGATCAAGCTCGCCTACATCGACGGGCTGGTGATCACTGGAGTCGACACGGGGAGCCCGGCGGACGAGGCGGGCCTCGGGTATTCGGACCTCATCTATTATGTCGATAACGTCTGGGTTTCGAGCTTCGGGGAATTCTGCGATGTCCTCCGCTCGCGCAAGTCGGGCGACACGCTCCGGATCGACATCACCCGGACGTTCCGCGATGGGAGCAGCGAGGACATGTACGCGGAGGTCGATCTCGAGTAGCCCGGAGCGGCTACCGGTGGGCCCCTGACGGCGTAGACTCCGGGTCACGCCAACAAAGGAGCTCCACATGGCTGGGACCGTCCTCTACGAGCGCGAAGGCCGCATCGCGACCATCACCTACAACCGCCCGGAGGCGTTGAACGCGATCAACGCGGAACTCCGGGCGGACCTGGACGCCGCATGGGTGCAGTTCCGGGACGATGAAGAGGCGTGGGTCGCGATCGTGACCGGGGCGGGGCGGGCGTTCAGTGCTGGCGCCGACCTCCGTGGCAATGCCCCTCCGCGCGGCGCCACGCACTGGGAAACGCCGAGCCTCACCTCACTCGAGAACGGGCTGGAGATGTGGAAACCGGTGATCGCGGCGGTCAACGGCTACTGCCTCGGGTTCGCCTGTACGCTGGTCGCCGCGTGCGACTTCGTGATCGCCAGTGAACGAGCGGAGTTCGGGTTCCCGGAAGTGCGGATCGGCGTGCCGACCATCCAGGGCGCGGTGCGGATGCCGCAGAAAGTCGGCTGGCAGAACGCGATGGAACTGCTGCTCATCGGCGAGCGCGTGGATGCCGCACGGGCGAAGGACATGGGGTTGTGCTGGAAGGTGGTGCCCCATGAGCAGCTGATGGCCGAGGCGAGGGCGCTGGCCGAGCGGCTCTGCAAATCGGCGCCGCTGGCCGTACGCGCGACCAAGGAAGTGGCCTGGCGCGGCCAGCAGATGCCATGGGTCGAGGCGATCCGCTTCGGGGAAACCATGCGCAGGGTCGCGGGAGCGACAGACGACGCGAAGGAAGGGATGGCCGCGGCGCGGGAAAAGCGCGAGCCGCGCTGGCAGGCGCGCTAGCGGATTGCGGCGAGGACAACGTCGCGGGCGATGGGGCCGGCCTCGATCGAGCCTGACTGGCCCTCATCCAGCACGACCGCGGCGATGGCGCGGGGCTCATCGGCGGGAGACATGGCGACGAAGAGCACGTGCTGCTGGCTACCGGCATCCTCCGCCGTGCCGGACTTGCCGGCAAAATCGGTGTAGCCGGCGAGGGCAAAGGCAGCCGAGGCGGTACCGCGCGCACTGGTGACCAGTTTCAACCCGAGCTTGAGATGAGCGGTCTGTTCCGGCGTGAGCGGCAGGGCGCCGCGGGATTCGAGCGGGGCGCCGATGAGCACCCGGGGCGCCCGCAGCTCACCAGCGACGAAGGCGCTGTAGGCATTGGCGAGCTGGAGCGGGGTGATGAGCAGGTCGCCCTGGCCGATGCTCAGGTTGACCTCGTCGCCCGGGTACCAGGGCTGGCCGGTGGTGGCGCGCTTCCAGGCGGCATCAGGCACCTGGCCAGGCTCTTCGTAGAGGCCGACGACGCCGGTCTCGGACCCGAACCCGAATGCGCGGGCCATTTCCGAAAGGGCGCCGTCGGTCTCGTTGTAGAGCTTGAGTCCGATCTCGTAGAAGACCGGGTTGCAGGAGCGCATCAGCGCCTCGGCGATGGTGAGGGGACCCTGCGAGCCTTCCCAGTTCTTGCGCGGCGGGTCGACGCCGGTCCAGACCGCGCTGCATTCGATGCGGTCGGAAGGCGTATATCCGCCGTAGACCAGCCCGGCGGCGCCCGTGATGAGCTTAAACGTGGAACCCGCCGAATAGAGCCCCGTCGTTGCGCGGTTGGCGAGGGGAGAGCCTTCAGCCTTCGTGATCGCCGCAAGGGCGATGGCATCGTTCCGTTCGAAGGCGTTGGGGTCGAAGCTGGGCGAGCTGTTCAGCGCGAGGAGCTCACTGGTCCGCGGGTCGATGGTGACGATGGCCCCGGCGCGGCCAGCGAGACGGTCGTGAGCGGTTTGGAGCACGGCGGCATCGAGCGTCGTCTGGACATCGCGGCCGGCAACAAAGGCGCGGGAAAAGAGCGTCTGCACCACCGCGCCATCGGAAGCGACCACCGAGAGCTCCGCGCCAATCTCCCCGGCGAGAATCGCGTCCTGGGAGGCTTCAAGGCCGGTCGCCCCGACGCGGTCGCCGGGGCGCAGGCCGCGCCCCTTGCGGGCGTCCAACTCCTCGCCGGTGTACTCGCGGGTATAGCCGACGACGTGTGCGGCCGCGGGACCGAGCGGATGCACACGCAGCGATTCGAAGTAGAGCACAACGCCGGGCAGAGGCCGCAGCTTCAGGCTCGCCTCATCCACCCGGTCGTCGGTAACCTGGCCGACTCTGATGCGCTGGGAAGCGCCGCCGGGAGAATCGAAGGCGGCATCGACCTGCTCGCGGGCAAAGCCAAACTCGACCAGGGCAGCGGTCAAGGCGCCACGGTCGGCGACCAGGCTGCGGTTGAGGCCGAGCATCCGGATGTCCCGCGTGACCGCGAGTTCGACGCCGTTCCGATCGAGGATGGACCCACGGATGGGGCGCTGGATGGTGCTTTTGAACTCGCGGCCATCGACCATTGCCGGGTGGATGGCGGCCGGTGTCCAATCGACAGTCCAGCCCGCGGCGGTCTGGATGAGGTTAAGCGTTGTGGTGTATTCGAGGTCACCGAAATAGGCTGTAGTGGCCCGCACCGCGAGCGTGGCGCGCCCCGCTTCGGCAGACTGGACCGTGGCCGCGAGCGAAACCAGGGTCAGTTCGGACGAGAACCGGCGATAGGCGCCAGCGACCAGCTCGGAGGGGTACGCCCGCTGTGCACCGGGGGAGAGGAGCAGGTAGAGCTCGTTGGTATCTTCTGCCGACCAGGCCTGGGCAAATGCTGCGGCAGCAGCCGCCGGAGACCCCGCTTCCGGAGTCGCCGCAGGGTCGATCACGGCCGGAGATCCGTCGTCGTCGAGGGCGCACCGCGCACCGGCGATGAGCACACCGCTGAGGAGCCCTACAACCAGCGCAGACAGGAACACCAACCGAATGGCCATTCGCCACCGATCCTGGAGCACCACCGCCATCGCGATTGTAACAGCGCTCGCGCTTGGATTTGCACTGCTGGCGGGGGCGTGCGGTAACGACGGGGAAAACGAGGACGGGACCGGGAAGGGCCCAGGGCCCACGGTTGTACGTCCCACGCCGGAGGGTGAACCAAGGAGGGTGCGGCTTGGCTTCAGCAGCGTACCGCCGGAGCTGACCAGCGAAGCCTATGTGCAGGCGTTTGCCACGGCGGCGCAGTACTCGGAGAGCGTCCTCATCCAGCGCGCCCCGCCCTGGCAGGACTTCTTCCCGGGCGGGCAGGTTTCTAAGGAGACGGCCGACACCACCCGCATCGAGGCGGAGCTCCTTGAGCAGTACGGGAACCTGGAGTTGATCTACGCGATCGACCCGACGGACGGGGTGGTGCAGCGGAGCCGCCTGGCCAACCTGCCGGCAGGGGCGAATGCCCAACTGGGATTCAAGGATGAGGACATTCGCAACGCGTTCATCGCCTATGCGGCCTACGTCGCGAAGAACTACCGGCCGGAGTACATGGCGCTCGGCGTCGAAATCAACATGACGTACGAGCGGAACCCGGAGCAGTTCGCGGCGTTTGAGACGCTCTACGCGGAGGCCTACGCAATCGTGAAAGGCAACAGCCCGGAGACAAAGGTCTTCCCTACGTTCCAGCTGGAGGACCTTGAAGGCTCATTCGGTGATGTCCACCCTCCCCGCTGGGAACTCATCGACCGGTTCTCGGGCCGGATGGACGTGCTGGCGATCAGCACGTATCCCTACCTCGGCGAGGTCAACAGCGCTGCCGAAGTCCGGGCGGACTACTACCAGCAACTGCGCGCGCGCTGGAGCGGCGAGATCATCATCTCGGAGAGTGGTTACCCTTCGGCGCCCGTGGAAGGGCGCGTCGTGGTCGGGACAGAGGCGGACCAGGATGCATTTCTGAAGCGGCTGCTGGGAGACGCGGAAGCGCAGGGGTTCAGCCACGTCATCTGGTTCGCGGCGCTCGACCCATCGTTTGCCCGAGGAAGCGCCTCGGCGGTGTTCAAGGATATCGGGCTGCGGCGGACGGATGGCTCGAACAAGCAGGCCTGGACAACATGGGAGGAGTGGGCCCGGCGGCCGCTGGAGGAGTAGCCCGCAGGGTCAGCCCGCCGCGGATGCACTCCCGGCATCCGGTGTGAGCGTTTCGGCGAGCTGCAGCCGTTCCAGGATCTCCCGGCGCGTGATCATACCGATCATCCTGCCGTCGTCGAGGACGGGGATCTGGTTGAGGCGTTTCTCGCCGATCAGGACAAGCACCTCAACCGCGGGCGTGGCCGCGACCACGGTGACGATGCGGTCGCGCGGCGTCATCGCGGCCTGGGCGGGCGTTGCCCGCCACTGATCGCGCGGGATGGCCCGGACATCGGTGACGGTCAAGATGCCGAGAACCGCGCCGCCATTGGCCACCATGACCGCGCGTTCGCCCTGGCCAACCATGACGTCATCGACGATGGTCTGGAGCGGGGCGCCGGGGACGACGCTGGGGAAGTCGGCGTGCATCACGTCCCGGGCGGTGAGACCCCGGAGGACGCCCTCCAGCTGGAGGTTCGCGGCCTCGCCCCTGGCGGCGCCAAGGAGGAACCAGCCGATGAACATGAGCCAGAGCCCATCGAACAGGAGGCCGCCCAGGAGGAGGAAGAAGCCTACCGCGAGGAGGCCGTAGCCAAAGATTTCACCGACGCCCGAGGCAACGCGGGTTGCGCGGCGGAAGCTGCCGGTCTTCTTCCAGGCGATTGACCTGAGGACGCGGCCGCCATCGAGTGGGAAGCCCGGGAGGATGTTGAAGACGGCGAGCGCGGCGTTGACGAAGGCGAGGTAGAAGAGGATCGCCTCGGCCTGCTCGTTCGCCCCGCGGAGGAGCAGGGCGCCAAGGCCGGTGGCGATGGCAATGACGAGGCTCGTCGCGGGGCCAGCCGCGGCAATCTGGAACTCCTCGCCAGCCGAGGACGGCTGGCGGCCGAGATGGGACACCCCGCCGAAGATGAACAGCGTGATGCGCGGGACATCGAGCCCCCGGCGTTTGGCGACCAGCGCATGGGCAAGCTCGTGGATGAGCACGGTGAGGAAGAGGAGCAGGGCGGAGGTGATCCCGACGGCCCAGTACACGCCGGTGCTCCAGTCCTCGTACCCATCGGGGAAGAAGCCTTCGGAGAGGGTGTACGCCACAAAGGCGAGGATCAGGAACCAGGACGGGTGGATCTCGATGTCGATGCCGAAGAGGCGGGCCACGCGGAACGAGCTGCCGAACATCCTCCTACGCTACCGGCCGGGAGGCGCGCCGCCAAGTGGCACGCGACATGAGCTGACGCCATGGTTGTGCATTGTTGCGCCAATGGATCGAGACCCGGGCGGCCGCCAGCGGGGCGGCACGAATCCCTACCTTGTGGGCCTTTACCTCGGGCTGACCTGGGCAGTGCTGACCCAGCCGATCGAGCTGCTGGCGTGTCTCGGGTGCCTGGGGCTGCTGCTGCTGATCGTCGTGTTTGTGATCGGGAGCGCAGTGCTGGGCGCACTGGAATGGTGGCATCTGCTGGGGGTCCTGGCATCGCTGGCGCTGGTGCTCGTCCTCGAACAGCAGCAACAGACACCGGGAGGCCTCTCCGGGTTGCTCGGAAAGGCCTCCCGCTGGCGGCCGGGCAGGCGGTCTACTCGACGATGAGCACGCCGCTCATGTTGTGGCCGGGAATGGCGCAGTCGTAGACGTAGCGGCCCGGCTTTTCCGGCTTGAACATGACGAACCCGCTCTCACCGCCGCGGAGGGTGGCGTGGATGCCGAATTCGTCGAGGTCAAAGGTGTGGTCGTAGCCGTCCGCGTTGAGGACGCGCCACTGGACCGTTTCGCCGGCCTTCACGCGCATCTCCCGCTGGACGAACGCGTCGTTGCCCATGGCGATGGACACGGGCAGGCTCTCGACGGCTTCGGTGCTGACCCGGGCGACGGCGCCGTACTTCGGCGCGAACGCGACGGCGCTACCACCGGCAACGAGGCCGACGGTGGCGATCAGGGCGACCCTGGCCCAGGCGGGCATGGTGCGAGCAGCGGGCGCGCGGCGGTAGTTCTGAACGGTCGCGCCGATGCCGGCGGCAATCGCCACCGCGTAGCTGACGGGGAACACCACCACGCTCAGGGCGAACGACTGGGCGAATTCGTGCTCATTGATGTGCCAGCCGAGGATGAGCGGCAGTTCGAAGGCGAGGCCAGCTGTGGCGACGACAACCGCGGGGATACTTGCCCAGCGCTTCCCGGTCAGCGGAAGGAGCACCGTGAGCCACGCGATCGGCGTGACCACGAGCATGGGGTTGAACTCCCCGATGATGACGAGGACGACGTAGAGATAGCCCATGGCGACGACACTGAGGGCCGCGGCGGAAACAGCGGCAAGGGGCGAATAGAGGGCAAGCGCCGGGCGCGAGCCAATGGACAGGTAGGTTTCGGATGCAGTCATGTGGTTCCCTCTTCCCCGGCCCGCGCGATTGGGTTGGTGCGCGGACCACGATCCGACCTTAGGAGAGGGGGAGGGCCGCTGAATGGCGCGCGGTTCACAGAACGGCTCGCCAAAAAGTCGGAGCGAGGGAGGAGGCGAAGAAGCTAGAGCAGGCTCTCGTAGGCCTCGCGCAGGGACTCGATGGCGGACTCGATGGGGCCGAAAGCGAAGCCCGGGTGGACCGTGGTGCGGCCGAGCGAGGCAAGCGGTACGCCGAGTTCGACGGCGAGCGCGTGGAGGCGGCTTGCATCCCCCGCGACGGAGACAATGATGCGGCCCTGGGCTTCTCCGAAGAGGAGGGCATCGAGGCGGCCGGAGATGGCGGCGTGGCCTTCGAAGCCGTGGCCCCCGAGGATGGCGCACTCGGCCAGCGCGACGGCGAGGCCGCCATCGGAACAATCGTGGGCGCTGGAAAGCAGACCCTCGGCGTGGGCGCGAAGGACGAGTTGCTGCAGGCGCTTCTCAGCGGCGAGATCGATGGTGGGCAGCCCCGCGACAACTCCATGGAGGGCTTCGAGGTACTCACTCCCGCCAAGCGTGGCGGCCGATTGTTCGACCCCGGCGCCGAGGAGGTAGACCTCCCGCCCGGGAGCATCGAAACCCGCGCGGAGGTGCCTCGAGACATCCTCGAGGATGCCCAGGAGGCCGATGACCGGGGTCGGGTAGACCGGGCGGCCGGCAGTCTCGTTGTACAGGCTCACATTGCCGCTGACGACCGGGGTGTCAAACACAAGGCAGGCCTCGGCGATGCCGCGCACAGCGTGCTCGAGGGTGTAATAGACGTCGAGCTTCTCCGGGTTGCCGAAGTTCAGGCAGTCGGTGACGGCAACGGGGGTTGCGCCGGTGCAGACGATATTGCGGGCGGCCTCGGCAACGGCGATGGCCCCGCCGGCGTAGGGATCCAGGAAACAGAGGCGGCCGCTGCAGTCGGTGGTGACGGCGATGCCTTTGCTGGTCCCCGGGACACGGAGGACGGCGGCATCGCCACCCGGTGGGACAACGGTATTGTTGAGCACCTGGTGGTCGTAGCGGCGGAAGACGCCGCGTTTCGAGGCGATGTTGGGCCGGGCCAGGAGCCGCAGGAGGACCTCGGTTGCCTCGCCGGGGGTGACATCGGGCAGGCGTCCGGGGTCGAAGGCGTTGAGCGCCATGAGTTCGGCCGGGCGGGTGCCCTGGCGGCGGTACTGCGGGGGCTCGGTGGCGAGACCGACGGGGACACGGCCAACCTCGACACCGTGCTCACGGATGACCACCTCGTTGCCATCGGTGACGACGCCGATGGGCTCGCAGTGGAGCTCCCAGTGCTGGAAGAGGGCGGTCACATCGGCGACGTGCTCGTGCTTCGCGATGACGAGCATGCGCTCCTGGCTTTCGCTGAGCATGACCTCGTAGGGGGTCATGCCCTGTTCGCGGCGGGGCACATTTTCGAGGTCGAGGATCGCGCCGGAGTCCCCTTTGGCACAGCACTCGACGACCGAACTGGTGAGGCCGGCGGCGCCAAGGTCCTGGAGGCCAACGACCCAGTCGCCGTGTTCGGAGGCGAGCTCGTGGCAGGCCTCCATCAGGAGCTTTTCCATGAAGGGGTTACCGACCTGGACGGCGGGGCGCATCTCTTCGAAGCGGGCCTCGGGGTCGGTCCGGCTGGCGAGGCCGCTGGCGCCGTGGATGCCATCGCGGCCGGTATCGGAGCCGACCAGGAGGAGGACGTTGCCGGCGCCGTGGGCGCGCGCGCTGAGGAGCTTCGCGGTCTCGGCGATGCCGACGCACATGGCGTTGACCAGAGGGTTGCCGTTGTAGGCGGAGCTGAAGACGACCTCGCCGCCGACGGTGGGGATGCCGAGGCAGTTGCCGTAGCCGCCAATGCCACCGACCACACCGTCGAAGAGGTAGCGGTTCTGTGCGTCATCGAGGGGCCCGAAGCGGAGCGAATCGAGGATGGCGATGGGGTAGGCACCCATGGCGAAGATGTCCCGCACGATGCCGCCAACGCCGGTCGCGGCGCCCTGGTAGGGCTCGATCGCAGACGGGTGGTTGTGCGATTCGACCTTCATGACGACGCAGAGGCCGTTGCCGATATCGATCGCGCCGGCGTTTTCAGCGCCGACCTTCGTCAGGATCTGGTCGCCGCTGGAGGGGAAGAGCTTGAGGAGCGGCTTGCTGTTCTTGTAGCCGCAGTGTTCGCTCCAGAGCGAGCCGAACATGCCCAGCTCGACTTCATTGGGCTCGCGTCCGAGCTGCTGGACGAGGAGGTCGTATTCATCGCGGCTGAGGGCAACGGCATCGAGGGCGGCCTGGTCGACTGGCATGGCGATAGCGTAGCGTGGCCGAGGCTAAGGCGTGAGTTCACCGGGGGCATTTCGGCGCCCCTTGGCTCAATCGAAGACGTACTTCACGCCGCCCCCCGCGAAACCGCCGGAGAAGCGGAGTTCGAGCGGCTCGGCATCGAGCGGGACTACGAAGACCGCGTTGATGGGCACCGGAAGCACGGTATCCACCCTCACCGGCGCGGTGGTATTGGCGACCACCAGGATCTTCGCGGTGACCGTTCGGGTCTCCTCGCCGTCATCGCCCTGGTAGCGGTACTTCAGGCGGGCAGCGTCGAGGACGATGGATGCGGCGGTCCCGGACTCGTTCTGGATGGTCCATTGGAACACAATGAGCCGTTCATCCCGCAGCGGCGTAAGCACGAGGGCCAGGTCATCGCCGGGGTCATACGCGCGGTTGAGCCGAAGGCTGACTGGACCGTCAGCGAAGGCCGGTTCCCATTCCACCGTGGGGCCGGAGCGCCCCTCACTGAGGCGAGCGTAGTCGACATCCTCCGTCTTCACCTTCGCGCCAACGGCAGCAAGGGCAATGAGCCCGGCGACGTATCCGCCGCCAAGAAGCCAGCCGCCAACGCCGGAAGCGACCGAAGTGGACCGGCTGGCGGGGCCGGCTTCAGCCGAGAGTGCGAACGGCGGGAAGCGATCGTTGAACGAAGCGAAGTAGGCAACAACACGGTGGTACCAGCGCTGGACACCGACGGAGAACTGGAACATGCCGCGCGGGTAGTTCCCGGTGAACAGGATGGCGAACCAGGCGATGACGGTGACCACCATGACGGCGAGCAGGAGGAAGTTCAGCACGATGAAGTGGGGGATGAGCAGGAACCACTTCCAGAAGAGGACGCGCCAGCGGCTGAGATAACCGGAGGGGGGCTGATCGAAATCGAGGGAGACCAGGCTCTGTTCACGGGAGAAGCTCGGGAACTGGTCCGTCAGCAGGAAACCGTACGACCACCCGCGCGCCGTGTAGTCGAACGCGCCGGAGAGGCCGTTGAACAACCAGACGGGGTACTTGCGCCGCCAGAAGACAGTCATCCAGCCGATGAGGAAGGCTGTGCCAATGAAGTACTGGAGAAGGCCGAAAACAAAAGCCAGGGGGATGACGAGGAAGCCGCGGAAGAACGTACTGAGGCGGCTCATGCGCTCCGGGTACTGGACATCGAACGAGACGGGGTACCGCTCAGCGGGCGGTGAGGGCGGCGCAGTGACAGCCGGCGGCGCTGGCGCCGCCAAGTGGGTGGGATCGACGGGCTGGTGCCCGGCATCATCCGTGGAAGCTTGGTCGCCAGGTTCCATGGTCATGTCGCTACCTCACGCAGCCGGAAGCGGGCTGGGCCGGCAACGCGCCGGCCCAGGAAGCGGGTCGAGGGGGAGCGCCGATCAGTTGAGGCTGAAGGGCGGGTACTCGTCGGTGAGGAGCATGTAGTAGGCGGAAAGGCGGGTGTTCCAGCGGAGATACCCGAGCATGAACGTGTGCAGGCCGGGAGGCACGGAGCCGGTGAAGAGTGCCGCGAACCAGGAAATGAGCAGGACGACCTGGGCCGCGATCTGGATGAAGTAGAGGATGATGACGTGGGGGATGATCATGAAGACCCGGAAGAAGACGGTCACCCGGTTGCGGCCGGACTCCTGGGGCGTGCCCGAAAGGCGCACCGGATAGGAATCATCGGGGCCCATGGCGAACGGCGGGTAGACGCCGGTGAGGAGATACATGTAACCGTTTGCGCGGGTGGTCCAGTGGAGGGTGTTCAGGACGAAAGACGACATGCCCGCCGGATAGGAGCCAGTGAAGAGGATGATGAACCAGGCGGCGAGCGTGATCAGCGATGCAACCACACCCAGCAGTGCCAAGACGATCAGATGGGGGATGACCATGATGATGCGGAAGAAGACGGTCAGGCGGCTCTGCGGCGCCGGGGGATCGGCATCCAGGGCAAAGGGGTAGGCCGGTGCCATGCTCACGCGGGAATCTCCACGGCCGGCCCTTGTGGTGGCCCGCGCCGATCGAGGATGTTGTACGCCCGCCTACATGCTTTTGTAAAGAATCAGCGGGAATTTGCCGTTCAGGAGGCCCCGAAGCAGCCGAGCTCACGGGCGATGATGTGTTTCTGGACCTCGCTGGTGCCCTCGGCGATGGTGAGCGCGCGGACGTCGCGGTAGTAGCGGGAGACGGGCGCTTCATCCATGAACCCTATTGCGCCGAAGACCTGGACCGCGTGGTCGGCGGCGCGTTTCGCCATCTCGGTGCAGTAGAGCTTGGCCATCGCGGCTTCCTTCGTGAACGGTTGGCCATCCATCTGGAGGCGGGCAGCCCGGTCGCGCAGCATGCGGCCGGCATCGAGTTCGACCGCGGATTCGACGAGCATGCCCTGGACGTGCTGGAACTGCGCGATGGGGCGCTTGAAGGCAACGCGCGAACGGGCATGGGCGAGGGCAAGGTCGAGGCATTCGGCGGCCAGCCCCACACCGTTGGAGGCGATGTAGATGCGCGTGAGCGCGAAACCGCTCCCGACAACCGCCGCCCGCCCGGAGCCGCGGCCGCCGAGGACATGGCCGGCCGGGACCCGGCAATTGTCGAACGAGAGCTCGCGCGTATCAGCGGAGCGCAGGCCCATCTTCTGGAGCGGGGGGCTGATGTGGTAGCCGGGGGTGCCCCGCGGGACGAGGAAAAGGGCGAACCCTTCATCGGTGCGGCAGAGGGGCGTCACGAAGGCGCAGTTCTCCATCCCGGCATTGCTGATGTAAATCTTGGCGCCGTCGATCACCCACTCCTCGCCATCGAGCACCGCGCGGGTGCGGATGGCGGCGGTATCGGAGCCCGCGTCCGGCTCGGTGATGGCGCCGGCGCCGACCATCTCGCCGCGGACGATCGGCCGGACGTAGTCGTCGAGCCATTCGGGGTGGCCATGCTGGGCTGAACGCATGAGCGTCTGGCCACCCTGGATCCCCACCCAGAGGGTGAGCCCGATGGACAGGTCGACGCGGCTCACCTCATCAATCGCGAGGCAGAACGAGAGGGTATCGGCGGCACCGCCGCCAAGTTCGGCCGGAAAGGTCATGCCGGGGAGGCCCAGGTCGCCAAGGCGGCGGTACAGCGCGTAGTCGAACTGGCCGGTGCGGTCGCGCTCGCGGGCCCCGGGCGTTATCTCGCGGCGCGCGAATTCACGCACCGTGCGCTGAAGCTGACGCTGTTCGGGGGTGTAGCCATCCGGGTCCATGAGGCCTCCTCGGGGCGGGGTCGCCATCCGGGAGGAGTGTAGCGGCCCGGGGGCCGCTCCGGGGATGCTCGTCAGGCGACGGTGGAGAGGGCGGAGCGGAGAAGGGATTCCCAGATGCGATTGCCATCGGCGCCGCCGACGAGTTGCTCACCGGCGCGTTCGGGGTGGGGCATCATGCCGAGGACGTTACCACGGGGATTGATGATCCCGGCGATGTTGCGGGCACTTCCGTTCGGGTTTGCGGCGGGAGTGATCTCGCCGGCGTCCGTGCAGTAGCGGAAGACGACCCGTCCACGGAGCTCGAGCTCGTCGAGAGTGCGGTCATCGGCGTAGTAATTGCCTTCGCCGTGGCTGATGGGGACGCGGAGGACGGTCCCATCGGGGATGGCATCAGCCCAGGGCGTCGAGCCACCCTCGCGGCGAAGGTGGGTCCATTCGCAGCGGAACTGGAGGCTCTGGTTGCGGATGAGCGCACCGGGGAGCAGGTGGCTTTCGCAGAGGACCTGGAAGCCGTTGCAGATGCCGATGACTGGTTTGCCGGCCTCGGCGAAATCGACCACGGCCTCCATCGCGGGGGAGAAGCGGGCGATGGCCCCGCAGCGGAGGTAATCGCCATAGGAGAACCCTCCGGGGAGGACGACGGCGTCGTATCGGGAGAGGTCCGCTTCGCGGTGCCAGACGATCTCCGCCTGCTGTTCGAGGACGTTGTGGAGGACGTGGTAGGTGTCGCGGTCACTCCAGGTGCCCGGGAAGCGGATGATGGCGAAGCGCATGGGTGAATTGTCGAACGCCGGGGGGCGACTGTCGAACGGACGGGTTAGTTGCGCGCCTGGGGGGCGGGCGCCTCGCCGCGGGCGACCGCCGCGATCTCGTCGGCGGTCGCGGCGGGGTACTGGACGCGCGGGTGGTAGACAGCGCGGAGGGTGGTCTTGAAGCTTGCGGCAACGGCCTGGAGTTCGCGCATGGTGATATCGCACTCGTCCATCTGACCCTCGGCCAGGCGCTCGGCGATGACGCTATCGATGAGCTCGTCGATGGTGGGGCTGGCAGCATCGTCCCGGCGGGCGCGGACCACGGCCTCGCACGAATCGGCGAGCATGACGATGGCTGCTTCTTTCGTCTGCGGACGGGGGCCTTCGTAGCGGAAGTCGGCGGGATTGAGTTCGAGGCCGCGGTGCGAGGCCTGGCGGTAAAAGTAGGTGACCAGGCGGGTGCCGTGATGCTGGGGGATGAAGTCGCGCACGGTGGCCGGAAGCCGATAACGCCTGGCGAGGTCGATACCGTTGATCACGTGGGCGCGGATGATCGCCGCGCTCTCCTGCGGGGAGAGTGACTCGTGTGGGCTGGGCTGTTCATCGAGCTGGTTTTCGATGTAGTAGCCGGGCATCGCGAGCTTGCCGATATCGTGGTAGTAGGCGCCGATGCGGACGACGAGGGCATCGGCGCGGACCCGGGCGGCGGCGCGTTCGGCCAGTGCGCCCACGAGCATGCTGTGATGGTAGGTGCCGGGCGCTTCGTCCTGGAGGCGCCTGAGGAGCGGGTGGTCGGCCTGGGCGAGTTCGAGCAGCTGGAGCCGCGTGGTCACGCCGAAGACCATCGAGAGCATGATGAAGACCCCGACCGCGAGCACCGCGGCGCCAGCGCCGTGGAGGGCAGCAGCGAGGGCGATCCAGGGGAGGTCGGTGTTCGTCCTCTGGGTGCCAATGAGCCAGAAGACCGCCATCACCGCACCAAGGGCGAGCGCGACGGCAACAGCCGAGAGGGCGTAACGGCTGAGGCGATCGGCGCGATAGAGGACGGCTGCGCCGGCGAGGCCACCTGCGGAATAGGCGATGCCGAGTTCGAGCGACTGGAGTGACCCGACGTAGGAGGAGCCGGCGAGCTGGGGCGCGGCTGCTCCCGAGAATGCCGCGAAGAGCCCGGCGGCCACGGCGACAAGCGCCGCGAACGAGAGGTCCGAGAACGAGACCGCGATCATCGCGGCGGCGGCGACAGGCAGCGCATAGGCGAGGAAGCGGCTTTCGGTGTCAGGCGTGAGAAGCGGGAGCATGATGCGGGCGCCGACAAGGACCGCCGCGAGGCCGAACCCGACGACCGCCATGCGCCGCGAGGCGGGCGCCTCGAAGGGCTGGAAGAGGTAGGCGTAGACACCAAGGAGGAGGCCGAACCCGAGGGCCATGAGACCGCCACCGGCGGCGGCGTAGAGGTCGATTCCGTCATCGATGACGCCGGTGAGGCGGAGGGCCTCGATATCCTGGGCGGTGATCTGCTGGCCATCGCTGATAATCACCTGCCCGCTGGCGATGGTGCGGATGACCGGCTGGACGGCGGTGCGGGCGGCCTCACGGCGGGCTTCCGTGGCCGCCTTGTCGACCTGGAAGTTGGCGATGACGAAAACGCGGAGCACCTCCTTCATCGCGGTCACCTCCACCGAGTTGGCGGGGGAATTCCCCGGGATGGCGAGGTGGTCATCGATGGTCGCATCGAGGCGCTCGGAACGGACCGGTGCGGACATGATCGCGGTGAGGGCCGAGACGGCCTGGCGCTGGAAGGCTTCGAAGTTCGCCGCTTCAATGGCCTGGAGGGCGAACCGGCCGGCACTGGCCACGGGGACCGGTGAAGCGAGGTTGCCGATCTGGTCGATCTTCTGCTGGGTGCTCAGATCGGCGCGGGAGGTAATCGAGCGCACCTGGCTGAGGTAGCGGTCGAGGCGCTGGGCCTGCTGGTCACGGATGCTCGTATCGACGGCCAGGGCAACGTCCTCGACCGCGGCGGCAGCCTCTTCCCGGGCGGCCTCGGTGAGGACGGCGGATTCGAACTGGGCATCGCGGGCCGCGACGAGGGTATCCGGGGCGATATCGCCAACGCTGAGTTCGCCTCCGAGGCGGAGGACCGGGACGACAAGCGCCGCGGCGACGGCCGCGAGTGCGAGGGCAAACAGGGCGGCAGAGCTCCGGGAGAGCGTCGGGTGGGGCCGGCGTCGGATCATGGATGCCATTGCAGGATACCAGAGCGCGGCGATCGGCCCGCCGTGCTCAAGAGACCATGCCCTCGCCGAGCAGGTCGTTGAGCGCGGTGAGCCGCTCGATGATGAGGTAGCCGGCACGATCGCGGATGCGGCCCGAACGCTGGAGGAGGACGGCGCGCATGCCAGCGGCCCGCGCGCCCGGGATATCGGTCTCCGGCGAGTCGCCGACGTAGATGGCGTCGTGTGGTTCCATGCCGAGATCGGCCAGGGCGCGCAGGAACGGGGCCGGGTTCGGTTTCAAGAGGCCAACATCGGCCGAGGAAACGAAGCTGTGGATGTGCCCCTGGAGGCCAAGTTCGTTGACCACCGCCTGGAAGTAACTGCCCGGGAAGAAGGTGTTGCTCACTACCGCCAGGCGGTAGCCGCGATAGGCGAGCGAGGCGAGCAGCGCGCGGGCATCGTCGTAGACTTCGGTCCCCCGGGTGGACTGGGCGAAGAGCAAGCGGGCGCAGGCATCGACATCGCTGGCGCCGGCCGGCCAGCTGAGCCAGGTAAACGCCTCGCCGACGAACTTCGTGACCGGGGGACACGTTTGATCCGCGCCCGGCACATAGGCTGGAACAACCGCGGAAAACGCCCGCCCGAATGAACCCGCGGCGGCCTCGACGCCGAGGTTTCGGCGGGCATAGGCGTCGATCGCGAGTGAGGCCACCGAGAACGTCTCGGTAGGGGCGTGCTTGACGAGCGTGCCGTTCCAATCGAAGAGGACGGCGCGGATGGCCATCTCAGGCGCCGAGGAGCGAACGGACGATTTCATTGATGGCGCGGCCATCGGCCCGGCCGGCGAACTCCCGGGTAAGGACGGGCATCACCTTGCCGATGTCACGCGGGCCGCTGGCCCCGGTCCCGGCGATGACACGGCGGGCGGCAGCTTCGATCTCCTCGGTACTCGCCTGTTCCGGCAGGTAAGTCTGGAGGATGGCAGCCTCCGCGGCCTCGCGCTCGACCAGGTCGGGGCGGTTGCCCTTTTCGAACTCGATGATGCTCTCGCGGCGCTGCTTCACCTGCTTCTGGATGACCGTGACCACCGCGTCGTCATCGAGCGCCTTGCCCTGGTCGATCTCGGTGTTCTTGATCGCCGCGATGAGCAGGCGGAGGGTGGACTTGCGGACCTCGTCGCGATTGCGCATCGCATCGGCGAGGTTGGCCTGGATCGTGTCCTTGAGGGTTGCCATGGCGGACTCCCTGAATGCCACGGGCCCGGCGGAGTGGCCGGGCCCGTGGGAGTGGTTCGGATGATACCCGGCTAGCGCCTGCTGGCTGCGCGGGCTTCGCTGCGGAGCTGCTTCTTGCGGAGCTTCCGCAGGCGGGCGGCTTCCTTCTTCTTGCGCTTCACGCTCGGCTTTTCGTAGTGCTCACGGCGCCGCGCTTCAGCAAGGATGCCATCCTGTTGGACGCGCTTGTTAAAGCGCTTGAGCGCGGCTTCGAAAGCCTC
>CAZRUZ010000043.1:15822-17314 GCA_964603275.1 uncultured Anaerolineaceae bacterium | reverse complement strand
CTCCCGTGGGCGAAGACGATCAGCGCATCACCCCCACGGGGCGGGACGAAATCCCCGGGCAGCTCGGCATCGGTCACTTCGATTAGCAGTGTCTGGGTCGCGTCGAGCATCGATCCCTCCCCACGTTCTGGCATCATCATGCACCCGGGCGCAAGCCCTGCCGCCCCGCTGCACCAGCCAGCAGGTCTTTGACCTCCCCGTCCGCGGTCGCCGTGAAGTCCCGGTACCAGGGCCCGACCGCATAGAACGGGCTCGGTGTCGCAACGCACACGCAGCCAACCCCGGCGAAATCATCCTCGATTTCGGCGCACGTCTCCCCGGCCGCAACGGGAGCGGCAACCACGACCCGTGCCGCACCAGCGGCACGCGCCACGGCAATCGCTGCTCGCATCGAGGCCCCGGTCGCGAGGCCGTCATCGACCAGCACGACCGTCCGCCCGGCAATCGCCGCTGGCGGCCGGTGGTCGCGGTAGGCCGACTCGCGGCGCTGCAACTCCTCGCCCTCCTCCGCCGCGACCCGCTCGATCGCCCCCGCCGGGATCCGGAGTTCCTCGATGATGTCCTCGTTCAAGACGCGGACGCCACCGCTGGCGATCGCGCCCATCGCGAGTTCCGGGTGGCCGGGCACGCCAAGCTTCCGCACCAGCAGCACATCCAGTTCCAAACCCAGCGCCATCGCGACTTCGTAGGCCACCGGCACCCCACCCCGGGCGAGGCCGAGCACAAGGGTATCCGGGGGTAGCCCCAGCCCGGCGACCGTGCGCGCAAGCGCCCGGCCCCCGTCTCTGCGGTCGTCGAACCTGCCGTCCACCTTCCGAGCGTAGGCGCGGCACCGCGCCGCAGCGATGGCCATGTGCCCCGCCTCCCGGGACCCTTCGTCCCTTCGTCGCTCTCACCTCGCCGTGGGGTGCTTCCCACCGTAGAATCCACCCAAACCACTCCGCGGGGTCCCCATGTCCTACGAGGCTATCCTCTACGGCGTCGAAGACGGCGTTGCTACCATCACCCTGAATAAGCCCGAGCGGCTCAACGCCTTCGACAACCAGATGCTCGAGGAGTGGGCCGACGCCATCCATTGCGCGGACCAGGACCGTTCCGTTGGCGCGGTCATTATTACCGGAGCGGGCCGCGGCTTTTGCAGCGGCATGAACGTCGCCGCCGAGGCGGGCGGCTCCGGCGTCCTCCGCTCCCAGGCAAGTGTCGCCGACCGCCGCCATAGCCTCCGCGACCGTGTCCACCCGATTCCCCGCGCCCTCATTCAGCTGGAGAAGCCCTATATCGCCGCGATCAACGGCGCCGCGGCGGGCGCCGGTATGGATATGGCGACCATGGCCGACATCCGCTTTGCCAGCAGTACCGCCCGCATGGGCATGACCTACGTCCGCATGGGCCTCATCCCGGGCGATGGTGGCACGTACTCGCTTCCCCGCGTGGTCGGCGTCCAGCGCGCCCTCGACCTCATCTGGACCGGCCGGATGATCACCGCCCAGGA
>CAZRUZ010000043.1:1707-15722 GCA_964603275.1 uncultured Anaerolineaceae bacterium | reverse complement strand
GAAGCTGCTACCGTTGCCCCATGGCACTCGAAATCGGTCAACCGGCTCCACCGTTCTCGCTTCGCAACAGGAAGCGCGAGGAGGTCACGCTCG
Organism: uncultured Anaerolineaceae bacterium; assembly: GCA_964603275.1. Classification (GTDB taxonomy): domain Bacteria; phylum Chloroflexota; class Dehalococcoidia; order Tepidiformales; family Tepidiformaceae; genus Amarobacter. Next base: position 15,629 of record CAZRUZ010000043.1, on the reverse strand, counting down.
ATTCCTTCCCGGGCAAACACCTCGTCCTCGCCTTTTACCCGCTCGCCTTCACCGGTGGCTGAACGTCCGAAATGACGGCCTTCCGCACCTACACCGATAGGTTCGCGGAGGCCGATGCCCAGGTCCTGGGCATCTCGGTTGATTCCTTCGCCGCTGCCGGCGAGTTCGAGGAGAAGCTCGGGCTCGAGTTCCCCCTCCTCAGCGATTTCCCCCGCAACCAGGCCGGGCGCGATTACGGCGTCTTCGTCGAAGCCGTGGGCATCCATAACCGCACGACCATCGTCATCGACAAGGACCGCATCGTCCGCGATGTCTATGTCGAACCGGCCGACTTCGAGTCGCATCCCGTCCACGCGCTCGAGGCCCTCGCGAAGTTGAAGTAGATTCCGGAAGGCGGCTATCCGGCCGCCTTCCGCAGCTCGGCGATGTTCTCGGCCGGGCTCTTCTCCGCATTGAACACCGAGCTTCCGCATACCACGATGTTCGCCCCCGCATGTGCGCACTGCGCGATGTTGCCCACCTTCACACCGCCGTCGATCTCGATCTCCGCGCCGTGGCCGCCCGCGTCGAGTAGGCCCCGGATGCGCGCCACCTTGTCCAGTTGCCGCGGGATCATCTGCTGCCCGCCCCAGCCCGGGTTGATCGTCATCACCATCACCTGGTCCACGTCCGGCAGCGACTCCTCGATCGCCGCGACCGGGGTCCCGGGGTTGATGCACACACCCGCGCGCTTCCCCAGCCGGTGGATCGCGTCCAGTGTCCGGTTGATGTGGGGCGAGACCTCGATGTGCACATTGATGGTGTCCGCGGCATCGGCAAACTGCTCGATAAGACGCTCCGGCTGCACCGTCATCAGGTGGATATCGAACGGCAGCGCCGTCACCTTCCGCAGCGCCTCGACAAGCAGCGCGCCGAAGGTGATATTCGGCACGAAGCGCCCATCCATCACGTCGAGGTGCAGCAGGTCCGCCCCGCCCGCTTCCGCGGCCCGCACCTCATCGGCAAGCCGCCCGAAATCGGCTGTCAGGATCGAAGGGGCGATCTTTACGCGTGCCATGTGGGTATTCTACGTGTTCGCTGCGTTACCGTTATACTCTCCCGCATAGGCGCGTGATCAATTATGGCTGTCCGCATCGTCACCGACTCAACCTGTGACCTCTCTCCCGCCGATGCTGAGCGCTACGGCATCACCGTTGTCCCGCTCACCGTCTTCTTCGGCGAGGAGGCGTTCCTCGATGGCGTCGAGATTTCCGGGGCCGATTTCTACGCCCGCATGGTGGCGTCGAAGTCGCTCCCGCGCACCAGCCAGCCATCCGTCGAGCTCTTCCAGGATGCCTACCGTTCACTCGCCGGCGATGGGGTCGAGATCGTCTCCATCCACGTCTCATCCAGGCTCTCCGGCACGCTCAATGCGGCGTCCATCGCCCGCGAAGTCGTGAAACACGATGTCCACGTCGATCTGATCGATTCGTACAACGTCAGCCTTGGCCTTGGCCTGATTGTCCTCGAGGCGGCCCGCTCCGCCCAGGCGGGGGCCTCGCTCGCGGAGGTCGTCGCCACCGCCCGCCGCGCCATGGACCGGGTCTCGGTCCACGTTGCGGTTGATACGCTCGAGTACCTCCAAAAAGGGGGCCGCATCGGCCGGGCCCGCTCGCTCCTCGGCTCGGTCCTCAGCATCAAGCCGATCATCTGCGTCGACGATGGAGAAGTTGCGCCGTTCGAGCGCGTCCGCACCAGGTCGAAGGCCATCGAGCGCATGTTCGAACTCGCCTCTGGCATGCCACGCGCAAAAGAGATGTTCATTGGCTGCAGCGGGGATGACACCGATGCCCGGGTCCTCCTCGAACGTCTTCGTCCGCTCCTCCCGCACACCGACCTGAAGGTCGGTTACCTCGGTCCCGTTGTCGGCGTGTACACCGGGCCCAATGCCCTGGGCATCGCGGCCCTGGAGCGTGAGTGACCGCGGTGGCCGTCGAGGCCAGCCGCCTCGCCCGCGTGTTCGAACTCGAACGCAGCCGCGGGTTCGATAACCAGTCAGTCGTCGGCGGGCTCGACCGCATGCTGATCCAGATGGTCGAAGACGGCGTGATCCGCCGGGGGACCCCCCTCGATGCCCGCCTGCGGGCGCTGCCCACGGGCGGCTATCGCGCGCTCGATGGCGCCGGCCGGGAGCAGTGGATCGGCGCCACGCTGGCTGCGCTCCGCTCCACCCATGCCGCCTCACCGGGCGGTCGGGCAGCCCCCGCGACCGCTCCTCGTACCCGCCTGTCCGCGTCCCGAACACTCCCGGCAGCCACCGCGGCGGCGGTACAGCGATCAGCGCCTGCGGAAGCGCGGGGCCTGGCGCCCGACTCACCCGTCACCGACCTGCCGGGCGTTGGCAAAGCGGCCGCAACGCGCTTTGAGCGCCTGGGGGTGACGACCGCGGGCGAAGCCGTCTTCCTCTTCCCCCGCCGCTTCAACGACTTCACCGACCTCCGCAAGATCAGCGAACTCCGCCCCGGCAGCCAGCCGCAGACCATCGTCGCTACCGTCTTCTCTATCGGCGAGGTCCGCTTTGGCCGACGGATGCGCGGGGCTCAGGCGGTCGTGACCGATGGCGCGGGCATGCTCAAAGCCATCTGGTGGAACATGCCTTACGTCGCCCGCGCCCTGGCCGAAGGGCAACGCGTCGTCCTTTCGGGCCGCGTGCGCGACTACAGTGGCCGCCTCCAGATGGAGAACCCAGAATACGAGTTGGCCGACGACGAATCGTTCGAAGCCGGCCGTCTCCAGCCCGTCTATCCGGCCACGCAGGGCCTTGGCCAGCGCACCATCCGCAACGCCGTGAAAGGCGCCGTCGATATGCTCGCCGACCGAGTCGCCGACCCCGTCCCCGAATGGCTGCGGCGCGAGGAGGGCCTGCCACCCGTGGCCAGTGCCATTCGCGAGTACCACTACCCTCCGCACGCAGGCGCCGCGGAACAGGCCCGCCAGCGCCTCGCCATTGGCGAGTTCCTCGCGGTCCAGGCCGCCGTGCTCATCCGCCGGGCCGAATGGCAGCTGGGCAACGACGCCCCCGCGCTCTCGCTCGATGGCGACCGCGATGGGTTCCTCGCTTCGCTTCCCTTCCCGCTCACTGGCGCCCAGAGCCGCTGCCTGGCCGAGATCGAAGGCGACCTGCGGGGACCCCACCCGATGCTCCGCCTCCTCCAGGGCGATGTCGGCAGCGGCAAGACGGTCGTGGCATTCGCCGCCATGCTCGCTGCCGTCCGTTCCGGATACCAGGCGGCGCTCATGGCGCCCACCGAAATCCTCGCCGAACAGCACCATCGCTCCCTCTCGCGCCTCCTCGGCGGTGACCAGGTCTCGGCGCTGGACGGGATGTTTGCACCGCCCTGGCTCGGCCGGCCCCTGCGCGTCCTCATGCTCACCGGCTCCCTTACCGCGTCCCAGAAGCAGCAGATCCGCGGCGATGCCGCCCACGGCGGCGCCGACATCATCATCGGCACCCACGCCCTCCTCGAAGACGATGTCGCGATCCCGCGCCTCGGCCTCGCCATCGTCGATGAACAGCACCGCTTTGGCGTCATGCAGCGGGCCCGCCTCCGCCAGAAGGGCATGAACCCGCACCTCCTCGTCATGACCGCGACGCCCATCCCCCGGACACTGGCCCTCACCGTCTACGGCGACCTCGAGGTCTCGACCATTGATGAGATGCCCCCGGGCCGCAAGCCGGTACGCACCCGCTGGTACCAGCCGCACGAACGCGATGACGCCTACACCTTCCTGCGCAAACGCCTCGATGCTGGCGAGCAGGCCTACGTCATCTGCCCGCTGGTGGAGGAATCGGAAACGCTGGATGTCCGCTCCGCCGAAGAGGAGTTCCAGCACCTCAGCAACGGCCCCCTGCGCGGATACGACCTCGAGCTCCTGCACGGCCGCATGCCCGCCCGCCAGAAGGACGAGGTGATGGGGCGCTTCGCCCGCAACGAGGCCCGGGTGCTCGTCTCCACCAGTGTCATCGAGGTCGGTATCGATGTCCCCAACGCGACGGTCATCGTCATCGAGGGCGCCGAACGCTTCGGGCTCAGCCAGCTCCACCAGTTCCGCGGGCGCGTCGGCCGATCGGAAAAGCAGAGCTACTGCCTCCTGTTCAGCAGCGAGGAAGATCCCGGCCCAGAGGCCCGCGAACGCCTGGAAGCCATGTGCGAGACGACCGACGGCTTCAAGCTCGCCGAGGTCGACCTCCGCATGCGTGGCGAGGGCGAGACCTGGGGCCGTCTCCAGAGCGGCTCGAACACCATGCTCCGTGTCGCCCGGCTCACCGACCGGGAGATCCTCCTCCGCGCCCGGGCAATGGCGCAGCGGGTCCTCACCCGGGACCCGGCGCTCCAGCTCCCCGAGCATCGCGCTCTCGCCGCCGCCGTGACGCCGTTCCTCGAAAAGGCCACGGAAGCGAATTGACTCCGGCAGCCGATCGCCTCCGCTCCCTATAATCGCCCGATGGCCCGCTCTTCCCGTGGATACCGCTGCCGCGAGTGCGGCTGGACCACCGTCGCCTTTGTCGGCCGCTGCGGCGAATGCCAGCAGTGGAACACCATGGAGCACTACCACAGCGCGCCCCGCGGCCCGCTTGCCCGTTCCTCCCGCGTCGCGGCCGTTCCCGGCCGGACGCTCGCCCTCGCTGACGTCCCGGACGAACCGGGAAGCCGCATGGTCACCGGCATTCCTGAACTGGACCGCGTCCTCGGTGGAGGACTGGTCCCCGGCTCTCTCGTGCTTGTTGGCGGCGACCCCGGTATCGGGAAGTCGACGCTCATGCTCCAGGCCGCCGCCCGCCTGGCCGCTGCCGGCCAGACCGTCGCCTACGTCTGCGGCGAGGAATCCCCCCGCCAGGTCCGGATGCGCGCATCCCGCCTCGATGTCGGCGCCGCTCCTATCACGCTGGTCCCGGAATCGAACCTCGATGCCGCCCTCGCCGCCGCCGAAGGCACCGGTTCCAGCGTGGTGATCATCGATTCTATCCAGTCTGTCTACGTCGAAGGGCTCGAATCACGCTCCGGCGGCCCGGCCCAGCTTGCCGAGGCGGGCGCCCGCCTGGTCGCGTTCGCCAAGGGCAACGAGGTTTGCACCATCGTCACCGGCCACGTCACCAAGGGCGGCGAGATCGCCGGCCCGCGCCTCCTTGAACACCTGGTCGATGCCGTCCTGTACTTCGAAGGCGCCGAAGGCGGCGCCCTCCGTGTCCTCCGCGCCGTGAAGAACCGCTTCGGCGCGACCGATGAGGTTGGCGTCTTCGAGATGACCGGCGCCGGCCTCCAGAGCGTCGATAACCCGAGTTCCGCCCTCCTCGATGCCCACGATGCCGAAGCCTCCGGTTGTGCCGTGACCGCCATCATCGAAGGGTCGCGCCCGCTCGCCATCGAGGTCCAGGCACTGGCCGTCCCCACGAACCTGGCATCGCCGCGCCGCATCGCCGCCGGGCTCGAAACCTCCCGCCTGCACATGCTTCTCGCGGTGCTCGCGCGAAGAGGCGGTATGAATGCCTCGGGCATGGACATCGTCGCGAGTGTATCCGGTGGACTCCGCCTTCGAGACCCAGCGGCCGACCTCGCGGTGGTCGCCGCCCTCGCCTCCGCGGTCACCGATCGGCCGCTGCCCCGTGGAACCGCCTATCTCGGCGAAGTTGCCCTCTCCGGGGCCATTCGGCCCGTCCAGCAGGCGCAGCGCCGACTCGGCGAACTGGCCCGAATGGGCTTCACCCACGCCCTCGTGCCCCCCGGCACGCCGCCGGTCGAAGGCATGACGCTCACGCCCGTACGAACCGTCCGGGAAGCGCTCACGCGCTCTGAATCGGCAATCGCGAACTGAGCGGCCCTACGTCTGCCGGTAGGCCCGGTGCCGCATCACGATGCTCTGCAGGATGCCCAGCGAACCGAACAGGCTGACCAGCGACGAGCCACCCTGGCTCACGAATGGCAGCGGGATACCCGTGACCGGGAACAGGCTGACATTGACCGCCACATTGATGAACGTCTGCATCAAAATCAACATAACGATGCCAACGGCGATGAGCTGCCCCGCGGTGTCGCCGGCAAGCTGCGCCGCCCGTATCCCCCGCATCAATAGCAGGATGAACAGGGCGAACATCACCATTGCCCCAACGAACCCGAACTCCTCTCCCAGCAGGCTGAAGATGAAGTCCTTCGTGGCCACTTTCAGGTACTCCAGCTGGGTCTGGTCGCCGTTCGTGAATCCCTTGCCCGTCCACTGTCCCGAGCCGAGCGCAATCTGTGACTGGATCACGTTGTAGCCCGAGTCCAGCGGGTCCTTGTTCGGATCCACCAGTACCGACACGCGCTCGACCTGGTAGTCCGCGATGGCAAACGTCCACAGGAAGGGCAGCACCGCGATGAAGATCGCCCCCATCACCAGCAGGTGGCTGCGGCTCACCCCCGCCACGACCACGACGCCGAGCCAGATCGCGAAGAACACGATGCTCGTCCCCAGGTCCGGTTCGATGAAGACCAGCCCGGACACCGGCGCCACGATTGCCAGCGATGTCAGCAGCGTGCGCAGGTCACGCGCGTCGCCGCCGTGTTCGCTGAAGAAGCGCGCCAGGGCGAGGATCGTCGCCAGCTTGGCAAACTCGGACGGCTGGATCTGGATGGGCCCCACGTCGAACCAGCGGGTCGAACCATAGGCCGTCTGCCCGATCGCCAGGATGGCAATCAGCGACACGATCCCGATGCCGTAGAACACCCACGCGTAGTGGGTGAAGTGGTGGTAGTCGATCTTCGAGATCACGAGCATCCCCGCGATCCCGGCTGCCGCGAAGATCACCTGCTTCGCCACCGGGTTCTGGAAGCTCGCCACCGGCCCGTCATACCACGGGAGCGAGCCGCTGTAGATCAGCAAGAGCCCGTACCCGACCAGCGCCAGCGCCGCCAGCACCATCACGTAGTCAAAGCGGTCCCACCCCTGCCAGAGGCTCCCCGATGTGCGCGCCCGGCCGCCGTAACCCCCATACGTGATGCTGCTCACGGGTTCACGTTCTCCATGAAGTACTGGAGGATCTTCCCGGCGACCGGGGCCGCCTTGTCACCACCCACGCCGATGTCGAAGTACACGGTGACCACCACCTGCGGGTCGTCGTACGGCGCGAACCCGGTAAACCAGGCGTGCTGCGATTTCGTCCCATCCTTCTTGTAGAACTCCGCGGTACCCGTCTTCCCCGCCACTGAAGCCGCCGAAATGGCCGCCCGGACGCCGGCGCCGTACTGCACCGAACCCAGCATTCCTTCGCGCACGACCTGCAGGTACCCCTCCGAAACGCCCACATCCTCGTAGTCCGTCCCAATCGTCCTCACCGTCGTCCCGTCGGGAGAGACCACCCGGTTCACGATGTGAGGCGTGACGAGCTTCCCGCCGTTCGCAACTGCCGCGGTCATCCGCGCGATCTGGAGCGGCGTGGCCAGCACGTCGCCCTGCCCGATCGCCGAGTTGTACGTGTCGCCAAGGAACCACTCGTTCTCGCCGGGGTTGAAGCCCTCCCCCACGTAGGTGCGGCGCTTCCATCCCGGGTCGGGGACCCGCCCGCTGGCTTCACCATACAGGTCGATACCCGTTTCCGAGCCAAACCCGAAGCGCCGGGCCCAGCTCGCGAGGATGGTCCCCGATGTCTCCACGTCCTTCCCCAACCCTCGCACCCGTTCCAGGTCTCCCGCCGCCGTCAGGAACATGAATACGTTGGACGACCACGCGATCCCGTTCCGCACGTCCATCATCTGGTCGTGGCATCGCCAGTCGGGGTACTCATACAGCACGTCGTTCTCGCCCTTCACCTCAAGCCGGCACCCGACGTAGTAGCTGGTGCTCGGCGTGATGCTCCCCTCCATCAACCCGGCCGCCGACGTGACCAGCTTGAACGTCGAACCCGGGGCGGCCGGCGAAAGGGCCTTGTTCAGGAACGGCGTCGTCGCCTGGTCCCGCGAAAGCGCCTCAAGTTCGGCTGAGCGGTTCCGCGCATCGGCGAAGATGTTGTTGTCGTACGTCGGGATCGAAACCAGCGAATAGACTTCACCGGTCGTCGGGTTCATGACCACGGCGGCGGCCTGGGTTGCCGGGCCCCACACCCCACTCGTATCTGCCAGTGAATCCTCCAGCAGCTGCGCCACGTACTGCTGCAAGTCCAGGTCGATCGCCAGTTCCAGCGAATTCCCCGGCACCGGGTCCTTCGTCCCGATCTGGGTGATCAGGCGCCCCTGCGCATCCTGTTCGGCGGCCGTGTACCCGATCTGCCCGCGCAGGTCCTCTTCGTACCGCGCCTCGATGCCGTCCTTCCCTACCGGTTCATCCAGCTGGTACCCCTCTTTGCGGAGTTCCTCAGCTTCCTCCTGCGATTGCGGCCCGATGTGTCCCAGGATGTGCGAGAACTCCGGGCCGGCGGTGTAGTTGCGCCCCGGCGTAATCCCCAGGCTCACCCCCGGGAGGTCCACTGATGCCTCTTCCAGCGCGAGCGCCTGGTCCCGGCTCAGGTTCGTGGCAACGGTGATCTCGATGTATCCGCGCCCGGCAGACTCCGCTTCGTCGACCCGCGCCTGCGTCTCCAGTGGCGATACCCCGGCGATCTCCTGCAGCTTCAGGTAGATCCGGTAGCGCGATTCCTTCGATTCCGGGAGCACCTCCGGCAGGATCTTCGCGGAATAGATCCCGACGTTCTCGACCAGCGGCTGGCCGTTGCGGTCGAGGATCAGGCCGCGTGTCGGCAGGATGTTCTTCTGGATGATGTGGTTCTCGCGCGACCGTTGCGCGAACTCCGCGCCGTTAATGATCTGCATGTCCACGAGCCGGATGGCGAGGATCCCGAACATGGCGATCACCGCCAGACGCAACACCATCAGGTTGCCGTGCGGCCGGTTGCGGCTTGGCCCCGCTGGCGTCCGGAAGCCTTCGTCAAGGAAGCTCATCGGTTAGTAGTACCTGCTTCGCTGCAGCGTCATCCCCTGTCCCGCCAGTCCCGCGAGCCTTAGAGGAATGTACACCACCGTGAGTAGGCTCAGGTCAAGGACCAGCCCCGGGACGATCACGTCCGAGATGAGCGCCCCGATTGCTGGCTCGGCGCCCCCGGCGATGGCTCCGAACGCCAGGATCATCCGCAGCCACATCCCGGTCACCAGCATCATGGCCAGCGTCCGCACGTAGTGGTTCAGCGGCGCCGGGCTCTCCTCCAGCCCCAGTCCCACCGGCAGCAGCGGCAGGTAGGCGATCAGCATCAGTCCGGGCGAACGGTCGGAAAGCCATCCCGCCGCGACCGCCGCGAGCGGCGTCAGCCACATCACCGGCGGTGGCCCGCTGAAAGCCGTGATGAGCACCAGCCCGAGCAGGACGAATTCTGGCGCCGCCCCGCCCAGTGGGAACAGCGGCGCCACGGTCACCTGGGCAATCGCCGCAAGTACGACAGCCCCCACCCCCGCGAGCGCCTTCATTCATCCTCCAGGCTCAGCCGCTCCGGGAGGAAACTCACGTTGACCAGGACCGTCGTCGCCGTCCCCAGCCGCACCAGGGGCTGGATCGTCACCTTCTTGTAGAGGTCCTGGCTCGTACCCGTCACGTCACTGACAACCCCGATCGGGATCCCTTTCGGGTAGTTGCCGCCCAGCCCCGAAGTGACTACCGCGTCGCCCACCTTGATATCGCCCTGCGCGAGGTCGAGCACTAGCCCGCGGTCCGGCGTGCCTTTCACGATCCCTTCCGCGCCTGTCCCCGCGATCTCCGCGCGCACCTTGCTGCGCGTGTCCGTGATCAACCGCACGAACGCCGTTTCGCCGCTGACCTTCGTCACAGTCCCCATCAGCGAGCCCTGCGACGAAAGCACCACCATGCCGACCTCGATCCCCGCCGACGAGCCACGGTCGATGCTCACCTCCTGCTGGAACGGTGTGCTCGCCCGGTGGACGATGTTCGCCACCACGCGCGTCGCATCCGACCCGCCTTCGGTGATCTGCAACAGACTCTCAAGCTCTTTCACGCGCTGGGCATCCTGCTGCAACCCCGCGACTTCGTTGCGCAGGGCTTCGTTCTCCAGCCGGAGCCGGTCGTTCTCGTCGCGCAGGGTGTCCAGTTCGCCGATACCCGAAAGCACCGAGGCGACCGGGCGGAACAGGCCGGAAAAGACGCCTTCAACCGGGGCCGTCGCCCGCAGAAAGAGCCCCTGGAACGGGTTCAACAGCCCGGTCTGCCCGAGGATGGCCAGCAGCATCGCCAGCCCGATCATCGAGGCCACCCACCAGGAATACCGTGAGAACATCAGCATGGGTTCACCACGGGGCGCCTGCCGATGCTACCGTCCCGGCCTGCGCGAAGCCAGCTGGGATTGCACCTTGCTCAACAGGACAGTCTCCTCCAGCACCTCGCCCGCGCCACGGACCACGCACAACAGCGGGTCCTCGGCGACATAGACCGGGAACCGCGTTTCCTGGCTCAACCGGCGGTCCAGCCCCCGCAACATCGCCCCGCCTCCCGCCAGCGCGATCCCGTGGGCCATCAGGTCGCTCACCAGCTCCGGAGGCGTCACCTCGATCGATGAACGCACCGCTTCCACGATCGCGCTGATCGACCCGGCGAGCGCGTCCCGGATTTCGACTGTGCTTACCTCCACCGATTTCGGCAGTCCTGTCGCCAGGTCTCGCCCGCGGATCTCGACGGTCTCCTCCGGGTCCAGCGGGGCGGCCGAACCTGCCGTCTTCTTGATCTCTTCCGCTGTCCGCTCGCCGATCAAGAGGTTATGGACCTGGCGCGCATACGCGATGATGTCCTGGTCCATCTCGTCCCCGGCCACGCGGATCGACGTGCTCACCACCATGCCGCCCAGCGAGATGATCGCCACTTCGGTCGTTCCGCCGCCGATATCCACGATCATGCAGCCCGCGGCCTCCATCACCGGGAGCCCGGCGCCGATCGCCGCCGCCATGGGCTCTTCGATCAGGTAACAGCTCCGCGCGCCAGCGTTCAGGGCCGCGTCGTGCACCGCCCGCTTCTCGACCTCGGTAACGCCGCTCGGGATACCCACCACCACCCGCGGCTGCGCGAGAAAGCCCCGGTCGTGCACTGCCCGGATGAAATAACTGAGCATCTTCTCGGTCACCTCGAAGTCCGAGATCACGCCGTCGCGCAGCGGCCGCACGGCCACGATGTTCGCCGGAGTCCGCCCAACCATCCGCTTGGCCTCGGCGCCGATGGCCAGGATCTTCTTCGTGCTCCGGTCGATCGCCACCACCGACGGCTCATCGATGACGATGCCCCGCCCTTTGACCATCACCAGGGTGTTGGCCGTGCCGAGGTCAATCGCGATGTCATGCGACAGGAATCCAAAGAAGCGGCGGAGCGGGTTGGTGAACGCCAAGCAAGAGACCTTCGGTTGGAGCAGGCCGCGAAGAGCCGCGGAGGGGTAGCCTTTCTATTATACGCGCCATAACCCCCTGCGCGAACCGCGGCCTCTCTGCGCTTTATGAACTGATACTTACCTTATTTAAGCGCTAAGAATGCCCAGGCATCCCTGCCAGCTCCCGGAACGCCGCCTCGTCCAGTACCTTCGTGCCCAGCGCCTGCGCCTTCGCCAGTTTCGACCCGGCATCCGCCCCTACCACCAGGTAGTCTGTCGCCTTCGTGACCGCGCTCCCGGCCTTCCCCCCGAGCCGGCGGATCGCATCCTCCGCCTCTCCCCGCGACATGGTCTCCAGCTTCCCGGTCACCACGATCGTCATCCCTGCGAGCGGGCCCCCATCGCCCTGCTCCACGCGCTCGAACCGCGGGTCAACCCCCTGCGCGACGAGCCGCTCGACAGTCCGCCGGTTGCCCTCATGGCACCCCCATGCCTCGATGCTCCCGGCCGCGACCGGCCCGATCCCCTCGACCTCCTGGAGCCGCTCGGCATCGGCGTCGAGCAGCGCCCCGAGGCTTCCCAGCCGCTCCGCTAGCAGCCGCGCGGTCTCGAACCCCACGTGCCTGATGCCCAGTGCGAACAGCACGTTCGGCAAGGGCCTCCGCTTGCTCGCCTCGATGCCTGCCAGCAGGTTCGCCGCCGACTTCTCCTTGATCCCTGGCAGGCTCATGAGGTCTGCCGGCGTCAGCCCGTAGATATCGGCCACATTCCGCGCCAGCCCGGATTGGAACAGTTGCACCGCCATCCGCTCTCCGAGCCCCTCGATGTCCATCGCCCCGCGGCTCGCGAAGTGCTCGATCAGCCGGATCTGCTGCGCCGGGCAGCTTCCATTCGGGCAGTAGGTTGCCGCTTCGCTCTCCTCGCGCGTCACGGGTGTGCCGCAGACCGGGCACGCCGCCGGCATCGACCATTCGTGCGACTCGCCCGTGCGCAGGCTAAGCACCGGCCCGACAACCTGCGGGATCACCTCGCCCGCGCGCTGGACGATCACGGTGTCCCCCTCCCGGATGTCCTTCCGCCGGATGTCGCCCTCGTTGTGCAGCGTCGCCATCGATATCGTCGCCCCGCCAACGACAACAGGTTCCAGCACCGCAAACGGTGTCAGCACGCCGGTCCGTCCGACGTTCACCTCGATCCGGCGGAGCTTCGTGGTGCGCTGCTGCGGCGGGAACTTGAACGCGGTCGCCCAGCGCGGTTCCCGTCCCACGTACCCGAGCCGCTCCCACTCGCGCGTGTCGTCCAGCTTCAGCACCACGCCATCGATGTCGTAGTCCAGCCGCTCCCGCTGGTGATCCCACCAGCCGATGCGCTCCCGCGCTGCCTCCAGCCCCGGGTGGAGGCGCATCTCCGGGTTCACCACGAACCCCATCTCCGCAAGCCAGTGCAGCGTCTCGAAGTGGCTATCCGGCCGGGCGCCATCGCTCCACCCGAGCTGGTAAATGAAGATCGACAGCGGCCGCCCGGCCGTCACCGCAGGGTCCTTCTGTCTCACCGACCCGGCTGCCGCGTTCCGGGGATTCGCGTAAAGCGGGAGCGGCTTCTTTCCTTGCGCCTCTCGCTCGACGTTTTGCTCCCCGATCCCGGCGTTCATCCGCTCGAAACCGCTGCGGCTCATGTACACCTCGCCGCGCACCTCGAACCGCTCGGGGAATCGTCCGCGCAGCGCCTTTGGGATCTCGCCCATCGTCCGCAGGTTCTCCGTCACGTTCTCGCCCCGGAACCCGTCGCCCCGGGTCGCTCCCTGAACGAACCGCCCGCCCTCGTATACCAGCGAAATCGCGAGCCCGTCGATCTTCGGCTCCGATGTGAGCGCGAGCGTCTCCAGCCCCACGCGCTCCGAGGCCCGCCGGTGCCACGCGTCGAGTTCCTCTGTGCTGAAGCAGTTGGAGAGACTGAGCAGCGGCGTCCGGTGTTCGACGACGTCAAACGTAGTGACCGGCGCCGCGCCGGTCCGCTGGGTGGGCGAATCCGGCGTGATCAGCTCCGGGAACCGCGCCTCGATCGCCCGCAGCTCGTTCATCAGCTCGTCGTAGACCGCGTCCGGGATCTCCGGCCGGTCCAGTTCGTAATACAGGCGGTTGTGGTAGTTGATCACCGAGCGCAACTCCTCGCTGCGGAGGCGCGCCGCGTACTGGCTCATCCCTTCTCCCTCGGCCATGCCACGAGTATACGGTCCACGGAGGCCGCGGAGCCGGGCACCGGTCTCTCCCGTGATACACTCGAGCCCCATGCCGTCCAGCCCGATCATCGTGGTCGATTACGATGCCGGTAATCTGCGCAGCGTCGCGCGCGCGCTCGAACACGTTGGGGCTGCGCCCGCGGTCTCGGCTGACCCGGCCGACATCGATCGCGCCGCTGCGCTGGTCCTCCCGGGCGTGGGCGCCGCTGAGGACACCATGTTCAAGCTCCGCGAACGGAACCTTGTGGAACCGCTCCTCACCTACATCGCCTCCGGACGGCCCTTCCTCGGCGTGTGCATGGGCCTCCACGCGCTCCT
>CAZRUZ010000043.1:0-1607 GCA_964603275.1 uncultured Anaerolineaceae bacterium | reverse complement strand
GAAAAGTCCGGCCGCCTGGGCCTCCGTCTCTACCAGAACTTCGTCAGCTGGGCGCGCAGCGGTGAGCCCATCGCCCCCGGCGTCGTCACCGCCCCATGACCTTCGAAGTCATCCCCGCCATCGACCTTCGCGGCGGCCGCTGTGTCCGCCTCCTCCAGGGGGACTACGCCCGCGAGACCGCCTACTCCGAAGAACCCGTCGCAGTTGCCCGCCGCTGGGAGTTGCTTGGCGCCCCCCGCCTTCATGTGGTCGACCTCGATGGCGCCCGGGAAGGCGCTCCGCGCAACCAGGAAGTGATGGCCCGGATCTGCCGCGAGGTATCCATCCCCGTCGAAGTCTCGGGAGGCGTCCGCACCCTCGGGGCCATCGCCGCCGCCCTTGCCTACGGCGCCACCCGCGTCCAGCTCGGCAGCGTGGCCATCAAAGACCCCGGATTGACCCGCGCCGCCATCGCCCGCTTTGGCGATGCCATCGTCGTGTCCATCGATGCGAAGGACGGCGAGGTTCGTACTGATGGGTGGCTGCAGGGTAGCAACGTCCGCGCCATCGACCTCGCCCGCGAGCTCTCCGCCGCCGGCGCCGCCCGTCTCATGTTCACAGACATCGGCCGCGATGGCATGCTCAGCGAGCCCAACTTCGACGCCTACGTTGAGTTGCTTGGCGCCGTCGACTGCCCGGTCGTTGCCTCCGGCGGGGTCTCCCGGATCGACCACCTGGTACGTCTGGCCGCCCTCGGCTGTGAAGGCGCCATCGTCGGCAAGTCGCTGTACGAAGAAGCGTTCACACTCCCCGATGCCCTGGCTGCTGTGGCCACGGTGTAGCCACGCCGCCTCACGAACGCACATCGACAATCGCCAGCCCACGCTCGACAATCAACCCGTGCTCACCCGCCGCATCATCCCCTGCTTCGATGTCGACCGCGGTCGCGTCGTCAAAGGCGTGTCGTTCGTCGAACTGCGGGACGCCGGCGACCCCGTCGAACTCGCCCGCCTCTACGAAGCCCAGGGCGCCGACGAACTCGTTTTCCTCGATATCACCGCTTCATCGGACGACCGCGCGACCACGTACGACATGGTCGCCGCTACCGCCGAGCAGGTCTTCATCCCTTTCACCGTCGGCGGCGGCATCCGCACACCGGTCGATATGAAGGTCATGCTCGAGCTCGGCGCCGAAAAGGTCAGCATCAATACGGCAGCCATCCAGGATCCCAACCTCATCAACGAGGGCGCTTACCGCTTCGGCAGCCAGTGCATCGTTGTGGCCATCGATGCCCGCCGCGTCCCCGAAGAGCCGGGCCGCTGGGAAGTCTTCACCCACGGTGGCCGCAACCCCACCGGGCTCGACGCCGTCGAATGGGCTGTCGAGGCCGTCAGCCGCGGCGCCGGCGAACTGCTTATCACCAGCATGGACACCGACGGCCACCAGAAGGGCTACGACAACGGCATGCTCCGCGCGATCAGCGATGCCGTCACTGTCCCGGTCATCGCCTCGGGTGGCGCCGGTGGACCCGAGCACATGGCCGAGGCCCTCACCACAGGCGGCGCCGATGCCGTCCTCGCCGCGAGCATCTTCCACTTCGGCACCTATACCATCGCCGAGGTCAAGGA
>CAZRUZ010000042.1:0-17511 GCA_964603275.1 uncultured Anaerolineaceae bacterium | reverse complement strand
CGGGCTTGAGACGGCCGTGACAGGCGCGGCAACGGCGGGGAGCCATGGCCTGCTCGAGCGCAGGGTGGCCGGTCCCCGGGTCGGCGACGCCACGGACGAGGGAATCGCCGACCGCCCAGAACCCGTAGCAACGCTGGCAGAAGCGGAGCGGATCGATGGTCTGGAGTTCGTACCGGCGGAGAACTGACATTTCCGGATGGTCAGGACAGTACGGGCAGGCGGGCTGGGCCGGTGCTGGCGGGCGCTCGGCGACCTGGCGCCGCAGGTCGGCGAAGATCGTCTCGGTGTCGCGCTCCCAGTTTCCCCGGGCCGCACGGGCCCGCGCTGCGGCAAGCCAATGGTCATCTGCACTGGTCACAAGAGGAGAATCGGCGGGCGGGCGGGCGCTGCACAGGAGCGGGCGGGGATGGGCGTGTAGACTGGGCTGGCAATGACATGTGAAGGAGACGTCGCGGAACACCTTCGGCGGGCGGGCCACAAGGTCACCCCGCAGCGGCTGCTTATCATCCGCGTGTTGCGGCATTCGGGCGGTCACGTCAGCGCCGCGAAGATTGCGGAGCAGGTTCGCGAGAGTTATCCCTTCGTGGACGTGAGCACGGTGTATCGAACATTGGACGTCTTGAAACGGCTGCGGCTGGCGACCTCGACGGACATGGGTGGAGGCGACGTGCTGTTCGAGTGGGCGCCGGAGGCCCCGCACCACCACCTGGTGTGCTCGGGCTGCGGTGAGGTTGTCGAGGTCGGCCACGGTTATCTTGAAGCGCTCGAAGGGTCGCTCGCGGACGACTTCGGGTTCGCGGCGGACCTGCACCACTTCGCGATTTTCGGCCTCTGCCGGGCCTGCCAGGCGGCCGAACAGGTCTCCGATGCCGACCCGGCGTGAGCTGATCGCCGCGCTCGAACGGGTGTCCGGGCCCGGGTATGTGCTGTGGCGCCCTGAGGACCTGGCGGTCTATGAATTCGATGGGACGATCGAACGATCCACACCCCATGCCGTGGTACTGCCGGCAACGACCGAAGAGGTTGCGGCGGTGGTGCGCGAGTGCAACCGGCTGGGCGTGCCGATCACACCCCGGGGCGCGGGCACGGGGCTGAGCGGTGGTTCGGTCCCCGCGAAGCGGGGGGTGGTGATTGGCACCGGGCGGATGCAACGGATCCTGGAGATCGACCCGGTCGACCGGGTGGCGGTGGTAGAACCGGGGGTACCGAACCTGGACATTTCGAAGGCGGCGGCCCCGCTGGGGCTCTTCTATGCACCAGACCCGAGCTCGCAGCAGGCGTGCAGCATCGGGGGAAACGTGGCGGAAAACGCGGGCGGCCCGCACTGCCTCGCGCTCGGGGTGACGCAGAACCACGTCCTGGGGATGGAAGTGGTGACCGCCTCCGGTGAAGTCACATGGCTCGGGGGCCGGGTTGCAGATTCGTTCGGGTATGACCTGCGCGGGGCGTTCATCGGGAGCGAGGGGACGCTCGGGATCGTCACGAAAGTGGTGGTGAAACTGCTGCCAAAGCCCGCGAGCGTGGTGACACTGCTGGCGGCATTCGACACCGTGGAGCAGGCGAGCGGGACGGTTTCGAGCATCATCGAGGCGGGGATCATCCCGGCCGCCATGGAGATGATGGACCAGCTCTGCCTGCAGGCGGCGGAGGCCGGGTTCCAGTGCGGCTACCCGCCGGACGCGGGCGCGGTGCTGCTGGTGGAACTGGACGGGCTCCCGGAGGTTATCGACCCGGAGGCCGCGCGCGTGAGAGCCGAGTGCCTGGAA
Source organism: uncultured Anaerolineaceae bacterium (assembly GCA_964603275.1). Lineage (GTDB taxonomy): Bacteria > Chloroflexota > Dehalococcoidia > Tepidiformales > Tepidiformaceae > Amarobacter. The sequence continues at coordinate 15,745 of CAZRUZ010000042.1, read as the reverse complement.
CGCGGAGCGGTGGACGTGCGGGTCGCCAGCAGCGATGCCGAGCGCGCGCTGCTCTGGAAGGGCCGCAAGAACGCCATCCCCGCCCTCGGGCGGCTGGCCCCGAACTACTACATCGTCGACGGGGTGGTGCCGCGTTCGAAGCTCGTCGATGTGATGCGGGTGGTGGGCGAGGTGGTGGAGCGGACCGGCATCCCGATCGCGAACGTGTTCCACGCGGGCGATGGCAACCTGCACCCGCTGGTGCTGTTTGATGAGCGCGAGCCGGGAATGACCGAGCGGGTGCTGGACGCGGCGGCTCAGGTCATGCGCGCCTGCGTGGATGCCGGTGGGACGCTCAGCGGGGAGCACGGGATCGGGGCCGAGAAGCGGCACTTCATGCCATGGCTGTACAGCGAGACCGACCTGGAGAACATGAGCCGCCTGCGCGCCGCCTTCGGAAACACAGGGCAGTTCAACCCGTGCAAGCTGTTACCGGCGGGAGCCGGCTGCGGCGAGATGGCGCACCAGGCGGCTGCAGTGCGGGCCGCGGGACCAGATGCGTATGTCTGAGCGAGGAATCGACCAGCGTGCCCGGCTCACGAGCCACGCGGCCGGCCGGGTGCTTGCGCCGGCGACGCTGGGGGATCTCCAGGCACTGGTGCTCGCGCAGGATGGTCGGACGCTCGTCCCGTTCGGTGGTGGGACGCGCCTCGGGCTCGGGTACATGCCGGAAGGGTCCTTCGCGATGGTAGACCTGCGTGAGGCACTCGGGGGCGCAGTCGACCACGCGCCGGAGGACCTGACGCTGGTGGCGCCGGCGGGTGTGACGATCGCATCCGTGAACCGGGAGTTGCGGAAGCACGGGCAGTTCGTGCCGCTGGACCCGCCGCTGCCCGGGCAGGCGACGCTCGGGGGGACGCTGGCCGTGGGCTCGGGCGGTCCGTTGCAGACGCGCTACGGGCTGCCGCGCGACCTGGTACTCGGGATGACGGTGCTGCGGGCGGACGGCGAGCTGGTGAAGGCGGGCGGGCGTGTCGTGAAGAACGTGACCGGTTACGACCTGATGCGGCTGTGGTGCGGGTCGCTGGGGACGCTGGGGATCATCACGGAGGTGGCGCTGCGGGTGCTGCCGCTCCCGGAGACCGTGGACATCGAGGTTGAGGTGCCGGACCCGGATGCCGGGATCACGCTGGCGCGGGCGCTATCGGCGGCGGACACCCGGCCCGAGGTGGCTGAGGTGATGGGCGAGCGGGACGGCTGGCGGATGCTGGTACGCATTCCGGTTTCGGCGGCCGCGGCCGTCCGGAGCGCCTGCGGGGGCAGGCAGGTGCGAGAGGCGGAGCCCGGGCGTTACGAGCTCGCGCGGGACGCGGGTTTCGGGAGGGACGAGGTGCTGACGCTCCGGGTTGCATCAACGGCCGGGCAGGTGGGGGGCGTAGCGTCACGGCTGGCGGGGCTGCGTCCGGGCGTGATGACGGTCCGGCCGCTGACCGGGGCGGTGCGGGCAGCGTGGACGAAAGCACACGCGCCCTCCGCCCGCGAGGTCGCCACCGTGGTGGAGCCACTGCGGGCGCGGCTGGCACCGGCCGGAGGCTCGGTCATCGTCGAGCGGATGCCCGAGAGTCATGAGGCGATAGTTGACCCGTGGGGCGAGGCGCCGGGCTCCTTCTTGCTGATGCGCAAGGTGAAGGCGGCATACGACCCCAACGGGCGGTTCAACCGAGGGAGGTTCCTCGGTGGCATCTGAAGCGCGGTGGCCATTGCCAGGGGAGGCGCCTTCGACCGAGGACCTGAGCCGCTGCGTGCACTGCGGGCTTTGCCTGAGCAGCTGTCCGACGTACCTGGTCACAGGGCTGGAGGTGGAATCGCCGCGGGGACGGATCCATTTCGCGAAACTGATCGACGAGGGGCGCAGCGATCTGACGCCGGCGATCGCGCGGCACTGGGAGCTGTGCCTGCAGTGCCGAGCCTGCGAAGCAGTTTGCCCGAGCGGGGTGGCGTACGGGCGCATCCAGGAACACGCGCGGGCACAGATCGGGGCCACTGCGCCGATGGGCCGGGTGCAACGGCGGCTGCGGCGGTTCGTGCTTCGTAACGTGGTGGCACGGCCGAGGGTGCTGGCAGCAGCGATTTCGCCGCTTCGCTGGTATGCGGGGTCGACGCTGCGGCGGGTTGTACGGCGGAGCGGACTACTGCGGTTGCTGGGCCGGCTTGAGGCGGGTGAACGGCAGTTGCCCGGGCGCGTGGGGCGTCCGTTCCGGCCCGGCGAAGATCTTGCGCAGCCAGATACGGCGAAGGGGCGGGCGCTGCTCTTCAGCGGGTGTGTAATGGGCGAACTCTTCGGCGAGGTGCACCGGGCGACGGGGCGGGTGCTGGCCCGGGCGGGCATCGCCTGCGACGCCCCGGGGGGACAAGGATGTTGCGGCGCGCTGCACGCGCATGATGGCGACCTCGAGTTCGCGCGAAAGCTGGCGCGGCGGAACATTGCGGCGTTCGAAGGGAGCGACCTGCCGATCGTCGTGAACTCGGCGGGGTGCGGGGCTGCGATGAAAGAGTACGGGGACCTGCTGGCCGGTGATCCCGCCTGGGCAAAGCGTGCGCGCACGCTCGCGGCGCGGGTGAAGGACCCGAGCGAGTACCTGGTGTCGCTGGGGACATCCGCCGGCGGGCGCCTGAAAGCGCGGGTGACATACCAGGACCCGTGTCACCTCGCGCACGCGCAGGGGATCCGCGCGCAGCCGCGGGAGCTGCTCGGCGGGATAGCCGGGTGCGAACTGGTGGAGACCCCGGGGGCGGACGTGTGTTGTGGGGCCGCCGGAATCTACAGCGTGGTGCAACCGGAAATGTCGGCGGCGCTCCGCTCGCGGAAGGCAGAGCAGTTCCGCGAGGCGCGGCCCGACATCGTCGTCACGGCGAACCCGGGGTGCCAGTTGCAATTCAATGCAGCGGTGGATGACGCGGGCGTTGGGGCCCGGGTGCTCCACCTGATGGAAGCCTTGGACGAGGCGCAGACGGCGGCCGAGCGCGGGTAGCTCAGCGGCCGACGTAACGGGCCGCGTCGAGGTGGTAGTCCCAGAACGGCGACGGCCAGGGACCCGAGACGCCCTTGCGGCGGAAGAGCTCCGAACGTTGCTGGACCCAGGGGATGACTCCGCCGAAACCCGACTGGATGACGACCTGCTGGAGGTCGTGGACCTCGGTGCGGTCGCGAAGGGTTGAGTCGAGGGTGGCGGCGCGCTCGAAGGAGAGGCCGGCGGGCAGTCCGGGGAGCCCACGATAACGTTCGATGAAGGCGCGGCGCGGGTCGGGGGACGGGAGAGGCGGGCCCCAGCCGAACCAGAAAGCGGTCCGGCCGTTTCCGTAGTACCCGTCCCGGACGCGCTGGCTGATGGTCGTGTAGGTCTCGACGGCGGCGCGGAACTGGTTGCCAAGCACCTCGTTCAAGATGCCGATGACGATCGAGCTGGCGCTGTAGAGGGGGTCGAAGACACTGGGGAAATCAACGGTGATGGCGCCAAGCGACGGGCCAGCCGCGGCCTCCCAGCGTTTGCGGGCGTCGCGGGCATCCTCGGCCGGATCGCGGCGGTACCCGGGGTACATCGCGAGGACGCCCTCGGTGAGCGCAAAAGCGGAGTGCACCGGCGGGACGGGTCCGGACGGGGTGGCGCGGCCGCCGAAGAGCTCATCGGCGAGGCGGAAGCGGTTGAGCGCTCCGCTGAGGGCCGAGGTGATGGTCGGGATGTTCCAGGGCGGGGCGCCGGCATCGAGGGAGGTCATAACGACCTCGCGTTCGAAGCGGGGGTATTCCTCGGCGAGCCCGGTCGCGCGGATGGCCGCGGCGTCACGGCGGTCGCGGGTAATCACCTCATCGAGGTCGCCATCGTTGAAACGGCCGACCAGGTCGAACGGCTCCGAGACGTGGAGCTCATCGAAGATTGGCGGCGCCGCGTGACCACCGGGCGCTGGCTTGAAGACCAGTGAGCCATCGCGGGCGCCATCGAAGAGGAAGGCCCCTGAGCCTGCGATGAGCGTCTCATCGACGGGAGACGCGGATGTCCCGAGCCGGGCAACCGCCTCCGGGGACTGGACGAGGGCGAACTCGCCGGCAAGGGTGGCGAACGCGAAAGTGTCGGGGGCCGAGAACGCGATGCGGACCACGCCGGCGGCCGGCGAATCGACCTGTTCAAACGAGCTGTAGTCGGCGTAGCGCTGGGCGAGGGGGGCCGTGCCGGAGCGGGCGACTTCCAGGGAACGGCGAAGGTGTTCGACGACATCCGCGGCACTGACCGGACGGGTGGCGAACCCGGGACGATCGTGCCAGCGAGCCGCCGGGTCTATGTGGAGCAGGAGCGTGCGTTCGTCGGGTTGTTCCCAGCGGGCAGCAAGGCCCGGTCCAAGGGTTGGGGCCTGGAAGTCGGACCATTCGACGAGGCGCGAGTGGGTGCGGCCGAGGATCTCGACGACCGAGGGTTCGCCGCTACGCTGGACGTCAAAGGTATCGAAGTTGAGGCGCTGCGGGGCAGCCAGGCGGATAACGCCACCGCGCGGGAGCGGAGTGGGGGTTGGGAGCGGGGTTGGAGTTGGCTCGGGCGTGACGGTCCCCGGGCGTGGCGTGGGGGTTAGGGATGCGGGGGCGGAAGAGCCGGAACGGCCCACAACGACGGCGGCCCCCGCTCCGAGCGCGGTGGCTGCCGCCACGCCGCCAGCGAGGAGCGTCCGGCGGCTGAAACGCCTGGGTTGGCTCACCGTGTCCCCGTGCCGTGGGAGTGGGCGGCAAGCTCGATGCGGCCGGCGTCGGGGCTCATGCAGCACTCCATGGCCTCGTGCAGCGCGGGGGTCTCGGGCTGGAGGGTGACATGGCCGATGCCGAAGCGTTCGCGGAAGAGGGTGGCCAGGTCAGTGAGCACGTGTTCGGTGCAGCCGGCATCGTTGAGCTCGACATGGGCGCTGAGGGCGGGGAACGAGGGCGCGATGGACCAGACGTGGACATCGTGGAGGGCCACGACGCCGCGAACTTCCGTCGCGGCCGCAGAGATGGCCTCGGGTTCGAGACCGCGGGGGGCGCTCTCCATGAGGATGGAGCCAGCCTGGCGCAGGAGGGCGACGGCGCGGGGGATGATGAGAGCGGCGATTGCGAGCGCCACCATGGCATCGATGCCGTGCCATGCGCCAAGGGCGATCGCCGTACTGGAGACAATGACTGCGGCGGAACCAAGCGCATCGGCCATGGCTTCGAGCGTGGCGCCGCGGATGTTGAGGTTGCCGTCCGCGTGGCCGTGGAGCAGGCGGAGGACGAGGAGGTTGACCGCGAGACCGGCGGCGCCGACCGCGATGACCGGACCCGGATCGAGGTCCGGGACGTCACCGGTAAGGCGGCGGACGGATTCATAGACGATGTACCCGGCAATGGCGACGAGCAACGCCACGTGGACGGGGACCGAGAGGACTTCGGCGCGGGCGTAGCCAAAGGTGCGGCGGGAATCGGCGGGGCGGCGGGCGACCGTGGCGGCCGCGAGCGCGAGGACGAGGCCAGCCGAATCGGCAAGCATGTGGCCGGCATCGGAGACGAGCGCGAGGGAGCCTGTGAGGTAGCCGGTAACGGCCTCGATGGCGACGAAGAGGAGCGTGAGAAGGAGGCCCAGGAAGAGAGCCCTGTGGGCGCCGTCGTGGGGGGTGTGCACGCCACCATGGTAACAGGGCGGGAGGCTGGCAACCCGGCCCGGTGCTAGAGTGAAGCGTGGCGGCGACTGCCGCCGAGAGGGCCGCGCCCTGGCTGGTGAACTCGTCGGCCTGACGGCCGCGATAGCCGATGTGATCCAGCCCCTGGTCCGCGCAGGGGCGGCTTCAGCGCGCCTTGGCGTACCCGAGACGGCGAAGGCGCCGGTGGCGGCGGCGATCGCGGCGCGGCACGGACGGCCCGTGCTGCTGCTGGTCCCCACGCCGGCCCGCGCGCAGGCGATCTTTGAGGAGCTGGCGTTCTTTCTCGAAGATGTGCCGCTGGCGCGGCTGCCCGAGCGGGAGGCCCTGCCCTACGAATTCGCGCGGGATGACCCCTCGGTGCGGGTGGAGCGGGCACACGCGCTGGGCCTGCTGCGGACCGGGGGGCGCGCGCTGGTGGTGGCCTCGTGGGCGGCGCTGTCAGAGCACTGCGCGCCACCGGGGATCGAAGCGGAAGGGATCAGGATCACCGCCGGGATGGGGATCCGGCCGGGCGACCTGATGGCGCGGCTGGAGGGCGCGGGTTACGCGATCGAGCACCTGGCGGACCAGCCCGGCACGGTATCGCGGCGGGGCGGGATCATCGACGTATTTCCGGCCGGCACGGAATTCCCCTATCGCGTCGAATTCTTCGGCGACCAGGTGGAGAGCATCCGCACGCTCGACCTCTCCAGCCAGCGGAGCACCGGGAGGGTGGATGAGGCCGTCATCCCGCCGGCCGCGACAAGCAGCCATGCGGCGCGGGATGCGGCGCGCGACCTGGCCGCGGGGATCGACAGCGAGTCCGACGACGCGGACCTCGTGCTCGAACAGTTGCAGGTCATCGTGACCGGAGGCCGGAGCGACTACCAGGGGTTCTTCGAGCCGCTGTTATACGAGTCCACGGCGATCGAGCACCTCGCCGACGGGTGCCTCGTCATCTTCGATGACGCGGAGGACGGTGAGGCGGCGCTGGCGACGGTCATCGAACACGAACGGCGAACGCAAGCGGAGCTGGCGGGGCGAAAGGCTATCCCGGCCGGACTGCCGCGCCTGCGGGAGGATGCGGAGGTGGTCCGCGCGGGGCTCAGCGGACCCGCGGCAATCCACCTGCAGCGGTTCGGGAGCGAGGAGCTGGGGGCGAAGCGGTTGCCGATGGCGGCGACGCCGAGCTTCGCGGGGAAGCTGAAGCCGCTTGCGCAGCAGTGTGCGGCCTGGGCGAAACAGGGGCGGGCCGTGGTGATCGTGTCGCAGCAAGCACTGCGGCTGGCGGAGCTGCTCGATGAGGAGGGAGTGAGCGCCGACCTCCAGCGGCGGCTGCCGGAACGGCCGGAAGGCGGGCGTGTTTCGCTCACGCCGATCGCGCTCAGCGGCGGGTTCGCGCTGGCGGACCTGGTCACGGTGATCACGGACGCCGAGGTGTTCGGGCTGCGGAAGCGGCGGCGGCCCACGCGAACACGGCACGGGATCCGGAGCGACCTGGTTTCGACGCTCGAGGTGGGCGACTACCTGGTGCACGCCGACCACGGGATTGCCCGGTATGGGGGACTCATTCGCCGGACGGTAGAGGGGGTGGAGCGGGAGTACCTGGAGCTGCAGTACGCGGACAACGACCGGCTTTACGTCCCCGCGGACCAGCTCGAGTCAGTTTCGCGTTATGTCGGCCCAACGGACCACCCGCCTTCGCTGACACGGCTGGGGTCACAGGAGTGGTCGCGGGCGAAGCGGCGGGTGAAGCAGGCTGTGGTGGAACTCGCGCAGGACCTGATCGATCTGTACGCGAAGCGGGAGGTGGCAAAGGGCCACGCGTTCCCTTCAGACGGCGCGTGGCAGATGGAAATGGAAGCGGCGTTCCCGTTCGTCGAAACCGCTGACCAGATGCTGGCGATTTCGGAAGTGAAGCAGGACATGGAGCGGACCCGCCCTATGGACCGCCTGATCTGCGGCGACGTCGGGTATGGGAAGACCGAGGTTGCGATCCGGGGGGCGTTCAAGGCGGTGACCGACGGGAAGCAGGTGGCGGTGCTTGTGCCGACCACGGTGCTTGCAGAACAACATGGGAACACGTTCCGGGAGCGGGTGGCGGGGTTCCCGGTACGGGTGGAGGTACTCTCGCGCTTCCGGAGCGAGCAAGAGCAGCGGGAGATCGTGGCCGGGATCGCCTCGGGCGAGGTGGACATCGCGATCGGCACGCACCGGCTGCTGCAGAAGGACGTGCAGTTCAAGGACCTCGGGCTGGTCATCATCGACGAGGAGCAGCGCTTCGGCGTGAGCCACAAGGAGCGGCTGAAGCAGATGCGGGCTGAGGTGGACACGCTGACGCTCTCGGCGACACCGATCCCGCGGACGCTGCAGATGTCGTTGGTGGGGATCCGGGACATGAGCACTGTGATGACGCCGCCGGAAGAACGGCAGCCGATCCGCACCTACGTGCTGCAGTGGGACGATGAGCTGATCCGGGAATCGATCGACCGTGAACTCCAGCGGGGAGGGCAGGTGTACTTCGTGCACAACCGTGTGCACAACATCGAGCGGATCGTGACCCGGCTCGAGAAGATCATCCCGGAGGCACGGATCGGCGTTGGGCACGGGCAGATGCCGGAGGAGCAACTCGAGCGCGTAATGGCGGAGTTCGGTACGGGCGACTACGACGTGCTGGTGTGCACAACGATCATCGAGAGCGGGCTGGACATCCCGAACGCGAACACGATCATCATTAACGACGCGAACCACCTGGGGCTGGCCCAGCTCTACCAGTTGCGGGGGCGTGTCGGGCGCTCGGCGAACCGCGCGTACGCCTACCTGCTGTACGACAAGGACCGGGCCATGAGCGAGACCGCGCAGAAGCGGCTCGAAGCCATCTTCGAAGCGACGGAGCTGGGCGCCGGGTTCCAGATTGCCCTGCGCGACCTGGAGATCCGCGGGGCCGGGAATGTGCTGGGGACCGAACAAAGCGGGCACATCGCGGCGGTCGGGTTCGACATGTACTCGAAACTGGTCGCGGAGGCCGTCTCGGCATTGAAGAAGATGGTGGCCCTGGACATCCCAGCAGGACCCGAGCCGTTGCCGCCGGCCCCGGTCATCGACCTGCCGCTGAGCGCCCACATCCCGGAAACGTACATCGAGGATGTCCATGCCCGGCTGGCCGTCTATCAGCGGGTAGCGGAGATTGAGTCAGTTGAGGGGGTCGCGGCGATGCAGGAGGAGCTACGGGACCGGTTCGGGGGCATCCCGCGGTCGGTGGAGAACCTGCTGTACGTCTCGCTGGTGCGTTCACTGGGGCGGCGCACGCAGGTGGAGAGCATCAAGACGGATGAGCACATGTTTCACATCCGGGTACGGGGAGGGACGACACCGGGGATGCGGTCGGCGGTGGAGGGACTTGGTCTGAAACAGGTAGTCGTGGGGCCGAACCAGGTGCGGATAGACCGGGTGGGCGCCGGGACGAACTGGATGCCACTGGTGGTGCGGGTGTTGCGAGCGATGCGGGGCATCACGGCGGCGGGGTAGCAGGACTATTCGGCCGGGAGTTCGGCCTGCGTGGACTGCGGGAGGCGGCGTTCGACGAAGGGCAGAAGGTAGGAGGCCGCAACCACTACCAGGGCCGCCAGGACGACGATACCGAAGTTGCGGACCGGCACCTGGAATACGGTGGTCGAGATTTCACGAAGGTCGGACTCGAAGGAGTCGGACCCGCCCAGCTTGCCGAGAACCCAGTTGAGGCCACCGAAAATGAGCACGCCCGGGATCGCCCCGACTGCGGCGGCAACACCCAGTCCGCGCAGCCGGGTCCAGCCATGGGCGGCAATCGCGAAAAGCGCGCCGAGGAGCGCGGTGGACAGTGCAAAGAGGACGGCGGCCAGGGTCGCCCGGTCGTGGGTAGTGCGCGAGACCTGGCTCACGGCCAGCTCGACGAGCCCCTGGGAGGAGAAGCGGTCGAACGACTGCTCCCCGGTGCGGTCGAACGCGCCGAGCCCTTCGCCGTAGACGAGCGCGGCCGAACGCTGAAGCAGGAGGGCGGTGATCTCGCCATCGTCCAGGTCGAGCATTTCGGAGCGGGAGAAGGCGATATCGAGCGGGTACCCGGGGAGGACGTAGGAGGCTTCGTCGCCGGCGCGGGCGCGCTCGCGAACGGCCGGGGCCTCATCGGCGACGAGCTGATTCACATCGGTAACCGACCCGATGCCGCTTTCGAGCACCGGGAACGCATGGGCCGGCGCGGTGACCTGCCGCACGCTGAGGCTGACGATGAGGAGGAAGAGCGAGATGGCGAAGAGGCTGCCGAGCAATGACTGGCGGCCTTCCGAGGGCGCCGTAGCCGAACCGTAGACGCGGTCGCGAACGGAGAGGGACTCTTCCTGGTCCGGGGGATACACGAGCGGTTACAGCAGCCTGACCACGATGGTCCCGGCGATGCGGTCGTGGAGGGTGCGGCGGTGGCGGTCGAAAGCCGACCAGACGAAGCCGAGGGCGACGAGCAGGAAGGCGCCGGCGAGGATGCTCGCGGCAATCGGAGTGGATTCCCGGAACGCGTAGGCGGCCAGGATCCCGGCGCCGGCGATCAGGACGTAGACGAGGAGGCCGATTACACGGGCCATCGCGCCGAGCACGCCCAGCGGACGGCCATCGGAGCGGATGACCATGAGCTGCATGACCGATGCGCCGATTGTCTGCCCCTTCCAGGCAAAGCCAATGAAGAAGTAGAGGAGCAACGCCGGGGCGATGCTGCCGACGCAAATCCAGAAGAGATAGAGCGCGGTCCCGGAGGGTTCGACCTTCTCGAAATCGGAGGAGATGAGGACGATCAGCGAACCGGCGGTGACGAGGAGGGCGGCGATGATGAACATGACGAGCACATCGAGTGCCCCGGCGACGACGCGGGATTCAAAGGAGGCGTAGTGGAGCCTGTGTGCGGGACGAGACCCGCGGTTCGCTTCGTGCATGCCGGCAGCCGCGCTCACAGTCATGGGCCTGTGCGCAGTCTACCGCGATGGGGCCAATGGGACAGCAGAAGTGGTTCAGAGCGGGTTCACGCGCATGGGCGGCCAGGGGAGGTAGAGTTGATGGGTGGGAGCGCAATCACCGGCGACCGCGGGGCATCCAGTCGAGCTAAGGCGGTGGACGCCATGGTGGTGGGCCGTCATCGGCACGGGCGCCGGGCTGGCGGGCATCCTCCTGGGGCTGGCGTTCGCGGTGTTCATCCCGCGGGGGCCCGTAGCCGAGTACCGGTACCACCTGTGGCGCTGGCAGGCGGATACCCTTTTGGGGACCGCGTTCTCGCTGGCCGGCATCGGGACCGAGCCGGACGGCGATGCCGGGGATGAGTCGCTCATCGAGTACTTCCGGCTGACCAGCCAGGTGCGCGCGGCGCTGGAGGCAGAGGAGCCGGACGTCGCGCTCATTGAGACTCTGGAAAACGAACGGGCAACGTACGAAAACGATGTAGAGCGGACGATCGAACGGCGGATCACGGAGGCGGTTGATGACGCCGGTCTCCAGCGGGCGCTGCCCATCTTCAGCGGGGTGAAGGTGGCCTGGCCGCCGGTGAACTTCGAGCTAACCAGCCCGCCACGGCTCCTGGTCCGGTCGCCGCGGGACCGGATCGAACGGCTGGGCGACACCCTGCTCAAGAACGACCTTTCGTTGAGCGAGATCGAACGGATCGAGGAGAAGACGGACAGCGCGCGGGTTGTCTCGCTGGTGATTTCGATCGGCGGCCTGGCGGCTTACCCGGCGATCGTCCGGGATGACCGGACGTACTGGTCAGTCACCGAAACGGCGGCGCATGAGTGGGTCCACCACTACCTTGCGTTCTTTCCGCTGGGCGAGCAGTGGGGCAAGGGAGGGGATGCGGAGACGCTGAACGAGACGACGGCGGAGCTCGCCGGACGGGAGATCGCGAACCTGGTGAACACGAAGTACCCGGTGAAGTTCGCGGAGGGAGAGGATGGCCGGGCGCCGGAGCGGCCTGCAGCGGAGATCGACTTCAGCAAAGAGATGCGAGAGCTGCGGCTGGCGGTGGATGCTCTGCTCGCCGATGGGAAGGTGACCGAGGCGGAAGCGCTGATGGAGGAGAAGCGCGAGTACCTGGGTGAAAACGGCATCAGCATCCGGAAGATCAACCAGGCGTATTTCGCGTTCTACGGGACGTACGCGGACAGCCCGCAGTCATCGAACCCGATCGGGCCGAAGGTGAACCGGGTGTGGGAATTGACGGGAGACGTTGGGGCATTCCTGGCGGTGATGCGGGATGTGACTTCCGTGGAAGACCTCGACAGGGCGCTGGCGGTGCTGGAGCGGCAACACGAAGAGGGGGCGCCGCACGCTGACTGAACGGCGGGCGAGTCGCTACCGTATGATGCGCGCTCACCACATCACAGCAAGTTCGAGGTGAGCCATGGGCCAGATAACGGGTGCACAGGTTGTTGCGCGCGCGCTGAAGCAGCAGGGCGTCGAGTACATGTTCGGGATCGTCGGGATCCCGGTCATCCCGATTGCGGCATTCGCGCAGCGAGAGGGAATCAAGTACTACGGGTTCCGCAACGAGCAGGCTGCGAGCTACGCGGCGGCGGCGGTGGGGTACCTGACCGGACGGCCGGGGGTGTGCCTGGGGGTTTCTGGCCCAGGGATGATCCACGGGGTCGCGGGGATGGCGAACGCGTGGTCCAACTGCTGGCCAATGATCCTGATCGGCGGCGCGAACGATTCGTACCAGAACGGCCAGGGGGCGTTCCAGGAGGCGCCGCAGATCGAAGCGGCGCGGCCGTTCGCGAAGTACTGCGCGAGGCCGGACAGCCTGAAGCGCATCCCGTTCTTCGTTGAGCAGGCGGTGCGCACGACGATCTACGGCCGGCCGGGAGCCGCCTACCTCGACCTGCCGGGGGACATGATCAGCGGGGCGATTGAGGAAGAGGAGATCCACTTCCCGCCGAGGTGCCCGGATGCGCCCCGGATGCTTGCGCCGCAGGAGAGCATCGAGGCGGCGATGGCCGCATTGAAGTCCGCGGAGCGGCCGTTGGTGATCGTCGGGAAGGGCGCCGCGTATTCGCGGGCCGAGGACGAGGTGCGAGCCTTCATCGAGGCGACACAGCTCCCGTACCTTGCATCGCCGATGGGGAAGGGCGTGATGCCGGACGACCACCCGCTTTCGATCGCTCCGGCACGCTCGGCGGCGCTCCAGGGGGCCGACCTCGTCCTCCTGATGGGCGCCCGGCTGAACTGGATGATGCACTTTGGCGAGGCGCCACGGTTCGACCCGAAGGTGCGGGTAATCCAGATGGACATTTCGGCGGAGGAGATCGGAACGAACGTGCCAACCGAGGTGGCACTCGTGGGCGACGCGAAGGCGATCACGGGCCAGTTGAACGCGCACCTGAAGCGGCATCCGTGGCAGTACCCATCGGAGACAACGTGGTGGACGGGGCTGCGCAAGAAGATCGACGAGAACGGTGCGACGGTCGCGGAGATGCTGGCGGATGAGTCAGTGCCGATGAGCTACTACCGGGTGTACCGGGAGATCCGCGACCTCATCCCGCGGGACGCGATTATCCAGAACGAAGGCGCGAGCACGATGGACATCGGCCGGACGCTGATGCCAAACTTCCTGCCGCGGCACCGGCTCGACGCGGGCAGTTTCGGGACGATGGGCGTGGGCCTGGGGCAGGCGATCGCGGCGGCCGCGGTACACCCGGACAAGCACGTCTTCTGCATCGAGGGGGACTCGGCGTTCGGGTTCAGCGGGATGGAGGTGGAGACGGCGGCCCGCTACGGTATGAAGAACATCACCTTCATCATCATCAACAACAACGGGATCGGAGGCGGGCCGGACACGCTGGACCCCACCCGGGTGCCACCCAGCGCCTACACGCCGAACGCGCGCTACGAGAAGATGGCCGAGATCTACGGCGGGAAGGGATACTTCGTGACGGAGCCGGGGCAGCTGCGGTCGGTGCTTGAAGAGGCGATCGCGGCGGACAAGCCAGCCATCGTGAACATCATGATCAGCGCGAAGAGCCAGCGGAAGCCGCAGCAGTTCGCGTGGCTGACGCGGTAGGGGCGGAGCGGGTCAACATCAACAACGGACGGAGGGGCGCTGGGAGGCGCCCCTCTTTTGTGCCGCGAGGTCATTCAACGTGTTGGACGGTCAGCGTCCCCGCAGAAGCCGATCGTACTCGGCGTGGGTGCCAATCCAGTACCAGGTGATCGTTTCTTCCTCACGCAGCCCGACAGCGCGGTAGTGCAGCCCGACTCGAACTGACCAGATGTTGCGCCGGACGCCAACCCGCTTGAACTGGAGGCCACCGTGGAACGGGTCTTTCGCGAACACGCCGTACGCTGCCTAGGCTTGCCGTCGCGCGTCCGCAGGCAGCAACGCAAGAAGTTGATGGAATTGTCTACTCCGCTTCGAGCGCCAAGTCCGCTTCCGTGAGCTCCTCAGTCAGTCCGGCGCGTTCTTCGGCAAGGGCGCGGTCGGCCATCTCTTCCAGGAGATCCTGGCTCTTCGCGAAGAGCTCATCCCACCGTTTCTCTGACTCCAGTTCCGCGAGGATCCACTCGGCCCAATGCTCCTGGGCGGCCTCGTTCATCTCCTGGATCCGCGCGAACGCCTCAGCCAGCCTGGTCACCATGGGTGAATCATACCACTGCCACACCGGCATCGAATGCACACTACACTGCCCGATGGCGTCTCCCGGGAGCTTGGGTGTGACGACGTGCCGCCGGCGACCCTCGGCGAGTGAGGCAACAACGGGAGAGACCTCCCGGGCGAACAGACTGCGCCCGCGCCGTAAGATGGGCGCCAATCGGGACGCTGGAGAATGGGAATGGCATCCAAGCTGGAACTGGTGGACTTTGCGGCGCTGACCCCTGACGACATCGCCAGGGCGTGTGAATCGGCGATGCGGGACTGCGATGCGAGCGTCGCCGCGATCGTGGCGGTGCCCGATGCGGAGCGTACGTTCGCGAACACACTGCTGGCGATGGAAGAGGCGGTTGAGCCCGTCTCCCAGGTCTCGGGACAGTACGCGTTCATGGCGTACGTCTCGGCGGATGATGGGCTGCGGGGGGCAGCGCGCGAGTGGGACGAGAAACTCGACAAGTACATGGTGGGGTTGTCGTTCCGGGAGGACCTCTACGAGGCGATCAAGGCGTTCGCGGCGACAGAGGAGGCTGCGGGGCTGGCCGGGGAGGATGCGCGCTGGCTCGCGCACGAGCTGCGGGACTACCGCAGGAACGGTTTTGACCTTCCGGCAGAGCAGCGCCAGCGCGTACGGCAGTTGTTCGACGAGCTGGTGGAGCTGGATGTGCAGTTCAGGAAGAACATCGACGAGTACGAAGACGGGATCGTGGTCCCGCGGGAGCAGCTGGCGGGGCTACCCGACGCCTGGATCGAGAACCTCCAGAAGGTGGAGGACGCGGGAGGAACAAAGTACCGCGTCTCATTGGACTACCCGGAGATTCAGCCGTTCATGGCGAACTCGCCGGACCAGGCGCTGCGGCGGGAGCTGTTCGAGAAGGACCAGCGTAAGGGGGGCCTTGAGAACGCCCGAGTGCTGGAGCGGGCGATCGCGGCCCGGACGGAAGTGGCGCGGCTGCTCGGGTACGACTCGTGGGCCGCGTACCGGACCGAGGTGAGGATGGCCGGGACGCGGCAGGCGGTGGCGGAATTCCTGGCGGACCTGCGCGGGAAAGTGGCGGTGAAGGCCGGGAAAGACCTGGAGGAGCTGCGGAAGATCACTGGCGCGCGGACCGGCGATGACACGGTCAACATCTGGGACTGGCGCTACTGGCACAACGAGCTGATGAAGACAAAGTACGCGGTGGATGACTTCGAAGTGGCGAAGTACTTCCCCCTCGACGCGGTGATCGCGGGCCTGTTCGAGGTGTATCAGACATTGCTGGGGGTCCGGTTCACCGAGGCTCCGGAGGCGCCACGCTGGCACGGGGATGTGCGGGCGTTCGACATCGCGGAAGCCGGCGGCGGGGAGCCGTTTGCGCGTTTTTACATGGACCTGTTCCCGCGGCCGAACAAGTACGGGCACGCGGCGGCATTCACGCTGCGGCGGGGGCG
>CAZRUZ010000041.1:10944-17674 GCA_964603275.1 uncultured Anaerolineaceae bacterium | reverse complement strand
GGCGCGCCTCTTCCCAGACCTCGGCCCGGGTCCGCGAGAGCATCCACGGGAAGACGATGCCGTCGACCACTTCGCGGGATGCCGGGTTCATCGCGGTGAACGGGTCCTCCCATTTTGGGTCCAGCAGCGTTTCGTCGCCGATCATCTCGACAAACCTGCGCCAGTAGTTGCCCGGCGTCGCGGTTACTTCCACGTAGCCATCGGCGACCGGGTAGACGCCTCCGGCAAGGCCACCCGCACCCTGGGGGCGATCTTGCACGCGGCCGCAGAAGCGGAAGGCGAGGATGCTGGAACTCCGCCGGTCGACGTTACTGACCTGCACCGTGAAAAGCGGCACCTCCACGAACTGTCCGAGCCCGTGGACCTCGTACTCGGTTACGGCCCCGAGCGCGGCGACCGCCGCCATGCCGCCGCCCTGCAGGGTCGCCGCCGTGCCACCGAGCTTGAGCGGCTCGCGCTGGGCAAGGCCGTGGCTATACATTTCGGCGCCCATGGCGTAGAGCACCGTGTCGGAGAGGCGGTAATCGCGGTACGGGCCTGCGTGCCCGAAGTTGGTGATCGAGACGACCGGGATGTCGGCGTACTGCCGGAGCGTGTCGTAATCGATGCCGAGGCGCTCTTCGCTCGCCGGCGCGCAGGATGTGACGGCCAGTTGCGCACCGGCCATCAGCCGCCGCACCACGTCCCGCGCAGCGGGGTTGGCGAGGTCGATGACGATCGACTCCTTGTTGGTGTTCAGGTAGTGCCAGGTGGCGCCCCGGTCCGCGCCCGGTTCATCGGCGAGAAACGGCGGCAGCGCCCGCGCCGGGTCACCCCCGGGGCGCTCGACCTTGATGACGCGGGCGCCCATGTCGGCAAGGAGCTTCGTGCAGTAGGGCCCGGCAAGATGGCTGGTGAAGTCGAGGACGGTGATGCCGTCGAGTGCGTCCATTGTCGCTCCAGTCCGTGCTGTCGCTGAATGTACCGGAGCCGGTCGCTCTTGTCAGACGTCCCCGGTTTCGGCCGCGGGCCGGAGCCGGGCGTTAGTCCAGGCGAGCGTGATCACCGGGATTGAGGCCAGGCAAATCAGGCCGCCGGCGACAACAAATGCTTCGCGCACACCGATCGCATCGATCAGCGGTCCGGCGGCTGCGAAGCCGAGAATGCCGGCGACAGAAGCGACCATTGAGGTCAGGGCCATCACCCGCCCGCGGAACGCGTCAGCGGCCTCCTGCTGGAGATAACTGGCGAAGGCCACCTGCAGCGCGACCACGCTCATGCCCTGGACGGCGATTGCCGCCGCGGCGAAGAGGAAACCGGGAGCGCTGCCGAGGGCAAGCGTGGAGGCGCCGACGGCGAGAAGTGCCCCGGCCCCTGTGGTGAGCAGCTTGAGCCTGGGGCCGAGAACCATGAAGACCACCGCGAGGCACATGGCCCCCGCGCCCTCAACCGCGAGGAGCGCGCCGTACCGGGATGCGGGCAGGTCCAGCTCACGGGAAACCAGCGGCAGCGTGCCGGCATTCACCACCGTGCCGACCATGATGGTCAGGCCGATCGCGGAGATGACGATGCGGATGCGGTGGCTCCTGCGTGCGTAATCAAGCCCGGCGAGCGCGTCAGCCAGCGGGGAGTGCCGGGCCCCGGATTGGAGCGTCTCGCCCCCGCCCCGGATGAGCGCTACGAGGCCCGCCGAGGCGAGGAACGATGCGCCATTCAGCAACAGCACCAGGGAGAACCCGCTTCGCCCGGCGATGACCCCCGCGCCCGCCGGGCCGAGGATGCTGGCAAGGCTGGTCGCGAGACGTAATGCGCTGTTCGCCCGCCCGAGCTGCCCGGGCCCCGCGATCGCCGGGAGGAGCGCCTGCGCAGCCGGGCGGTAGAAGGTCGAGAGGCTGTAGACCATCCCGACGGAGAGGAAGACGGTTGCGGTGAGCGGGGCGAACGGCAGGATAGCGAGGCCCGCGAGGCACGCGAGCGCGCAAAGCAGGTCCGCCGCAATCATGATGCGCAGCCGCGAGTACCAGTCGGCAACCGCGCCGGCGAACGGCCCCAGCAGGACGGTGGGCACCGCCGCCAGGCCGAGGAGCAGGCTCACCGCGGTCGGTGAACCGGTCTCCCGAAAGATGGCGATGGACGCGGCTGTCAGGAGAAAGGTATCGCCGCTCGCCGAGATGCCCTGGGCAAGGACGAGCTTCACCAGCCCTGTTCGCGATGCAGCCTCCGCGCCGTCCAAAGGTCCGCAGCCTCCGCTCATGAGAATCGCGGAAGCTTACACCCTTGAGGCGCGCCGCGACAGGGCCTCAGGCGGGCATTTCGTGGCGCTTGCGCTGGTACTTTCGTGCCGGTGTGAGGACGAGCGGCAGGAGCGGCGCGGCGTTGAACGAGGCGATCAGCTGGGCCTCGGGCGCGGCGCCGTATTCGGTCGTGCGCTGGCGCGGCGTCCGGCCCATCGCGCGGATGGCGCGTTCCATCTCCTCAGGGGGCAGCTCTTGCCCAAACGCGGCCCCGGCGGCCCGGGAGATGCTCTCGTTCATGAGCGTGCCGCCCATGTCGTTCACCCCGGCCTGCAGGCAGGCGCTCACACCGGGCAGGCCCATCTTGACCCAGGAGACCTGGATGTTCGTGACGTACGGGTGCAGCGCCAGGCGGGCCACCGCGTGCATCAGGACGGCCTCGCGGAATGTCGGGCCGCGGCGCGCTTTGCCCTTCAGGTAGAGGGGCGCTTCCATGTGGACGAACGGCAGCGGGACAAACTCGGTGATTCCCCCGGTGCGCCGCTGCAGGTCGCGCAGGGCGACGAGGTGCCGCGCCCAGTTCAGCGGGCCATCGATATGCCCGTACATGACCGTGGAGGTGGTGCGGAATCCCGTGCGGTGGGCGGCTTCGACCACTTGCAGCCATTCGGACGTGCTGAGTTTGTCGGGGCAGAGGGCCGCGCGGACCTCGTCGTCGAGGATTTCCGCGGCGGTGCCGGGGAGTGTGCCCAGCCCGGCTTCCTTGAGTTGCCGCAGGAACTCCGGCACGGGAATGCCCAGCGTTTCGGCCCCCTGGGCAACTTCGAGCGGCGAGAACGCGTGGATGTGCATCCCGGGCAGGGCCGCCTTCACAGCACGCAGGATCTCCACGTACGTCTGGCCGGTGTATTCCGGGTGGATGCCACCCTGCATGCACACTTCGGTCGCGCCTCGCTCCCACGCTTCTTCTGACCTGCGGACGATCTCATCAAGGCCGAGGTCGTAGGGAGTGCCGCGCAGGCTTTCGCTCATCTTGCCCTTGGCAAAGGCGCAGAACTGGCAGCGGAAATAGCAGATGTTCGTGTAGTTGATGTTGCGGTTGACCACGTAGGAGACGGTGTCGCCGTTCACCCGGGCACGAAGGCGGTCGGCCGCCTCGCAAATGAGGTGGTAGTCGTCACCGCGCGCCTGGAACAGGCGCGCGATGTCGGCGGTCTCCAGCTCGTTCCCGCCCGCCGCCCGGGCCAGGATCTCGCGCACCTCGGAGGTCGCGGTGTCATCCTGGCGTCCCGGCAGGGCCTTCCGGGGAATGTCGGCGGCGGGTGGTTCCGCATCGGCGTCCCCGGGCGACCAGTCATCAGTCCGGGCGAAGCCATCGGCGTCGATGGCCCGGATGACGGCCGTTGCCATCGCGGGCGATTGCCAGCGGGCGCCATCAAGCGCGTGGGCCGGGTACACGGCCAGCCGTTCGGTGAGGACCTTGCCGCACTCGGCCGTGCGCTCGCGCAGGGCATCAAGGTGCGGCCAGGGCGCTTCGGGGTTCACATGGTCGGGAGTGACCGGCGAGACGCCGCCCCAGTCGTTCAGGCCGGCGGCGATGAGGCGCGGGTACTCGTCATAACTCAGATTTGGAGGAGCCTGGATGTTCATTTCGGGGCCGAAGATGATGCGCGCGACCGCGATGGTCCAGAGCAGGTCATCCATGCCGGGCTCGGGCGCGTCCGCCATCTTTGTCCCGGGCTTGGCGCGGAAGTTTTGGACGATGATCTCCTGGATGTGGCCGAACTCGTCGTTGAGGGCGCGGAGCGCGAGGAACGAGGCAACCCGCTCGGTCCGGGTCTCGCCGATGCCGATCAGCACCCCGGAGGTAAATGGGACCTGCAGCTCGCCCGCCGCCCGGATCGTCGCCAGGCGGGGTGCCGGGTGTTTGTCCGGTGACCCGTGGTGCACCTGGCCCTTCTGACTGAGCCGGCCCGAGACGTTCTCGAGCATGATCCCCTGGGAGATCGTGACCTCGCGGAGGGCAGCGATCTCATCCCGGGTCATCACGCCGGGATTGGCATGGGGCAGGAGGCCGGTTTCGCGGTACACCAGCTCCGCCATTGCGATCAGGTAGGCGATGGTGGATGGGTAGCCCATTGCATCGAGCTCCTGGCGGGCGGTGCGATAGCGAAGCTCGGGCTTATCGCCGAGGGTGAACAGCGCTTCCTTGCAGCCCGTGGCCGCACCGGCGCGGGCAATCTCGAGGATCTCCTCCGGCGTCATGTAGGCACGCTCGCCCCGGGCGGGCGGGCGCGCGAAGGTGCAGTAATGGCAGACATCGCGGCAGAGGTGGGTCAGCGGGATGAAGACTTTTCGCGAATAAGAAACGATGTTGCGGTGGCCAAGGTCGCGCAGGTGGGAGGCGGCCTCAAGCAGCGGGTCGAGGTCGGTTTCGGTTGCCAGGGCGAGGGCTGCTTCGTCACCGGGGCGCGTCCCGGCGAGTGCGCGTCCGATCGTTTCGCGGGTGGTGGGCAGCATGCGGGGCTCCTTGACCGTGGCGCGTTTGGCCTGGCATAGTCGGTTCAGATAGTGAACCAACCCTCCCGCGTGGGTAGCATAACCGAACCGATGGGGAAGATACAAATGACACAGCGCAGTGTCCGTTGCCCGGTAGCTGCTACGCTCGATCTCGTTGGCGACCGCTGGAGCCTGCTGATCGTGCGCGATCTGCTGCGGGGCCGGTTGCGGTTTTCCGAACTGCGGAGCTCAGTCGAGGGGATCCCCCCGGCGGTGCTTTCGAGCCGGCTCAAGGCCCTTGAAGGCGCGGGCGTGGTGTCACGCCGTGAGTACAACGCCCATCCGCCGCGTGCGGAGTACGTACTCACCGCCAAGGGGCACCGGCTCGGCGTCGTGGTCGGGGCGCTGGCCAACTGGGGTGAGCAGTTCGCGGAAAGCGACCTTTCGCTCGTCCACGATGAATGCGGTCACGGAGTCCATGTCGTCTATCACTGCCCCGCCTGCGAGCGCACCGCTCCCCGATCGCACGTCCGCATTGTGGGCGCGCGCGGCTGAGCGTGGCTGCCAGTTTGCCGCCTCTTCGAGGGCGGCGATACACTTACTGTTCGACTTCCAATCGGTCCGGAGTCTCATGTGCACGTCATAGGGCTGACGGGTGGTATCGCCAGCGGCAAATCCACCGTGACCCGGTTCTTCCATGACCGGGAAGTACCGGTGATCGACGCCGATGTTCTCGGACACCGGACGTATGACCCCGGCACCGACACGTTCGATGCGGTAGTCCGCGCCTTCGGCCCGGAGCTGGTCGCGCCCGACGGGACGATCGACCGGAAGGTGCTCGGTGCCAAGGTCTTCGGCCGGCCGGATGAGCTGAAGCGGCTGACCGACATCGTCTGGCCCGGGATCCGGAAGCTTGCCGGCGGCGCTCTTGCCGAGTACGAGGCGGCAGGCAACGCCGTTGCGGTTCTGGAAGCCGCGGTCCTGTTCGAGGCTGGCTGGGAAGATCTCGTCGATGAGGTCTGGGTTGTTGTCGTCGAGCCTGAGCTGGCGGTCCAGCGGCTTGGCACGCGCAACGGGCTCGACCCGGAGGCCGCGCGCGCCCGCATCAGCTCCCAGCTTTCGAACGCGGAACGGACGTCGCGCGCCGACGTGGTGATTGAAAACAACGGCAGCCTGGAGGAGCTCAGCGCTCGCATCCAGGACGCCTGGGATCAACTTCAGGGGCGGCTGCGGAAAGCAGCCGGGAGGTAAGGACCACTTGTCAACGCAAACTGATCTCGGCAATTCGACGGTCTACGCCGTGGAGGAATACGCGGTCCACGAAGAGCCGTACTACCTCCCGATCGCGGATGAAGTGCAGCTCTTCGAGACGGCCTATGCCCAGCGCATCCCGGTGCTGCTGAAAGGCCCCACCGGCGCCGGCAAGACCCGCTTCGTCGAGTACATGGCCTACAAGCTCGGCCGGCCGATGATGAAGGTCTCCTCCCGCACCGGCGAGGAGGAAGAGCACCGCATGCCGCTCATCACCGTCGCCTGCCACGAGGACCTGACGGCGAGCGACCTGGTTGGCCGCTACCTGCTCGACACGGACGGCACCCACTGGGTGGATGGGCCGCTGACCCGCGCGGTCAAGGTTGGCGCCATCTGCTACCTCGACGAAGTGGTCGAGGCGAGGAAGGACACGACGGTCCTCATCCACCCGCTGACCGACTACCGCCGGCTGCTCCCGATCGAGAAGCTGGGGCAGGTGATCGAGGCGGCTGACGGGTTCTTGCTGGTGATTTCCTACAACCCGGGCTACCAGAGCGCGCTGAAGGATCTGAAGCACTCCACCCGGCAGCGCTTCATTGCCATCGAGTTCGACTACCCGCCGCGCGAGCAGGAAGCCGAGATCATCTCCCACGAAGCGGGCTGCAGCCGTGAGGCAGCGGTAGACCTGGCCCGCCTGGGCGAGAAGGTCCGGAACCTCAAGGAGCACGGTCTGGGCGAAGGTGTGAGCACGCGCCTCCTGGTCTACG
>CAZRUZ010000041.1:0-10844 GCA_964603275.1 uncultured Anaerolineaceae bacterium | reverse complement strand
GTGAGCACGCGCCTCCTGGTCTACGCCGGGCGCCTCATCGCGAACGGCGTACCGGCCAGGCGTGCTTGCCAGGTTGCCATCACCTGGGCCCTTACCGATGACGCCGAGGTGCAGCGCAGCATCGAAGAGGTTGTCACCTCGATCTTCGAATAGCCGTGCGCCTGGGCATCGTCTCCGACATCCATTGCAACATCCAGGGCCTCGAGGTGGCGCTGGAGCGCATGGGCAGCATCGATGCCCTGTGGTGCGCGGGAGACGTGGTCTTCCAATTCCGCTGGTCGAACGAGGTGGTGGCACGATTGCGAGAACTCGGTGCGAAGGTTGTCCTCGGGAACCACGACGAGACCATCCTTGGTCCCGATGGGGTCCGCGCGCTCTCTTCGCCAAAGGTCGACCAGGAGCTTGTGAGCTGGCTTCGCGACCAGCCGTACCGGCTGGAGGAAGTCGTCGATGGGCGGCGGGTGCTGATGACCCACGGCTCGCCGTGGGAGCCGTGGAAGGACTACCACTATCCGCACGAGACCGTCTGGGCTCGGGCCGCGTCCCTCGATTGCGACACGCTCATTGTTGGGCACACCCACTACAAGATGGCACAACGCTTCGGCGGGGTGCTCGTCATCAACCCCGGCTCGGCGGGCGACCCCCGCGACCACCGGAACGACTTCCAGCTTTCGTGCGCTGTCTGGGACACGACAGCGGACGAAGTCATCTTCTACGATTACAAGGACCCGACCCGCGAGTTTGTGAGCCATTCCGGGAAGCAGTGACGGGCCGCGCCATGGCTCGCACCCGCACCCTCATGCCCACGGGCTGTTCCGGTCGGCGATGGCGCCAGGAGGACGCAACGAGCACAAGCCATGTCGATAGTCGGTGAACTCCTCGCACGTCATCATGAACGCCTTTCCGGCTTTCCATCCCCGCTCGAACAGCACTTCGAAAGCGGGCTTCGCGCGCTTTCCGGCCGCCTGACGGCATCGCAATTGCAGTCCTGGGCCGAGACCGGTGTCGAACTGACAGCCCTGAGCCTCCGTTCGTGGGAGGCGGCGGTCGAGTACTTCAAGGCCGGCGCGGGGTTCCCCGCGGCCACGACCTGGGATGACATCGAAACGCTCGGGCGCGAAGGTCTCCAGATGGCGAGCGAGTCGGCCCCGCTGGCGGTGTCGTTCTTCCGTTCCGCCCCGGGGACCATGGCCGCGGTTGGCCCGTCACATGTGCGCCAGTGGGCCGACCTGGGCCGCCGTCTGTACAAGGGCAACTGGAAGAGCTCGTCGCTCGCGGCCCAGTTCTTCGATACGGCCCCGACCATCTTCGAGGTGCTGCGGCTCGGCCAGGCATCGCGGCTTGTGCTTTTTGTCGATGAGCTTTCACGCCACAGCTATGAGCTGGCCGCCGCCTGCATGACGACCGCGCCCGGAGTCCTCGCGAAGCTCGATGATGACGACCGGGTACCGTTCATCACCTTCGCGGTCGAGCTTGCCCAGTCCAGCTGGGCGGATTCCCGGCTCTACTTCGAGCGCGGCGCGCCGCTCATCCACAAAGTGCACCCGCCGGTGCGCGAGCGGTTCCTGGTCCTCGCTGCCCAGGTGGCGCGCGGCCACAACCGCAGCGCGTTCCAGTATTTGGAAGATGCGACCCATGCGCTGTCACAGCTCTCTCCGGACGAGCACCACCAGGTTATTGAGCTTTCGGAGCAGCTGGCGCCCTACTCGCCGTATGCCGCAATGGACTTCATCGCCGCGGTGCCAGTCGTGCTCGAACGGATCCGGATTGAAGAACTCGAACCGTGGCACAGGGCCGGGCTCAAGATCCTGCAGGCCAGCCACGACGGCGGTGAGGCCTACTTCCGCCTGCAGTCGACCCGGGGTGAGGACATCATCGAGAACCTCTCCGCGCGCGTGGACCTTTCGCGCGTCGGCGATATCCTGCGCCTCTACTGCAAGGCCCTCACCGGCACCAACGTCTCCATCCAGACGGCGGAGTCGCTCGCGGAGAAGGGCATCGGCTGGGTCGATGAGCACCGGGCGAGCACCGATGGCAGCACGATCTTCCTCCCTGAAGTGATGGAGCGGTTCCACGACAAGCAGGAGAACTTCGCCGCGATGAAGGTGTTCGCCACCCACCAGGCGGCGCACATCGAATTCCACAGCTTTGACTTCGAGTTTGACCGGCCCGGGGGGGTATTCCCGCTGCGCCGGACCACGATGGTCGAACCAGACCATCATGCCCTCACGAACATGGAGGCCTTCTTCGACCTCTTCCCCGAGCGGCAGCTGGCGGCCGACCTGTTCACCATCGCGGAAGACTCGCGGATCGACTCCCGCGTGAAGCGGGAATACGGCGGCATCCGCCGGCCGCTGGCGCGCATGCAGCGGGAGGAACTTGCCCGGCGGCCTGATGTCCGCCAGTTCCCGCTGCGCAATGCGTTCGTGGAGAACCTGGTGCGGGCGAGCCTCGACGGGATCGACGCCATCATGTGGCCACGGTCGCGCTCTGAGCCGATGAGCCGCGCACTCGGCCTCATCAGCGCCCTCGAAGTCGACGAAGCAGCCGTGGAGGATACGGCCGAGGCGACCATCGCGCTGTATGAGATCGCGATGAGCATCCCCAATATCTTCGAGCGGGTCGCGGACGAAGAGTGGGGATCGGTCGAGCCCATGGAAGCCGGCCAGGCGATGCCAATGGACGGCGGCGGCGAACAGGGCGGCATGGCCAGCCAGATGCAGTTCGGCGACGTGGGCGAGGGCGAACAGGACTACGAGAGCCCGCAGGAGATCGACTTCCGGGGTGACTTCAAGCCCGAGCTTGTGGACCTGCTGACGACCCTGAAAGAAGGGGCCCAGGGCGGTGACGCCGGTGAACAGTCCGTTTCGCAGCTCACCCCGGAGCAGCTCGCGGAGTTGCTGGAAAAGAGCGTGGAGATCGACCTCGACGCCATGTACGAGGGCGACCTTGACGCCTCGACCGGGCAGTTCCTTTCCAACCTCATGAAGGAAGCAGGGACGCCCGCCTCGGAGAAGGGCGATTCAGGAGACCCGACCAGCGACAACTCCACGGGCGCGGGGGAAGGCGAAGAGACCCTCATCCCGATCGTGACGGTCTACTACTACGACGAGTGGGACTTCCGCGCCCAGGACTACAAGCCGCGCTGGTGCGCCGTGAAGGAATCTAAGCTTGAAGAGGGCGACGAGGGGTTCTACGACAACACCCTGCGCGACCACGCCGGGCTGGTGGCACAGACCCGCAAACAGTTCGAACTGATGAAGCCGGAGATGTTCCGCAAGATCAAGCGGCTGCCCGATGGCGAGGACTTCGACCTGGACGCCGCCATCGAGTGGACCATCGAGAAGCGCATCGGCGCGAACCCGAACGAGAAGATCTACTGGCGGCGCAACAAGATCGAGCGCGACGTGGCGGTCGCCTTCCTGATCGACATGTCGGCCAGCACCGACGAGGAGATCAACAAGCGCGACAAGCGCTACGACGATGATGACTACGACGACGACCCCCGCAAGTACCTGAGCTGGTGGGTCTCGAAGCGCCGGCAGGAGCTCACGGCCCCGCCGAAGCGGATCATCGACCTGGAGAAGGAATCGGCCGTCCTCCTGATGACGGCCCTCGAGACCATCGGCGACCAGTACGGCATCTATGGGTTCAGCGGCTACGGTCGCGACAACGTCGAGTTCTTCGTCATCAAGGACTTTGACGAAACGCTCGACCACCACATCAAGAACCGGCTGGACAAGATCACGCCGATCAGGTCGACGAGGATGGGCCCGGCGATCCGTCATGCCACGTACAAGCTGAACCAGACGGATGCGAAGGTGAAGATCCTCGTCCTGCTCAGCGATGGCCGGCCGCAGGACCATGGCTACGGGCGCGACCGGACCGAGAAGGAATACGCCATCCACGACACGAAGCAGGCGCTGAACGAATCGAAGCGCGACGGGATCACCCCGTTCGCGCTGACCGTCGACCGCGCGGGACACGACTACCTGAAGACGATGTGCGAGGACATGGGGTACGAGGTGGTGGCCGACATTGAGGCGCTCCCGAGCCGCCTGCCCACGCTCTACCGGCGCCTGACGGAGTAGCGTTCGTGCGGCTTATCCTGGTCCGGCACGGCGAGTCCGAGGGCAACGCCAGCGGCGTTATCCAGGGCAGGATGGACTTCGACTTGAGCTCGACCGGGGTTCGGCAGGCCCGGGCGACCGCTGCGCACCTTGCCGCAATGGATGTCGATCGCATTGTGACGAGCCCGCTGCTGCGTGCGGCCCGGACGGCAGCGCTGATCGCCGAGTCCCTTTCCATGTCGCCAGACCCCATGCCGGACCTGATGGAGTACGACATGGGGCAGGTGAGCGGCCTCACCGGGGCACAGATCCGCGCGCAGTTCCCGGAGATCGCCCGGGCAGCGGGCAGCGGCCGCCGGCCTGAGTATCCCGGCGAGGAGGGGCGAGAAGCGTTCCACGCGCGCCTCCGGGGGGCGCTCGGCGAGCTGGCCGCGCTCGAAGGCACGACCATCTCGGTGGCGCACGGCGGGGTGATCAGCGCGCTCTGCCACATCATCCTGGGTGTCGACCTGCAGCGGCCCGGTGCGTTCCACGTCGGCAACTGCTCGCTGACGGAGGTCAGCCGAGACCGGGCCGGGAGACTTGTACTGGTGCGACATAACGACACGTGCCACTTGCGCGGGATGGAAACCTTCGCCGACCGCGGATAGACGGTTGGGCAGGTGCGGCGGAGGTAAGGCGGGCATCCGTCCCGCGTTGCTGGCTCCCAGCGGGCCGATAGACTGGATTGCATGAAGCCGCTCGTGTTGCTGTGTGCGCTCGCTATCGCCCTCCTCGCGGTCGTGTCCGCCGTTGCCCATGCCGAACCGGTTCGGGTCACACCGGGTGACGGTGCGGTCCTGAACAGCGCGCCTGACCGGGTGGTCATGGAGATGAGCCAGGAGATGGCGCGGAGCGCCGGCCGGAACGACATCGATGTCTTCGACGCTGCAGGCAAGGAGGTCACGGAAGCCGCTGCGGTCATCGACGATGCCGGGCGCAAGCGGCTCTCGGTTGCCCTTCCCGGCGGGCTGGCTCCCGGCGCCTATTCGGTCCGCTGGACGACGTTGAGCGCGGACGACGGTGACGACGCTTCGGGCCAGACCACATTCACCTACGACCCGGCGGCCACGCCGGCGGCTGGAAAGGAGATCCTGCGCGAGGACCTCCTCGGGGGCGGAGCGACACCCCCGCCGGCATCGGCAATCCCGGAGATGACCGGCAGCGGCAGCAACGGCATGAGCTGGGTGCTCGTTGCCGCGGTGGGCGCCGGGATGCTCGTGCTGGGTGCGGGCGGCGCCTACCTGCTGGTCCAGAAGCGCCAGTGAAGCGACTCGCCGGCCTTCTGCTGGCCGCAGTAGTGCTGACGGCCGTGGTACCCGGCGCCCGCACCGCCGATGCCCACGCCGCCCTCCGCACCTCCGACCCCGGAGCCAACGCCTTTCTCCAGCGCCCCCCTGCGCGGGTGACCCTCACGTTCACCGAGCCGATCGATAGCCGTTCGAGCACGATCGAGGTCCTCGACGGGCTGGGCATGCGGATCGCGCTGCCCGAGCCGATCGTGTCGGGCGTCACGATGTCGGTCGAACTCCCGGAGCTGGGGCCGGGCATCTACAACGTGCTGTGGAGCAACGTCTCGCGGGTGGACGGCCACGCCATCCGGGGGACGTTCCCGTTCACGGTCCTCGAAGCCGATGGCTCGATGCCGGCGATGACGAACCTCTTCGGCGGGACAGCGACGAGTTCCGACCCGCGCCCGCGGGCAGACGGGATTGCCGTCCGGGCGCTCTCCCTGCTGGGGCTCGCGATGGTGATGGGCTGGGCGGTCATCACCGTCCTCTGGTGCGAAGCGCCGGCTACGGTGCGGCGAGCGCTGATCACGGCCGCGCTTGGCGGCGCGGCCGCGCTGCTGTTCGCCACCCTGCTCAATCTCGAGACGGTGCGCGATGCGTATGGGTCGATCGGCCTCTCCGAGCTCCTGTGGCATACCCCGAGTGGGCGTTACTGGCTCCTCCGCCTTGCCGCGGTTGTGGTTGCCGCCTGTGCCCTCGGCCTGGCACGCGCGCGGCCGCGGCCCGCCGGGATGGCGGCGCTGGCCGCCGCGGCCATCTACCTCTGGGGCTACACGGCGACGAGCCACGCAGCCGCTGTGCCGGGCAGTGGCTGGGCGCGCGGACTCGACTTCGTCCATGGCATAGCCGCACTAACCTGGGTCGGCGCCCTGACCGGGCTCGCCGTGGCCACGCGGGCAGGGCGCCGGGATGACCGCTGGCGGCAGCTGATGCCGCGCTTCTCCACCACGGCCTCGGTCTGCGTGTTCCTGGCGCTTTCGACCGGGTTCTTCAGCGCGCTCGTGGAGGTAGACCGGCTCACGAAGCTGACCGAGACGCGCTACGGCGCGGTGCTGCTGGCCAAGCTCGCGCTTGCCGTGCCGCTGCTGCTCGTTGCCGCCTACAACGCCCGCCGGGGCAAAGCGGGGCTGGTTTCTGCGCGGCCGGGACAACCGCGGCGGTTCCAGTTGCTGGTCACGCTTGAGGCGGCGCTCGGGCTGGCCGTGGTGTTCGGCGGGGCGGTCCTCACGCAGACCACCGCCTCCAGGTCGATTGTGATCAGCCCATCGAGCAAGCCTTTCGACCAGACCACCGCCGTCGCTGGTATGGAAATTGGTCTCGGCATCGACCCCAACCAGACGGGTCTGAACACGTACCGGGTCGAACTCGCGAGTAGTCGGCAAGGTGAGCCGGTGGAGGCCACCCGTGTGCGTCTCACCTTCCGCTACCAGGAGGACCAGGCCGTCGGCCCCTCATCGTTGACGCTGACGCGGGCTGAGCCGGGCGTCTACCTTGGCCAGGGGCCGTTCATGACCCTTGAAGGGCGCTGGCGGGTCGAGGTTGAGGTGCGTCGTGAGGGGCTGGATGACGCCATCGCGTTCTTCGAGGTCCGGCCGGCGGGGATCCCGGTAGCGGGGCTGGTCTCAACCGGCACGTGGGTGAAGCCGACGCCGGGGCTGACGTGGAACCAGTTCGGCGGACTGTTGCTGGTCATCGCGGGGCTCGGCCTGACGTTCTATCGGCAGTCCCTGGGCCAACTCGGGCGGGAGGTGCGGCAGGTGGCCAATGGACTCGCGTTTGCCGGGTTCGGTGCGGGATTCCTGCTGCTGTTCGCGGTGCACAACCACGAGATGGATGCGGACCTGCCGACGAACCCGGTCTTCCCGGATGCGAATTCGATCGCCGCGGGCCGCCGCCTGTATGACCAGAACTGCATCGCGTGCCACGGGCGCACCGGTGTCCCGCCAGCGGGGCTGCAGCTTAACCCCTATCCGCTCGACCTGACGGTCCACGTACCCCAGCACCCGGACGGACAGCTCTACAACTTCATCGCCAACGGCGTGCCAGGTTCCGCGATGGTCGCCTGGAAGGATTCGGGCCTCACGGAGGAGCAGATCTGGCACCTGGTGAACTACCTCCGGACGTTCTCCCCGGTCGACCAGTAGCAGTTCAGCCCAGGGGCCCGGTCAACGATGCACGCTGCGAGATCTCCAGCCAGTTACCATCGGGGTCGCGGACGAACGAGATGCGTGCGGTGCTTCCCAGCGTCGCCGGTGGGCGGCCTTCGGTCCCGCCGCGGCGGAGGATGGCGGCGTGCTCGGCATCACAGTCCCAAACCTGCGCTGTGAGGTAGCGGAAGCCTTTTGCCCGGAGCTCGCCCACGGGCCGAACGTCATCGGCGTGGTCGAGGAGGAGCACGGTGTTTCCGCAGCGGTAACGGTAGTCGCCATCGGGCTGCCAGCCCAGCGTCCCAGCGTAGTAGCTGTTCGCCCAGGCCATGTCGTCGATGGCGAGGGTGATGCCAACGGCCTCGATCTCGGCGTATCCGGGTGGGACCAGCACCACGCTGTTCCCATCGGGGTCGGTCAGGCGTTTTGGCACGCGGCGGCCTTCGCGGACGATGTACAGCTCGCGGTAGCCCGACGGGCCGTCGTCAGGCAGGTCGCCGCGGACGTGATTGATCTTGAGGACGGCGCCGTTCAACCCGTGGCGGTGCTGGTGCACGCCGCCACCGACCGGGAGCACCTCTTCGAACGGGAGGCCCACCTCGTGTTGCCAGAACTCCAGCATGGGTTCGAGATTCGTGGTAAAGAGCCCAACATCGAGGCAATTCTTCGCGAGGCGCATCAATTCTCCCGGGGGCGGCAGGCCCTCTTCCTATCGTCTATCATCCTGCTCGCAGGGTGGAGGCCCCCAGCCCGCATTCCCACGTGGAGATAGCACCATGGTCACCATCGTCGGCAACGTCAAGCCGGAAGACGACTACACGCACCCCCTTGGTCCGGAAGAGAACTTCAACGAGTCGGTCTACTTCAACTTCTTCGACCGCGAGAAGCAGATGGGCGGGTTCCTCCGCATCGGCAACCGCGCCAACGAAGGCCACGCCGAGATGACCGTCATCGTCTACCAGCCCGACGGCTCGGCACTGTTCAACTACAAGCGCCCCCAGATCACGACCAACGACGGCTGGGATGCCGGTGGGCTCAAGGTGGAGGTCCTCGTCCCGGGCGAGAAGATCCGTACCACCTACACGGGCTCGGTGGTCTATCTCGCCGACCCGCGAGAGATGCGGGAACCGGGCGTCGCCTTCAAGGAGAACCCGCACAAGAAGGTCACCCTCGACCTGGTGCACGAAGGCGTGGGCGCCATCTACGGCCACGTTTCCGACCCGGAGTCAGGCGGAACGCAGAGTGAATTCGCCCGCGCCCATTACGAGCAGCATATGCGCGTGACCGGTACGCTTCAGGTTGAGGATGGCCCGGTCCTCCAGATCAGCGGGCACGGACTGCGTGACCACTCCTGGGGCCCGCGTTACTGGCAATCGACGCCTTCCTACCGCTGGATCACCGGCAACTTCGGCGACGACCTCGGCATGGTTGTGTCCATCGTCGGCGACCGGGTGGGGGGCGTGTTCCAGAAGGGCCCGGATCAGATCGTGCCCATCACCGCGGTGGACCTGGATACGTCGTATGAGGGCAACACGAACTATCACAGCGGCCTAAAGGCGAAGGTCACCCTCGCCAACGGCGACACGCACGTCGTGGAAGGCGAGGTGAAGGGCTTCATCCCCCTCCGTAACCGCCGCGCGGGCATGTTCACCCACATCGGCGAAGGCATGACCGAGTACACCCTGGACGGGCAGCGCAAGGGCTATGGCCTGAGCGAGTACCTGGACCAGGTGGAATAGCCGATGGACGCAGATACCGTCCGGGCCGGCCTCGGGCGCTTCATCGAAGGGAAGACCGGGAAGACCTGGGCCATCGAAGGGCTGACCCGCCTCTCCGGGGGCGCATCGCGCGAGACGTGGTCGTTCGATGCGGTTGCCGGCGACGAACGCATCGAGGCCATCTTCCGTTGCGACCCCATCCCGGGTGTGCCCTCGATGCCGGGCCGCGCGCTGGAATACCACCTGATCAAGGCCGCATGGGACGCGGGCGTGGTCGTCCCCGAGCCGCTATGGGATGGCGACGACACCTTCGATGTGAAGTTCTTTGTCATGCGGCGCGTGCCGGGCGAGACGCTCGGCGGCCGCCTGGTCCGCGGGGAACAGTACGAAGAAGCGCGGCGGATCATCCCGGCCCAGCTGGCGACCAGCCTGGCCCGCATCCACACCATCCGGCCCGACGCGCACCCTGAACTTGCGGAATTGCCGCGTCCCGCCCCCGGCGCATCGGGCGCACTCGCCGAGCTGGACCACTACGAGTCCGCCTATCGCGTTGCCTCTCCCGACCCGCATCCGGTGTTTGAGCTGGCCCTGCGCTGGATCCGCCAGAACATGCCTGCACCAGGCGACCAGGTCCTGGTCCACGGCGACTACCGCCTTGGGAACTTCCTCTTCGGCGAAGACGGTATCCACGGGGTCATCGACTGGGAACTCGCCCACTGGGGCGACCCGATGGAGGACCTCGGGTGGCTGGCTGTCAGGTCGTGGCGGTTCGGTGGCTCACAGCCAATGGCGGGGGTTGGCGGCCGCGACCAGTTCTTCCGCGACTACGAGGCCGCTGGCGGCCGCCGGGTCGACCCGGAAGCGGTCCGCTTCTGGGAGATCTACGGCAACGTGAAATGGGGGATCATCACCATCACGCAGGCGGCGACGTATCTGGCTGGACGCAGCAAGAGCGTGGAGCTCGCCAGCATCGGGCGGCGGACCGCCGAAACCGAGTGGGAGCTTCTCAATCTGCTCGAAGGGAAGGGCGACTGATGCAGGACAGGCCGACGATCGATGAGCTGCTCGAGGCCGTCGCCGGTTTCCTCCGTGACGACGTGATGCCGAACACGCAGGGCCGGACCAGCTTCCATGCGCGCGTTTCGGTGAACGTGATCGAGATGCTCCGCCGCGAGCTTGGCAGCTTCGAAGACCACTTCTCCCGCGAATGGGATGGGCTGGACCACCTGCTCGGGGTCGAGCCGATGCCCCCCGGGCTTGCGAACGTGCGCGAGCGGTTGCTGGCGCGGAACCGCGAACTGAATGACCGGATCAAGAACGGCGATGCCGACGCGCAACCGTGGCGGGACGCGGTCTTCGCGCATCTCCGCCGCGTGGTCCACGACAAGCTGACGGTCTCGAACCCGCAGCTCGCAGCCGAGGGGTAGCCATCCACAACGAAAAGAGGCGACGTTATTGTCGCCTCCAGATTCAGTTCCGTGGTGCTGAGGCCCAGGGTCGAACTGGGGACACCGGCATTTTCAGTGCCGTGCTCTACCAACTGAGCTACCTCAGCACGGAACTCTCATCCTAGGTTCG
>CAZRUZ010000040.1:11883-17748 GCA_964603275.1 uncultured Anaerolineaceae bacterium | reverse complement strand
CCAACGGCATGCTCGAACTCAAGCCCGGCGGCTTCCACATCATGCTCATGGACCTGAAGGCCCCCATCAAGGAAGGCGAAACCGTCTCACTGACCCTGACCTTTGAGAAGGCCGGCGAAGTCACCCTTAAGGCCCCGGTTAAGCCCGCGCCCGACATGGGCGGCATGGATCATGGCAGCATGGGTGGCAGCGGGATGTCCTCCGGCACCCCGGCCGCCTCCGCAACCACTGCCATGGCCTCCGGGCCGGTCACCCTCAAGAACCTCACCATCAGCGATCAGTGGGTCCGCGTTACCGGCAACACCGTTACCGCCGCCTACATGGTCATCAAGAACTCCGGCGAGGCCGACACCCTCATCAAGGCAACCAGCTCCATCAGCTCCAATGTCCAGCTCCACGAGGTCGTCTCTGATGGGGCCACGGCAAAGATGCAGGAGAAGGCCGGCGGCTTCCCTGTCCCGGCCAACGGTGAGGTCACGCTCCGTCCCGGCGCCTACCACATCATGCTCATGGACCTCAAAGCCCCGGTCACTGAAGGCCAGACCGTCACCCTCACGCTCACCTTCGCGAAGGCCGGAGAGGTGACCATCACCGCCCCCGCGAAGCCGCAGTCCGGCGGCATGTCCGGCATGGGCTCAGGTTCAGGGATGGGCTCCGGCATGGCCACCACCACGCCCGCCCAGTAGCAGGCAACATGGCTGGAGCGATATCCACCGTGGGCACGGCAACCGCGGGCGCCCCGCGCTCGCGGCTGCGCTGGCAATCCTGGCTGGTTGCCGGGCTGCTGGCGCTCGCCCTGGCCGGGGTGGCTGTCGCTGCCTACCTCGCCTGGGAAAACAGCCAGGGGCGAAGCGGCGTCTGTACCATCGCCCACGGCTGCTCGAAAGTGCAGCAGAGCCGCTACGGAAAGATGATGGGCATCCCGGTCTCCGTGCCGGGTCTCGTCCTGTACACCCTGCTGGCCGTGGCGGCCGCCGCCTGGCTCGCCGACCTCCGCGGCCAGCGACCGGTCATCCTGGTGCTCGCCTTCTATGGTGCGCTCGGCGGGTTCCTCTTCTCCGCCTACCTCACCTACCTCGAAGCGTTCGTTATCGATGCCTGGTGCATCTACTGCATCGCCTCGGCCCTGATCATGACCGCGCTCTTCCTCGGCTGGAGCGTCATGCTCTGGGCCGGGTTGCGGGCGCGGAGTGATACGGGCTGAGTGGCGCTGGCCGCATAACTCATGAGGCCGGGGAAACCCGGCCTTGTGCGTTCCGCCCTGTCTACCCCGCCTGCCGGGCTACCGCCTCGGCCGCCGCCTTCGCCGCCTCGGGGTCGCCAAGGTAGCGCGAACTCACCGGCCGCAGGTCATCGCCCAGCTCGTACACCAGCGGGATCCCCGTCGGGATGTTCAGGTCCGGGATCGCCTCGTCGCTGATCCCGTCCAGGTGCTTCACGAGCGCGCGGAGGCTGTTGCCGTGCGCCCCGACCAGTACCCGCCGCCCCTCTCGCAGGTCCGGCACGATCGCGTCGTGCCAGTACGGGAGCATCCGCCCCACCACATCCTTCAGGCACTCCGTCGCGGGGATCAGGTCCGGCGCCAGCGAGGCATACCGGGTTTCGTGCCGTGGGTGCCGGTCATCGTCGAGCTCCAGCGGGGGCGGCGGTGTGTCGTAGCCGCGCCGCCACGCGAACACCTGGTCCGGCCCGTAGCGCTCGGATGTCTCCTTCTTGTTCAGCCCCTGCAGCGCCCCGTAGTGCCGTTCGTTCAACCGCCACGAACGCCGCACCGGCAGCCAGTGCTGGTCCATCGCGTCCAGCGCGATCTGCGTGGTCGCGATCGCCCGCCGCAACAGCGAGGTGTGCACGACATCGAAGTGCAGCCCGGCCTCGGCCATCAGCCGGCCGGCTTCCCGGGCCTCGCCCAGTCCCTTGTCGTTCAGCGGGACATCCGTCCAGCCGGTGAAGCGGTTTTCCTGGTTCCAGGTGCTCTCGCCGTGGCGGAGCAGCACGAGTGTGTAGGTCATTCCCGGATTGTACGCCCGCAGTCCCCGCGGGGGCAGTTGGAAGGCGGCCGCTGCCATGGCATACTGAACCTGTCGTGTTTGAGTATCCAGCTGCGGTAATGGAAGATTTGGGAACTTCAGTCGCCCCCGTCGCCCCCGTCGCCCCCGTCGTCCGCACGCCCAGCCGCCACCGCCTGGTCCGCTGGCTGTTTATCTCCCTTGGGAGTGTCCTTGTCGGGATCGGCGTCCTCGGCATCATCCTTCCGCTCCTCCCATCGACCATCTTCTTTCTCCTCGCTGCCGGCTGCTACGGGAAGAGCTCGCCCGGCGCCTACCGCTGGTTGACCACCAACCGCTGGTTCGGCCGCCACCTCCGGGATTACCGCGAAGAGCGCGGCGCCACCCTCACGACCAAGTTCATGTCCATTGGTTCGCTCTGGCTGGGCATCGGCCTTTCCGAGTACTTCGTCGTCGAGAACCTCTGGGTTTCGCTCGCCCTGCTGGCCATTGCGGGCGCCGTAACGGTGCACCTCCTCACCCTCCGGACCATCCGCCGTTAAGGTCACCGGATATTTACAGAACACCGAAAAAAACCTCTTGACAACCCCCCGGCCGGGAGTACTGTGAGAGATGAAGTTGGTGGTCTACCACCCGTCATCGAAGAGGTGATGAGGTACCGGGATCACCGTTCGGACGGAGGTACGCACATGCGAAGCAAGCTGCACGCCGTCTACGGAGTCCTCATTGTGCAGAGTCCCGGCCTGCATTAGGCAGGCCAGGCACAGCGGCCGCCAGGGGCACGTCTCCCCTCCGTCATCTTCGATGAATCCCGGTCGCAACAAGCCCCGCATGAAGCGGGCGCGATCGGATCGCTCCTTTACGGAGCGGCAGGCGGATACGAAAGAGTCCCATAGTCCGATGGCGGCCACTCTCCCCCGATGCACGATCCCGTGATCGGAGGAGGAGTTCAGAAAACACAGGCCCCGGCCGAAACCGGGGCCTGTTTGCGTCTCCGGAGTGCGGCATACGCCGTCCCCCGCTAGGCTGTCTCCGTGACCAGGTCCCTCCGAGCCGCTGTCCTCCTCGCCCTCGTGGCGCTCGCCTGGCCCGCCCTCCCGGGCCCAACAGGCCACGCCTACGAAGTCCAGACCGTCGAAGTCAGCGCCGCCGGCTTCAACCCGCCCATCTGCCGCATGAACCGCGCCTATGTCCGCTTCAAGAACGTCGGCAGCGAACCCCGCCGGGTCATCCTCCCCGGCCTCGGCGGTGATCCCCCGTTCTGGGATACCGGCCTCCTCCAGCCCGGGCAGACTTCGAACGAGTACAAGCTCGAGCACGGCGGCTCTACCGTCTTCCGCGACGCCGCAAACGAAACCCACTCGGTCACCGTGATCACACCCGTCTACGTCGAGAGCTGGGACCCGGACTGCACGCCCGACCCCAACCTCCAGCCCCCGGCCCCGCTCTGCCGCGATAGCGCACACTGCCTCCGCCTCCCCGCCGTCTCCGCCGACAGGTAGTCCGGAACGTCCTCGCAACTCGCAACTCGCTCCCCCACACTATTTGGGTGCCAGGCTTGAACCCCCCACTCTCCATCCCGCCCATGCTGGCCAAGCTCACGCCCGAGATCCCCAACGGCGATGGCTGGCTCTTTGAGCCCAAGTGGGACGGCTTCCGCTGCATCCTCTCCTTCGATGGCTCTTCACCGCCCTACCTCCAATCCCGCGACCTCAAGCCGCTTGCCCGCTACTTCCCGGAGCTCGTCGAGGGCCTCGCCCGAGTGCTCCCCGGGCCGGCCGTCATTGATGGCGAAGTGGTGATCATGGGCCCGCGCGGCCTCGATTTCGATGCGCTCCAGGCCCGCATTCACCCGGCCGAATCCCGCATCCGTAAGCTCGCCAGCGAGACGCCCGCCGCCTTCGTCGCCTTCGACATGCTCGCCGATGGTCCGGACGGCCTCCAGGGCGCGCCCTTCCGCGAACGCCGGGCCCGCCTCGAACGGTACTTCGAACGCGCCGCCCCACCCGCCTACCTCACGCCCGCGACCACCGATCGCCAGCTCGCACTCGACTGGTTCGAACGCTTCGAGGGCGCCGGCTTCGATGGCGTCATCGCCAAGAAGCTCGCCGATACCTACCAGCCCGGCAAGCGCGTGATGGCCAAGATCAAGCACCTCCGCACCGCCGATTGCATCGTCGGAGGGCTCCGCTGGAACCGCGGCCAGGAAGGCGTTTCCGTCGGCTCGCTCCTGCTCGGTCTCTACGATGACGATGGCACCCTCCACCACGTCGGCCACACCTCCAGCTTCAGCGCCGAAGAGAAGCGCGACCTTGTGGACTTCCTCGCCCCCTACCTCTCGGAAGACGAAGACGAGTCCTTCGGTCAGGGCCGCACGCCCGGCGCCCCCAGCCGCTGGACTGGCGGCAAGGACCTCTCCTGGGTCCGCCTACGCCCGGTGCTCGTCTGCGAGGTCACGTTCGACTACCTCCAGGGCAACCGCTTCCGCCACGCTGCCACGTTCCGGCGCTGGCGCACCGACAAACGCCACCAAGACTGTGACTTCGAGCAGCTTGAGTCCGCTGTCCCCTACGAGCTGCGGAAGGTCTTCGACCGCGGCTAACCGCCCCGGGGCAACGCGAACACGCGCCCCGCAGGGTCGATGTCATGGGTGGTACTATGGCATTCATGCGGGTAGATATCTCGCCCGAAACTGCCGAGCGCCTGCGCCGCCTTGTCGAGCGAGGCGACTTCGTCGATGCCAGCGAGGCCATCGACGCGGCGGTGCAGCAGCTGAGCGAGGGCAGCCCGGACTATGAGGCCGAGCTTGCTGCAATGCTGGCCGAAGGCCGCGAGGACATGCGCGCCGGGCGATTTCAGGTGCTCACCCCGGAACTCATTCAGGACATTCTCCGTCGCGAGCGGACGTCCCGGCGGTGATCCCGGTCCTGATCTCGGAGGTCGCGCTCCGGGACGTCGAGGACATCTGGGCGCTTGTTTCCCTTGGGAGCCCCGAATCAGCCAACGTCCTCATGCGGCTAATTCTGGAGCGCGCATTCAGCCTCGGCCAGTTCCCGCGCGCCGGTGCCCCTGTCGCCGGACACCCCGGCACCAGGCGGGTGATGCTGCGGACCTGGGCCATCTTCTACGAAGTTGCACCGTCTCACGTTGAGGTCCTGCGGATCGTCCACGGGGGTCGGGATGTCGCTGCCCTCCAGCTCCGGCGCTGAGCCCGGCCTGGACTTCACCTCCGCCCGGCGCTCGTCTGCGAGGTTTCCTTCGACTATCTCCAGGGGAACCGCTTCCGCCACGCCGCCACGTTCCAGCGCTGGCGCACCGACAAACGCCACCAAGACTGTGACTTCGAGCAGCTTGAGTCCGCTGTCCCCTACGAGCTGCGGAAGGTCTTCGACCGCGGCTAACCCTCCCCGGCGTAGGATGCAGCCCATGCACTACCTCCTCTTCTACGACTACGTGCCCGATGTGCTCACCCGGCGTGACCCCTTCCGCCCGGCCCACCTCGACCTCGCCCGCTCCTTCCTTGCCGACGGCAAGCTCAGGCTCGCCGGCGCCTATGCCGAGCCCGTCGATGGCGCCGTCTTCGTCTTCACCTCCCGCGAGGCCGCCGAGGACTTCGTCTCCCGCGACCCCTATGTCGCGAACGGCCTGGTCACCGCCCACCGCATCCGCGGATGGAACGTCGTTATCGGCGGCTGAGAAAGCCCTGGTTTTTCATTCCTCGGGAGCTTTGGCGTCCTCGGCGCCTTGGCGGCCAATCCCTCCCGCGTTCCGCACCCCGCTGCATCCGCCGCCGATAAACGTTCAGAGACCTCCCTGGCGTCGCCTTGGGGTCCTCGGCGCCTTGGCGGCCAATCCCTCC
>CAZRUZ010000040.1:0-11783 GCA_964603275.1 uncultured Anaerolineaceae bacterium | reverse complement strand
GTCCTCGGCGCCTTGGCGGCCAATCCCTCCTTCCGCGCCTTGCTGGGCTGCACCCGCCGTGGCTCACCGGGCGCCTTCGGGAAGTGCGGCGGATAGGGCGCGTCGCCCATTCCCGCCTGCTCCTGCTGCCGGCTCAGCTCCAGCAGCGGCTCCAGCGAAAAGGCCTGGCCGTCGATTCCCGCGCCCGGGTCCCCCCGTTCCGCGAACCGCTGCGGGACGTTCGCGACCGTGAAGTCCTCCAGCTCCACCGTCGCCACTTCGTCCCACTCCAGCGGTGTAGAGACCTGTGCATTCGGAGTCGGCCGCACCGAATAGGCCGAGGCCACCGTCCGGTCCCGCGCATTCTGGTTGTAGTCGATGAACACCCCGTGCCGCTCTTCCTTCCACCACGCCGTTGTCACCAGTTCCGGCGCCCGCCGCTCCGCCTCCCGCGCGAGCGCCAGCGCCGCCCGGCGCACATCTACGAACCCCCATCGCGGCTCGATCCGTACGTTGATGTGGATGCCCCGGCTGCCCGATGTCTTGGGGAACCCCGCGTAGCCGAAGTCCGCCAGCACCTCCCGGCACAGCAGCGCGACCTCGCGCACCATCGCGAAGCTTGCCTCGGGCGTTGGGTCCAGGTCGATCCGGAGCTCGTCCGGGTGATCCACATCGTCCGCGCGCACCGCCCACGGGTTCAGGTCCACACACCCCAGGTTGACCACCCAGGCCAGGTCCGCCGCGTCGTCGATCACGCACAGGTCGGCCGAACGCCCGCTCGGGAAGGTGACGTGCGCGGTTTCGATCCCCGGAGGCAGGTTCGCGGGTGCCCGTTTCTGGAAGAACGGCTCCTCTTCCACGCCGTTCACGAACCGCTTCAGCACCATTGGCCGGTCCCGCACGCCTCGCAGCGCGCCCTCCGCCACCGCCAGGTAGTACCGCACCAGGTCCAGCTTCGTGTACCCCGCCTTCGGGAAGTACACCTTCTCCGGGTTGGTGATGGTCACCTCCCGGCCCTCGATCGCCAGGGTCACGGACTTGCCCGCCATCAGCGGAGTCTACCCGACTTGTCAGCCCCTTTCGCCGGTCGACGCGCGCGCCCCGGCCCGCCACAATCTCCGCAACCCCCGCCCCGGAGCACATCCATGCCAACCGTCGAAACCGTCCTCGGCCCCATCGAAGCATCCCGCCTGGGCAACGTCCTCAGCCACGAACACGTCCTGGTCGGTATGGGTGAAGACAACCACCACTACCCCTGGCTCTTCGACTGGGACCAGACCCGCGCCAACGCCATCCGCGAACTCACCGAGGCGAAGCAGGGCGGTATCAACACGGTGATCGACCTCACCACCCCCGACCTCGGCCGCGATGTCGAGTTCGTCCGCGAGGCTTCGCGCGCCTCCGGCATGAACGTGATCGCCGCCACCGGCATATGGCGCGATGTCCCCCGGTCGTTCTGGACGCGCGACATCGAGGATATCGCCGCCATCTTCGTCCGCGAGATCGAGGTCGGCATCGGCGATTCCGGCATCAAGGCTGGCTGCATAAAAGTGGCGAACGACATGGGCGGCGTAACTCCCGAAGGCGAGCGCATCCTGCGCGGCGCCGCCCGGGCCTGCAAACGCACCGGCTGCCCGATCAGCACCCACCACTGGGCGCCGGAAGAAGTGGGCCGCCGCCAGGTCGAGGTCTTCCAGGAGGAAGGTGTACCCATGGACCGCGTCGCCATCGGCCACAGCGCCGACACCACCGATGTGGACTACCTCGAAGACCTCCTCCGCACCGGCGTCTACCTCTCCATGGACCGCTACCCCGGCGCCGCCGGCCGGCCGAACTGGGAACAGCGCAACGCCACCGTGAAGGCACTCATCGACCGCGGCTGGGCGGAACGCCTCATGCTCGGGCACGACTATGCCCCCATGCCCGTCCTGCGCGATCGCGAAGCTCCTGCCGCCTCGGGCCCGACGCGCTACCTCTTTGTCAGCACCGTCGCCGTCCCCGCGCTCATCGCCCAGGGCGTCGCCGAAGCCACCATCGACCTCATGCTGCGCGAAGTCCCCCGCCGCTTCCTTTGCGGGAGCTGACGTCCCGCGCGCCGGTGCACCTGCTCGACGCTCACCGCCTCCGCGCTACAATCCCGCTCCAAAACCAGCAAGCGCCGCGAAGGGAAGCCACCATGGACACGCAAGCCCCCGAATGGACTACCACCCTGGTCCGCCTCCTTGCCCTCGCCTCGCGACTGGAGGACGAGGGCCACTACAACGTCGCCAAGCTCGCCCGGGCCGCTGTTGACGGGATGGGCCGCGGCGCCGCCCACGAGGCCGTCCGCGCTGCCGGCGGCACGGACATGGTTGAGGAGATCCGCCAGCTCGCCGGGGCCCTGGACCGGCTCGATGCGAGCGGGGACCTGGTGGCGGCGTTGCAGCGAGGGGCCACCGCCCTTTCCGAAGGCCGCATCCCGTCCATCGCCGAGACGCCCCACCCCTACGTCTGCCGCACCTGTGGCCACGTGGCTATCGGGCCGGTGAATGCCCACTGCCCCGCGTGCGGCGCCTGGCCCGGAACGTTCCAGTGGTTCGCCCCCAACTGGTGGTTCGATGCGTTCGAGCCGTTTGCCGCCATGGCACGCCTCCGCCAGACACCCACCGAGGTCGCTGCACTCCTCGAAGGGCTGCCCGAGCAGGCCATGGCCCATGACGCGCAGGACGGGCACTGGGCGATCCGCAATGTCGTCACCCATCTCCGCGATGCCCAGGGCGTGCTGGACTACCGGCTTGGCCTCTTTGAAAACGAGGAGCGCCCGGTCCTCGCCTCGAAGGCCGTGTGGACCTGGGCCACCCGGCAGGAGGACCAGCCGCCTACCACGCGCGCGATCTTCGAGGAGTACCGGGCCACCCGGGACAACATCCTGACCCGCCTCGAAGCGCTGCCCCTCGCCAACTGGTGGCGCACCGGCCT
This sequence comes from uncultured Anaerolineaceae bacterium, assembly GCA_964603275.1. Lineage (GTDB taxonomy): Bacteria > Chloroflexota > Dehalococcoidia > Tepidiformales > Tepidiformaceae > Amarobacter. The sequence goes on along the minus strand of CAZRUZ010000040.1, from coordinate 8,846 downwards.
CCACGAGGAGTTCGGCGAGATCTCTCTCCGGCAACAGGTCAGCTACTTCGCCTCCCACGAACTCACGCACCTGTCCCAGATCGCGGCGCTTCGCCAGCAGGCCGCCCGCGCTTCGTAGCCGTCCCGGGCCGCGTCACTGCTTCGTCACCGCCATACCGCCGCGCTCCCCTCGCAATACCGCCCCGGGGCGAACCCGCCGTGACCCGTTTGTTGGAGTGCGCGCGAAGAAAATCCGGCGCCCGCCAATTCACCAGCGGCTCCCCGCCAATCCCGATGCTTCGACACCGGTGAAGGAATTTTCCCCGGCGAGCCTGCTTTACCTACTTGCCACCTTATCCGTGGACGTCGGGCGTCGATTCTGGAAATAGCAGGGAGTGCCGTGCCTACGGGCTCGGCCGCGCCCGGGTTTCCCACTTCCATTTCGCCCGGGTCACCTTGGAGGGAGCATGCGACGTAAATTGCCAGGATCCTTGAATTTCGCGAACCTCGGGATTTCCACCAAGCTCGGCTTGATTGTGGCTGTCCTCGCGCTGCCGATCGCAGCACTCATGTTCGTGCAGTACCAGCAGCAGAGCGACGAACGCGCCCAGGCGGAGAGCGAGGCGGACGGCCTTGAGTACGTCGCTTCCGTCATCCCCTTCCTGCGCGAAGTCCAGCTTCACCGCGGCCTCGTCCAGCGCTATCTCAATGGCGATGTGAACTCCGAAGCCAACATGAAGCAGACCGCCGCCGCCGCCGACTCCGCCCTCGCCACCCTGAACGCCACCGATGGCAAGTTCGGCGGAGATTTCAGGACCGAGTCGCTCGTCCAGTTCCTCAACACCGAGTGGCCCAAAGTCCGCGACCTGCGCACCAGCGCCACCGAGTCGAATGACGCCCACACCCGCCTCATCGAGGAAGGCGTCTTCCCGCTCCTCTCGACCGTATCCATCGAATCCCGCCTGGCGCTCGACCCCGATATCGATAGCCGCAGCGTGATCGTCGCCCTCACCGATTCACTGCCCCGCCTGACGGAGGCGCTCTCGCAGATGCGCAGCTACGGCACCGCCGCGCTCATCTCGCGCAAGGGCATGTCCGCCACCGATGAGCAGAAGCGGTTCCTTACCGCTCAGGCCGGCCTCGCCGCCGCCCATGCCGATGCCCTCGAACGCTCGCTCGAGACCGCCATGGCCGCCAACCCCGCCTTCGAAGAGTCGCTCCGGCCCATCGTCACGCGCTCATCGACTACCCGCGGCGTCTTCTCCGATAACACCACCTCCAACATCCTCGATGCCTCGATGCTGGCGCCCACCGCCGCCGAGACCTACTTCCTCCTTGGTGGCAGCGCCATCGACCTCTCGAACGAGCTGCTCGTCGATGCCCAGGAGACGCTTGACGCGGAGTTCCAGGCGCGCTCCGATGCCGCCCAGCAGGAATTCCTGTTCTACGGTGGCGTCGCCGCCATGATCGTCGCCGTCGCCCTCATCCTCGCGGTTGTCGTGTCCACCACGATCACCCGGCCGATCAAGCATCTTGCCGAAGTCGCCGACCGCATCAGCCTCGGTGAGCTCGGCGTCGAAATTGATGTCGAAGGCAACAACGAAGTGGGCCAGCTTGCCGAGTCGCTCCGCCGCATGCAGTCCAGCCTTCGCTCTGCCATCGAACGGCTCCGCCAGCGCCGCAACGCGGCCGCCTGATCGCCTTCACCGTACAGGGAGTGAGACACAATGGAACCCCAGGCCCCGACCATGGATAAGGGACTCGCCCACCGGCTCGCCAGCGCCACCGCCTCGATCGATGGGGTGCGCGGGGCCGTGGTGGCCAGCCTCGATGGCGAGGCCCTGGGTTCCGCCGGCAACGCCGATGCGGCCCGCCACGCCGCCCTCGCCAGCTTTGTCGCCTTCCGCGCCGAAGCCCTCCCTGTCGATGGCGACCTCCGCGGGATGGGCCGTCAGCTCGCCGGCTCCAGGTTCGATCACGTCGCCATCGCCGGCGCCACCGGCGATAGCCTCATCCTCGGACTTGGTCACGCCTACCTTTACCTCGCCCTCGCCAGCGGGCGCGCTGCCACCATCCTGCCGGCCCTGAGCCCCGTGCTCCGCCGCTTTGCCCTTCTCCCCAACCCCGCACCCAGGAGCCAGTTCGCATGATGTTCCCAAAGGACCGCACCGTTTACTCCAGCCTCAACACCTCGTTCACCTCGTTCGAGGCACTCCTCGCCGACCTCCAGGCCCGCCGCCACACCGGCTATGTTGAGGTCACCTTCCCGGCCTACACGGGCACCCTCCTCATGTCCGAGGGTGAGGTGGTCAACGCCTGCGAACTCGCCGGCGATGCCCGCCTGACCGGCGCACCCGCCGTCCAGGCGATTGCCACTCGCGCCGCCGAGCGCGATGGCACCGTCAACGTCTGGTCCGCATTCCCCGATGTGGTCCTCCTCCTCCATCGCCTCATGGATAGCCGCCCGCTCTACCGTGACCTCACCAGCGCCTTCACCAGCCTCGACCGCCTGATCGCCAAGCTCCGCGGCGATGGGCTGACCGGCTACGTCGAAGTCCATGTCACCGGCAACCAGGGCGTCGGGGTGGTCTACCTCTCCGGTGGCGAACCGGTCGAAAGCGTCTTCTCCACGGCCAGCGGCATCATCAGCGGCCAGGAAGCGCTTGATACCATCGTCCAGACCGTCAACACCATTGGCGGCTCCTTCAACGTCTTCGTCGAGCCGAGCGCCGGCGCCGCGCCCGCCCCCGGGCAGCCCGCTCCCGCCGCCGCCGCGCCCGCCCAGGATACCCACCGCGAGCCGCTCCTCGCCTTCTGGGGAGAGGTCCTCGCAACCGTCGAGACGGTCGCCGATAGCTATGCCAAGCCCGGACGCTTCCTCCTCGCGCTCAAGGAAGTCCTCGTTTCCCGGGCTGTCACCTATCCGTTCCTCGATCCCTTCGCCGCGGAGTTTGAATATGCCGCTGGGACCATCGAGTTCCACGGACAACTTCCCGATGATTTCAACAAGGCGCTCGGCGATTGCCTGGGCGACACCGTCTCCAAGCTGGCCTTCCAGCTCAAGCGCTCCGACCTCGAAGGAAAGGTCCGCGCCAGGCTGGCGGCAGTCAGCGAAAAGCACGCCGCGGTCGTTGATCGCTTCAACCTCCGCGAAGACTTCTTGGAACTCGTGGCCTGAGAGCTGAGGTCGGTATGGAAAAGGGACTCGATCAGATCAACGCAGTGCCCGGCGTGGGGGGGTCGTTCCTGTGCGACAACCGCGGCGACGTGATCGTGAGCTCCGACCCCGCCGTCCTCGCCACCGTCACCATGAACACCATCGGCCGCGAAGTCGGGCGCGCCTTCGTCGCCCTCGAAACCGCCGGCCAGAAAGCCTCACGCATCGAGTTCGCCTACGACACCTGGCGCCTGCTCGCTCTCGATATTGGCGATGCCGTCCTCTTCGTCGTCTGCCAGCCCGATGCCAGCATGGCCATGGTCCGGATGAGCGCCGATGTCGCCATCGGCATCTGGCAAACCGATTCGGCCGCCCGCAAACGCCTCGAACGCCACCGCGCCGAGCGCCGGGCGCTCGTCAATAGCACGCAACTCGACCAGGGCTCGTGGAGTTCCTGGGCGGTCATTGCCTCACGCTGAATGGAGCGCGCCACGGGACTGGCGCGAGGGAGGGACACATCATGGCGGAAGGACTTTCCGGGAGCCTGGCGCAACTGCCACTGCCCGATCTGCTCAAAATGCTTGGCGCCGGTGGTCAGACCGGTCGCCTCGAACTCACCTCCGGCCTCGATTCGGGCGATATCTACCTCGCCGCCGGAGCCGTCGTCCATGCCGAATCCGGCCCGCACTGGGGCGAACAGGCCTTCATGCGCCTCGTCGGCTGGCCCAATGGCCAGTTCCGCTTTGAATCCGGCGACGAGCCGCCCGAACGCACCATCGATAAACCCCTCGAGACGCTCGTCGCCGAATCGGTCCGTGCCGCCGGCGAACGCGAGGCCATGCGCCGCGTCATCCCCTCGATGGATACCCTCGCCCGCCTCTCGCGCAAGGCGCCCGGCCCCGTCGTCACCATCGAAGCTGCCGACTGGGAAGTCCTCGCGCTGATCGACGGGCACGTTTCCGCGGGCGAGATCGGCACCCTCCTCGGCGTCGATGACTACGAAGCCGTCCGCCGGCTCTATCGCCTGCGCATGGCCGGCCTCATCGAACTTGCCACGCCCCAGGCCCCCGCTGCCGCGCCCGCCCGCCAGCTCGTCGGCCCCCAGTTCTTCCAGGCCTTCACCACCGCCGTGGCTGCCGCCCTCGGGCCCCTCGCCGAGATCATCATCGACGATGCGGTCGAGGACCTGGGCTTCACCCGGTCCACGCTCCCGCGTGATGCCATTGCTTCGCTCGCTGAACGTGTGAGCGCCGAGATCCGGGACACCGATAAGCGCGTCCGCTTCCAGCAGACCATGCTCGCCATGCTCCGCCAGCCGGCCGCCTGATCGCCATTCCCGCCGGACGTGGGTACCATGCGCCCATGCCGGACTATGTCGTTGTCTCAGTTGGTGGCCGCCGCAAGGAGCCCTCGGGCGCTGGAAAGGCGGCCGCGTTCGTCGTCCGCTGGCTCATCACCGCCGTCGCCGTCTGGGTGGCAGCCGAACTCATCGGCGGCATCACCCTCGAAGGCTGGGGTAGCACGCTCGCCGTCGCGCTCATCCTCGGGCTCCTCAACGCCTACCTCAAGCCGCTGATGGTCTTCGGCTCGCTTCCGGCGCTCGTTTTCACCCTCGGCTTCTTCCTTATCCTCATCAACACCGCGCTGCTTGCCCTCACCGCCTGGATCGCCGGCAAGTTCGATAGCATCACCTTCGCCATCGATGGCTTCTGGTCCGCCTTCTGGGGGGCGGTCATCATCAGCCTGGTGAGCTTCCTCCTCACCCGCTTCGTCAACCCGCGCAAGGTGGCCGAGCGCATCGGCTGAGGCTTCCCCTCAGTGCCGCCGCCACGGCAGGGCGAGCCATTCGGCCCCCAGCAGCACCCACGCCAGCGCCACCCCCAGCAGGGTCACCGCCACGATCCCCGCGTACATCGAGACAAAGTCGAAGATCTGATAGCTCTTCCAGATCCGCGCCCCAAGGCCATCGTTCGCGGCAAGGAACTCCGTCCCCACGATCACGATCAGCGCGAACCCCATCGCCACCCGCAACCCGGAAAATACCGCTGGCGCCGCGCCCGGCAACAGCACCGAAACGGCCACCCGCGTCCGCCCCGCGCCGAACGCCCGGGCCGTATCGATATGCGTCCGGTCCACCTGCTCCACCCCGCTCAGTGCGCTGAAGTACACGATGAAGAACACGCTGAATGCCACCATGAACACCCGCGCCGTATCGGTGAGCGAGAGCGCCACCAGCACCAGCGGCAGCAGCGCGATCCGCGGCACCATGTACAGCGCTGTCGCCAGTGGATAGAGCAGCTCCCGCACCACCCGCGATACCCCCGAGGCCAGCCCCGCCACCAGCCCCGGCGCCGCCCCGAAGGCGAACCCCAGCAGTAGCCGGTAGGCCGTGATCCGCGTGTCATCCACCAGGCTCCCGTTCAGCACCTGGTCCCACGTCCGCTCCAGCACATCCGAAGGCGATGGGTAGAACAGCGGGCTGATCCACTGCCGGTCCGCCGCAACCTGCCACCACGCCACCAGGAACACCGGCAACACGAGCCCGAGGAGCGTCCCCCGCGCCAGCCGCTTCGCTTTCACGGCGCCTCCAGCAACGCGAACAACCGGTGGAACGTCACCCCGTACTCGGGCCGCTCCCGCAGCGTGGCGTACGACCGCGGCCGCGCGAACGGCACGTCGATCGTCTCCAGGATCCGCCCCGGGCGGTGCGAGAACACGCTCACGCGGTCGGCCAGCGCCAGCGCTTCATCGATGTCATGCGTCACGTAGAGGACCGTGCACCGGCGCCGTTCCCACAGCTGCAGCAGCTCGCCCTGCACCGCCACCTTCGTCTGGAAGTCGAGCGCCGAAAGCGGCTCGTCCATCAGCAAGAGCGGCGCATCGACCGCGAAGCCGCGGGCGATCGCCACTCGCTGCCGCATACCCTCCGAAAGCTGCGATGGGAAACTCCGCGCAAAACCCCCGAGCCCAAGGTCGCTCAGCAGCCCGCGCGCCCGCTCGATCCGCTCCCGCCGGCCCACCCCCCTCAACTTCAGCCCGTAGGCCACGTTCTCATCGGCCCGCAGCCACGGAAAGCACGAACTCCCCTGCGGCACGTACGCGTAGCTCCCGCCGCCGGGAAGCTCAATGCTCCCCGCCCGCGGCTTCACCAGCCCCGCCAGCGCCTTAAGCAGCGTTGACTTGCCGCATCCGCTCGGGCCGAGCAGCGCATGGAACGATCCCGCCTTGACCCGCAGTGAAAGGCCCTCGATGGCGCGAAGGCCTCCCGCGCCCCCGTACCCGACGGAGAGCCCGTCGATGACGAGGCCGCCAGCCGCGACGGCGCTGCTACTCACTCGTCCGCAGGAACTTCGAGAAGTCGAGTTCGCCCTCGTACGTCAGCAAGCCCAACCCCCGGAAGAACGCCTCCTGGTCGCGGAACCCCGCGATGTTCAGCTTCCCTTCCGGGTCGTTGTACGGCCGCGATGCCCGCTTGATTACATCAACCGGCACCGAGGTGTATTTCTCGAGGATCGCCAGCGTCGCCGGGTCTTCCCAGCCGCCCGATTCCAGGTCCTTCACCGATTTCAGATACGCGCGCAGGAAGCCCTCCGCCAGCTTCGGGTTCTTTTTCGCCCAATCCCGGTTCCAGTACACGCCGGTCGGCTGGTCGCCATTGACGAAGTCTTCAGAGAGCACGCGCACCAGGCCATTATCCTCGCCCAGCGTCGTGAACGGTTCGCCCAGCATGGCCGCGTCGATGCTTTTGTTCTTCAGCGCGGCAGGCACCTCTGCAAACGAGACGGTGACCACGGTCACGTCCTTGTACGAAAGGCCCCCCGCCTTCAGTGCCCGGTAGAGCCAGTACTCGATCGAGGCCCCAGGGGCGTTGATCGAGACCTTCTTCCCCTTCAGGTCGCTCACCTTCGTGATCTCGCCCGATTCGAACCGTTCCTTGCTCACCACCAGCGGCGTCGCAACCGGCGGCTGCTCGTGGTGGAGTGGCGCCACCACTTCGAACGGCACCTCCTGCCCGGCCTTGATCGCCGTCGCCGCCGCGTTAAACAGCGAAACGCCGATCCCGCCGGACCCGATGTCGAAGTTCCCGGCCGCCGTCTGGAGCAGCATGTCCGCCCCGCCCGCGATCCGCTCGAGCTTCAGGTCCAGCCCTTCTTCCGCGAAGTACCCCTTCTCGATCCCCACGAAGAACGGCGCGTCGATCAGGAACGGGATATAGCCCACCTTCACCGATGTCAGTGTCCCCGGCGTGCCCCCATTCTCCCCCGGGTCGTCGGTCCCCTCGTCGTCATCCCCGCCGCAGGCCGTCACGGCCACCATCGCCATCATGGCGAGCAGCGCCAGCATCAATCGCTTCATCTGTGGTGCAATCCTGTCTAACTTGTGAATAGCGACACAATCAATCACTCTCCCCTTAGGCGAAGTGAGCGCCCGCACGTCCCGGGCCATCGACCAGGAGAACAATCCAGCCATGTCCGCGCTCCCGCCCCAGGGTGAGAAGGCCGCTGCTGTCCGCGAGATGTTCGACCGCATCTCGCCCTCGTACGACCGCGTCAACCGGATTATGACCTTCAACGCCGACCAGCGCTGGCGGCGTGAACTTGTCCGCCGTCTCCGCGTCGGCCCCGATGACCTCGTCCTCGACCTCGCCTGCGGCACCGGCGATTTCGCCGAGATCTGCCGCAAAGCAGGCGCAGCCGCCGTCGGCCTCGATTTTTCCCGCGGGATGCTGACCGCCGCCAACCAGCGCTTCCCCGGCCTCGGCATCTTCGTCCAGGGCGATGCCCTCCGCCTCCCCTTCGCCGATGGCTCGTTCAGCGTCGCCGTAAGCGGCTTCGCCCTGCGCAACTTCGTCGCCATCCCGCCCGTGCTCGAAGAGTTGGCCCGCGTCCTCAAACCCGGTGGCCGCCTCGGCCTCCTCGAAGTCGATAAACCCCGCAACCGCCTCGTTGCCACCGGCCACGGCATCTACTTCAACCGCGTGGTGCCCCTCGTCGGTGGGCTCATCGCCGACCGCAAGGCGTACCGCTATCTCCCTCAGTCGGCCTCTTACCTCCCGCCCGAAGCCGGGATGCGCGCCATCATCGAAGCCGCCGGCTTCACCGGGATCCAGAAACGCTCGCCGATGTTTGGCGCCATCCAGTCCATCAGCGCGGTGCGCGCATGAGCGCGGCCGCCGGGACCGCACCCACCCCGGTCCAGGTCTGGAAGATGGCGGCCCGCTTCCCCACGCTCACGGCGGCGGTCACGCCGGTCCTGGTCGGCACGGGGGTGGCCATCCATCGCGATGCCGTCAACCCTGTCCCCGCCCTTGCCGCGCTTGCCGGCGCCCTCCTCCTCCAGCTCGGCGCCAACTTCGCCAACGATGCCTTCGATTTCAAGCGCGGCGCCGATACCGCCGAACGCCTCGGCCCGCCCCGCGCGACCCAGATGGGCTACGCGACCAGTCGCCAGATGCTCGCCGGCATGTGGTTCGCCTTCGCCCTCGCTTTCGCCGTCGGCATCTACCTCGTCTACATCGGCGGCTGGCCGATCGTCGCCGTGGGCCTTGCCAGCATCGCCGCCGCGATCATCTACACCGGCGGGCCCTGGCCCATCGGCTATCACGCCCTTGGCGACCTCTTCACCTTCGTCTTCTTCGGCCTGGTGGCCGTCGCCGGCACGTACTACGTCCAGGCCGGCGAGCTCACCCCGCTCGCCACCGCCGCCGCAA
>CAZRUZ010000039.1:0-17753 GCA_964603275.1 uncultured Anaerolineaceae bacterium | reverse complement strand
ACTGGCTGGGGACGGAGGAGTCGAACCCCCACATACAGATCCAGAATCTGCTGTCCTACCATTAGACGAGTCCCCAGCAGGAGCGTCCAGCGTATCACGACGGCGCGCGAACGCTCCAGCACTTTCGCGCGAAGGGGCGGGGCGGCTTCAGCTGCCGGTGCTGCCGTGGCCGCCAGTCCCGCGAGACGTCGGGGAGAGCGATTCGGCGGCGGCCAGCTCGATATCTGCGAGCATTGTCACGACGAGCTGGGCGATGCGGTCGCCGTCAGAAACCGTGTGCTCGATATCAGGCGAAACGGTGTAGAGGGTGATCATGATCTCGCCCCGGTAGTCGGCATCGAGCGTCCCGAAGGTGGCGAGGACTCCCTGCCGGGCGAGGCCGCTTCGCGGGCGCAACTGGGCATCGAGTCCGGGCGGGACCTCCATGGCGAGGCCTGTTGGGACCATGACGGGGCGCTGGCCGACGACGATGGGGCCATCGGGCAGGCAGGCGTGGATATCGAGCCCGGACGAGGAGTCCGTGGCACGCGTGGGCATGCGCGCGCCGGGTTTGAGCAGCTGGACACGGATGAGGGAGGACATCGACGAGAGCATACGGGCGCTGGTAACGGGCGTCGAAGACCGAGCCATGTTGACCGGGAGGACGTGAAGTGGCCACTATGTGGCTACTTCAGGGGAGTTCTGCAAGGGTGAAAACCATCGGCGTGCGCCAGTTGAAGAACGAAGCAACCCAGATCGTGCGGGCAGTACGGGAGCAGCACGCGCTGTTCGTGATTACGGTGAATGGCCAGCCGGTGGCGACGCTGCGGCCGTACTCGGACCGGGACATCGCCGGGATGCAGCGATCGCAGGCGGCATCGGAGATCACGGCGATCGAGCGGCTGGCGGGTGCCGTCGGCGATGCCTGGGTGAGTGTGCCAGAGGCCGATGACGGCGGAGACGCTCCCGGGCCGCGGCGGCCCCGGATCGCGCTGGGCGAGGAGGGCTAGGGGTGGCGACGCTCGATGCCAGCGTACTCATTTCGCTCTTCAACACGCGCGACCGGTTGCACCAGTCGACGGTGGCCTGGTTCCGTGAGGCTGTGGCCGACGGCGAGCCGTTACGGGCCCCGGTGACGGTCCTCGCGGAGGTATCGGCGGCCATTGCGGCCGGGACCGGCGACAAGCAACTCGCGCGCGATGTGGAAACGCACGTCCGCCATTCGCCCCTGTTCGAGCTGCTGCCGGTGGCGCTTCCACTGGCCGAGCGCGCGGCCACGCTGGCGGCCGAGCACCAGTTGCGCGGCAACGACGCGGTCTATTTCGCCGTAGCCGAAACCCTCGGCGACCGGCTGATCACGCTCAACCCGAGGCAATTGCAGCGGGGGAATACCGTGGTGGAGACTGCGCGCCCGCGCATCTGAATCAGCGGAAGAGGTCGCGCTCGGTATCGCGGATGATGGACTGCATCGTGCCGGTTTCATCAGGTTCCCACGGGAGGCCGCGGACGACGGCGCAGGGGACCCGTGAGAGGTTGCCCTTGACGAGCTCGGCGGCGCCGGCAACTTCATCAGCGGTGCAGAGCGCCTGGACCCGGAATTCGTGGCCGTGCGGGTCGACCTGGCCAATGTAGCTGGTGACGGGCTGCATCCCGGCGATGCCGATGGCGATGTCGGTCTGGGCTTCGCGCCACGGGCGGCCGAAGGTGTCGGAGACGATGACGGCGACATCGAGGCCGCTGGCCTTGAGGCCCTGTCGGACGCGCATGGCGCTCGCATCGGGGTCAACGGGCAGGAGGACTGCAAGGCCGTGGCCCCCGGAGCTGGACTGGTCGATGCCGGCATTGGCGCAAATGAACCCGTGGCGGGTCTCGGTGATGAGCACGGGGCCGACCTGGCGCACCACCCGGCGGGACTCCTGCAGCACAAGCTCGACGATGGCGGGTTCTTTTTCCCATTTTTCGGCGTACTGGCGGGCGAACGGGGAGACCTGGACCTTCGCCAGCTCGATGACGCGGCCTTCCGCCTTGGAGACGATCTTCGAGGTAATCACGAGGATATCGCCCGAGGCAAGGGGCGAGCCGGCCGCTTGCGCGGCTGCGTGGATCGCCTCCGCGAGGTCAGTCCCGGCGGTGATTTCGGGGAGTCCTGGGATACCGAAGATGGAGAGTCCGGGCATGGTCGCCGCCTTCCTGGATGCGAACTGGGGCGCGGCGGTTTCGGCCGGGCCGGGAGGAAAAGGATACGCCCGCTGGCGGGCCGCTACAGCCCGGAGATGCGGATGCTCGTCTGGGTCTTGTGCTTGCGGTTGAGGTTGATGAGGAGGGAGGTGAGCATTTCGACGTAGCGGCTCTGGGACGGACCGCCGGCATCGATGCCACGGCAGCCGGCAATCTCGTTCGCGAGCCCGATGACCACCTGTTTCGCCTCGGCATCGCGGCCGCAAACGAGCACATCAGCCTCAATCGGGTGGTCGAGATGCTGGAGCTCTTCGGCGCTCATGTTCTGGAAGGCGGAGACGACGCGGGCGTTCGGGAGCTGGGCAATGGCCTCCTGGAGCGCGCTGCTGCCCGGGACGTTGAGCGCGACCGCGCCGACGCCCTGCTGGAATTCGAGCGGGGCGACGACGTTGCACACGATCTTGCCATCGAGGGCGGTACCGAGCGCTTCGAGGGTGGGCTGCTGGCCGCTGTACGGGAAGGTGAGGAAGACCACATCGGCGGCGGCGGCGACTTCAGCGTTGGACCCGCCCGTGACCTTCGCGGCGGGGACGGCCTCGAGGACCTTGCCTGCGCCTTCGACACCGCGCTCCGTCGACCGGGAGCCAACGGCGATCTCGTGGCCGGCGCGGGCAAAGCGCATGGCAAGGCCGAGACCTTCGGGGCCGGTGCCGCCAACGAACGCGAGCTTCATGGAGAACTCCTTCGGGTGGGAAGAGATGGGAGAAGCGTACTGGCTCGGAAAGAAATGGGAGACAATCGCCCCGATCGGGTGGGATTTCAGGGGTTACCCCTGTGGCAACCACCGTCAGGTGGCGTACGTTACCTGTAGGGCGTTGGTGGCCGCTGGCCACGGCCCCGTCTGCGTATAGGCCTGCTTACACGTCCACGAAAGAGGGCTTGGGGCGTCTGCTATACTCAGAAGCACGGCGCGGACTTTGCCCCGCGCACCCGGAGATCGCCTTTGTATTCCCGCTGGCTACGCAACAGTTTTCTTTATCTGATCCTCATTGTGGCCGTGGTCGCTATCGTCTTCGCATTCTTCCAGGGTGGAGACGACCACCAGAAAATCGGCTACGGCCAGGTGGTGGAAGACGCGAAGAGCGGCCTTGTCCAGGAAATTGAAGTCGATGGGCGGAACCTGACGGTCACCTATGTGACCTCGAGTCCCGATGCGGAGCCTGACGTGAAGTCGGCGAAGATCGGGTCGAACTCGGAGATCGAGAAGCTGCTCTCGGACGCGGGCGTGGCACTGAGCCGGCCGGCCGGCACGGGCGCGGGCGTGGCCGCGGTGAACCTGGAATACAAGGATAGCTCCGGGTTCGGGCCATGGCTCAGCCTGTTGCTGAACGTCCTGCCGTTCCTGCTGTTCGGCCTGTTCCTGCTCCTCATCATGCGCCAGGCGCAGGGGTCGAACTCCCAGGCGATGAGCTTCGGCAAGAGCCGGGCGCGGCTGTTCACCGGGAGCAAGGTGACGGTGACCTTCGCCGACGTTGCGGGAGTGGACGAATCAAAAGAGGAGCTCGCGGAAGTCGTGGAGTTCCTGAAGTACCCGGAGAAGTTCGCGGCGCTTGGCGCGCGGATCCCGAAGGGCGTGCTCCTGGTGGGGCCTCCGGGCACCGGTAAGACGCTGCTTTCGCGCGCGGTCGCCGGCGAGGCGGGCGTGCCGTTCTTCAGCATTTCCGGCTCGGAATTCGTTGAGATGTTCGTGGGCGTGGGCGCGAGCCGCGTACGCGACCTGTTCGAGCAGGCGAAAAAGAACGCTCCCTGCATTGTGTTCGTGGACGAAATCGACGCGGTCGGCCGCCAGCGCGGTGCGGGCCTCGGCGGCAGCCACGATGAGCGCGAACAGACCCTCAACCAGATCCTTGTGGAGATGGACGGGTTCGACACCGGGACAAACGTGATCGTGATCGCGGCGACCAACCGCCCCGACATCCTCGACCCCGCACTGCTTCGGCCGGGCCGGTTCGACCGCAAGGTTGTCCTGGACGCGCCGGATGTGAAGGGCCGCGAGGCTATCCTGGGCGTGCACGCGAAGGGCAAGCCGATTGCCGACGACGTGAAGCTCTCGGTGCTTTCGAAGGCGACGGCTGGCTTCAGCGGCGCGGACCTGGCGAACCTGGTGAACGAGGCAGCGATCCTCGCCGCGCGGCGCAACAAGAAGATCATCACCATGAAAGAGTTCGAGGAGGCGGTTGACCGCGTAATCCTCGGGCCTGAGCGGAAGAGCAAGGTGATGTCGGAGCTGGAAAAGAAGGTGACGGCGTACCACGAAGGCGGGCACGCTATCGTGGCGCACTTCCTGAAGCACCACGACCCGGTCCACAAGGTGACGATTGTTTCGCGCGGGATGAGCGGCGGGCACACGCGGTTCATCGGCGAGGACACGAGCTACCACACGCCGGCGATGTTCAAGGACCGGATGTCGAGCGCCCTGGGCGGCCTGGCCGCGGAGGAGCTGGTCTTCGGTGAAGCTTCGACCGGACCATCGAGCGATATCCAGCAAGTGACGAGGATCGCACGGTCGATGGTGACGCGCTGGGGCATGAGCAAGAAGCTCGGGCCGCGGACGTTCGGCAAAGCGGAAGAGCTGGTGTTCCTGGGCCGGGAGATCTCGGAGACACGGGACTACAGCGAAAAGGTAGCCGAGAACATCGACGACGAAGTGCGGGAGCTTATTGACGATGCGCACGAGACAGCGACGCGCATCCTCCGGGAACGCCGCCCGCTGCTCGACAAGCTCGCGGCCGTCCTGATGGATGTGGAAACGCTGGAGGGCGAGACGCTGATCCGGCTGCTCGATAGCGACCCGAACGAACCCTGGCCACCGGCCGGGAGCGAGACCCGGCCCGAGTCACCGTCGGCCCCGCCAGCCAGCGGGGAGGCATCTGCCCGGCCGGCGTTTGAACCCAAGCCGGCGCCCGGGCTGGCGTGGGAGGGTGGAAACCAGACGCGGGCGGACGGCTAGCACCACGCGGATACGGGGCCATCGTTGACTGAGTCCGTGGACAGCGCCACACTGGAAAGCTGTCCACGGATTTCCTGGAGTTAAGAAATGGAAGCGATCGTACGCGCCGATGGGCGCCAATTGCGCCTTGCCGAAGGGCAAGAATTCGAGATGAGCCACGTGGCGGGGGAACCCGGCGATACGGTGGATCTTGAGGTCATGATGGTCCTTGACGGGCCGGATGTGACGATCGGGAACCCGCTGGTGGCGGGAGCCTCGGTCCGAGCCCGGATCACGCAGCACGGGCGCGCCCCGAAGCTGGTGTTCATGAAGTACAAGAACAAGGTGCGGTACCGGCGGAAGTTCGGGCACCGGCAGCACGTTACGCGGCTCGTGGTCGAGTCGATCTCGAAGGGGTGAGGCAGCATGGCGCACAAAAAAGGCGTTTCAAGCTCGAAGAACGGCCGCGATAGCAATTCGCAGCGCCTTGGCGTGAAGCACTTTGACGGAGAAGTGGTGAAGCCGGGTTCGATCATCCTGCGGCAGCGGGGCACCCGCTTCCACCCGGGCAACAACGTGGGCCTGGGCCGGGACTACACGATCTTCTCGCTGATCGACGGGCAGGTGAAGTTCGAGCCGTTCGCCAAGGGGCGGCGAAAGAAGATCAGCGTGTACGCGCAGGCTGAGAGTTAGGGGAACAGCGATGAAGGCAGGAATTCACCCGAACTACCAGGAAGCCGTGATCCGCTGTTCGTGCGGTGCGGAGATCAAGACGCGTTCGACCAAGACGGCGATGCACCTGGATGTCTGCAGCGCGTGTCACCCGTTCTACACGGGCGAGCAGCGCATCGTTGACACCGCCGGACGTGTGGAGCGTTTCAACCGGCGCTTCCAGCGCGGCGGCTAACCAGCAAAGACGGCACAATACCGGGGCGCCTCGTGCGCCCCTTTTTCGTTTGGAGCAGCCATGACGGACGCGACGTCTTCTCAGCCGGCAAACGTCTACTTCGGCGGACAGGCCGTGATCGAGGGCGTGATGATCCGCGGCCCCGAGCACATGGCGGTGGCTGTGCGCCACCCGAAGGGCCACATTGTGACCCACTCCGAGCGGCTCGCCGGGATCTACACCGGGCGTTCTCGACGGATTCCGTTTCTGCGCGGGGTGGTGGTGTTGTGGGAGACGATGGCGCTGGGGATGCGCGCGCTTAACTACTCATCCCGGATCGCCTTCGAGGAGGAGGATGAGGCAACCGGTGAGCCGGCGGAATTCCCGGAGAAGGTGCTCTGGGGCACGATGGCGCTCTCGATCCTGTTCGTGGTGGGGGTGTTCTTCGCGGGACCGATCCTGCTGGCGAACCTGCTCGAGGCGTTCGACGTCCACCGTTTCTGGATCGTGGCGGTGGAGGGCGTCCTGCGGCTGGTGCTCTTCGTGGGCTACATCGCACTCATCGGGCTCATCCCGGATATCCGGCGGGTGTTCCAGTACCACGGCGCCGAACACATGACCATCCACGCCTACGAGGCTGGCCGGCCACTCACACCGGCCGAGGTGCGCCCGTTCCCGAAGGAGCACACGCGCTGCGGGACGAGCTTCCTCCTTGTGGTCGTGTTCGTGGCGCTCATTACGTTCTTCGTGTTCGACCTGCTGGTGGATAAGGGGCTGATCGTCCGGACTGGTTCGCGCATCGTGTTCATGCCACTGGTGGCGGGGATCAGCTACGAGATCCTGCGGATTGGCGCGCGCTATGGAGAGAACTGGTTTGTCCATGCGATGTTCATGCCAAACATCGCCCTCCAGGCACTGACGACGAAGGTGCCGGACGACGGCCAGATCGAGGTTGCGATCGCCTCGTTCGAGGCGACGCTGGAAGCCGCAGGCGTCTCCCCGGTGGCCCATTCGCGCGATGCCGAAGCGATCGCGGAGGCGCCGCCGCTCGACTGACAGGGTCGCGAAATCTTTACACTCCAGGATCTACCCAAACTAGAACATTTGTTCTACCATCGCAGATCCCATGGACGTTGCCTGCCTCCAGGTCCCCAACTTCCTTATTGCGCTGGCCCGGCGCGACCACCCGGAACTCACCGGGCGCCCGATCGTGGCCGGAGGCGCGCCTGAGGAGCACGCCCAGGTCACGGCCTGTTCCGCCGAGGCCGCGGCGGCCGGGGTGACGATCGGGACGACGCTCCGGCGTGCGCTCGCGCTCTGCCCGAAGGCGGTGTTTCTCCCGCTCCAGGAGTCCTTCGTCCACACGGAGGACACCCGCCTGGCTGATGTGGTGCTGGAGCGAAGCCCGCTGGTGGAGATCGTGGCTCCCGGCCATATCCACTTCGAGATCCGCGGGCTCGCCCGGCTCGCGGGCATGGACGATGAGCACTACCTTGCCGAGCTCCTCGAAACGGTCCAGGCCGAGACCGGGCTGGGGGCCTGGCTGGGGGCCGCCAGCAGCATCTTCCCCGCCCACGCGGCCGCCACCGCGCTCCCGCTGGCCAGCACGAGCGCCCCCCAGCCCGGCCGGCCGGCTCCTGCCCCCAGGAGCGGCCGGGTGCTCATCCCCCCGGGGCAGGAGCGCGATTTCCTCGCCCAGCTTCCCGTGGAGGTCCTGCCGGTGGACCCGGTGATGCATGTGCGCCTGCGTCTCTTCGGGCTCGAACGGGTGGGGCAGGTCGCCGCTATCCCGCTTTCGGCACTCCAGGCCCAGTTCGGTCCCGATGGCCGCCGCGCGTGGGATCTCGCCAACGGCCGTGATAGTTCGAGCATCGTGGCACGGCGCGAAGAAGCGCGGATCACCGAGGAGATGGACCTTCCCGCCCCCGCCGCGTCCATCGAGCCGCTCATGGTGGGCACCGAGGCGCTGCTGAACCGCGCGCTCGCCCACCCCGATATCCGCGGGCAGACCGTCCGCCGCCTGGATTGGTGGCTGGGGCTGGAGAGCGGCGAACAGGTGGCCCGCCGCATCGTCTTCCGCGAACCAACGAGCGATGCCCGGCACATGCTCTTCGTGTTGCGGAGCAAGCTCGATCGGCTCGCGCTGGATGCGGCGGCCACCAGCGTGGGCGTCACCCTCTCGGGTATCTGCAGCGAGTACGCCCACCAGGCGAACCTCTGGCAGATCGGCCCCCGCCGTCAGCGCGAGCTCGAACAGGCGATCGCGCAGCTTTCCGCCCGCAGCGGCGGCCCCCAGGTCTACCGCATCGTGGAGGTGCAGCCATGGTCGAGAATCCCCGAACGGCAGCTGGCGCTGGTGGCCTTCGGCTCCTGAACCAGCCGAAACCGGCCGCCGTCGAGGCCACCCCTGCCGGCGAGCCCGCGGCCATCGTCTGGCAGGGCCGGTACCAGCGCATCCGCGCCGTGGCCGATAGCTGGCGCATCGACGACGAATGGTGGCGGGACGAGATCGCCCGGCGCTACTTCATTGTCGAACTCGAATCCGGGCGCCGGCTCACGCTCTACTGCGACCTTGTCACCGGGACCTGGTACGCCCAGTCCTACGAGGGCCCGCGGGAAAGCGGCACCATCCTGCGTGGCCGTGCCGGGTAATTGTCCGGCAACATCACGACCTCCACCGGCTCCCGCTGCAAGCCCGGGCTCAGCCAGGCCCTCGCCCTCCAGCGCGCACCCCTCGGGATCATCGCCCGTAGCGGAGTCTTAGCCGAAGTCGTGTGATTCGGGCCGTTCGATGAAACCCGGCAGCGGACACGGCCGGAAGTGCTCGGCGATAATGTTCGGGAACCCGCTCTGCGCGTTATCAACCCGCCCGCGCACGATGACGAACGGGGTGGCCCGCACCAGTTCGCGCTGGCGCTCCTGGAGCGCCGCATAGACCACGAGGTTGGCAAGGCCGAACTCGTCTTCCAGGAGCATGAACATGACGCCGCTGGCGGTGGCCGGGCGCTGGCGGGTGACCACCATGCCGGCCATCTCCACGATCATCCCCTGCGGCAGCCGGTTGGGGTTCGCTACCCCGCCCAGGTGGCGGCTGGTGATGAGACCTTCATGAAGCAGGGGCCGAACCAGTGCCATCGGATGGCGGCCGGGGCTCAACCCCATCTTCTCGTGGTCCCAGGCGAGTTCTTCCCACGCCGTGAGGGTGGGCAGCCGGGCCATATCCTGTCCTGTCGGCAACGGCAGTGCCAGCTGGTCCTTGCGGGCGGTGGCCCGGGCGGGCACGGCTGCTTCCGTCAGCAACCCAAGTTGCCAGAGCAGCTCGCGGCGCGGCAGACCGAACTCCTCGAGCGCGCCGGCCCGGATGAGCGCCTCGGCCTGTTCTTTGCTCAGACGCGCGCGCACCAGCAGGTCGCGAAGCGAACGGTACGGCCCGTTCGTCCGGCGTTCGGCCACGATACGCTCCGGCAGTGTGATGTAGCCCTGTCCTCTCGGGTGCTGGCGGATGTCCTGCCAGCCACCGCCCAGGCCCTTCACCTGCTGGATGCCGAGGCGGATATCGCCCCCTTCCGGCCAGGCGCCCTCCCGGCTGGCGTTGATCGAGGGGGGCAGGGTTGCGATCCCGTGGCGGGCCGCATCCTGTGTGAGCACTTCCACCGAGTAAAACCCCATGGGCTGAGCGTTGAAAAGCGAACAGTAGTAGGCGGCCGGGTAGTGGTAGCGCAGCCATGCCGACTCATACGCGAGGAGCGCGAAGGCCACGGCATGGCTCTTCGGGAACCCGAACGCGGCGAACGCGGCCATCTTGTCGAACGCCACCTTTGCCGCCTCGTGGCTCACTCCTATGCGCCCGGCCCCGGCATAGAACTCGGCGGCCAGCGCCTGCATCGCCTCGCTCGAACGCTTGCGGCTCATTGCCCGGCGCAGCCGGTCGCCCTGGCCCGGCGTGAACCCCGCCACCGCGCAGGAGATCTGTAGCACCTGGTCCTGGTAGAGCACGTGCCCGAGCGTTTCGCCCAGGCAGTGTTCGAGCAGCGGCGCGAGCTCCGGGTGGCCGTAGTCCACCTCGATGGCCTCGCCCCGCGCGAGGCGCTCGCGGTACTCCATGTAGGGCCGGAACGCCCCGGCCATGATCGGCCCGGGGCGGATGATCGCCACCTGGACCGCCAGGTCATCGAGGTTGCGCGGCTGCGTGCGCGGCAGTGTCTGCACCTGGGCCCGGCTCTCAATCTGGAACACGCCCATCGTGTCGCCGTCGCAGATCGAGGCGTAGATCTCCGGGCTATCGTGCGGGACCCGGCCGAGGTCGACGCGCACGCCGTGTTCCTCCTCGATGATGCCCAGGCACTCGTCGACCGCCGAGAGCATGCCCAGCGCGAGGAAGTCGATCTTCACGAAGCGGGCATCATCGGCGGAGTCCTTATCCCACTGGCAGACAAAGCGGCCGTCCATCCGCGCCGGCTCAACCGGCACCACCGAGGAAAGCGGCTCGGCGGAGACGACCACGCCGCCGACGTGCTGGCCGATATGCCGCGGGAAGCCGGCCACCTGCCCGGCCAGTTCCACCATGTCGCGCCAGATCGGCGCATCCACCATCGGGCGCAGTTCGGGCACCTTGCGCATCTCTTCGGCGATCAGCGCCGCGCTCGAGTACGGCCCGCCGAGCTTGTTGAGCTTCGCGAGCACGGGCTCTGGCAGGCCCAGCGCCTTGCCGATATCGAGCACCGCGCTGCGGAACCGGTAGGTCGGGAAGGCCGCGACGATCGCCGCGTGCTCTTCGCCATAGCGGTCGTAGATCCGCCGCAGCACTTCGTCGCGGATGTCCCGCGGGAAGTCGAGGTCGATATCCGGGAGCGAGTGCAACTCTTCGTTCAGGAACCGTTCGAGGTAGAGGTTGTTGCGCACCGGGTCGATGTGCGAAAGGCCGATGAGATAACACACGATTGAGCTGACCGAGGACCCTCTCCCGCGGCCCACAGGACGCTCATCAGGCTGGAGGCGCGCATCGCGGCCGCGTATCTCCACCGCAATCTCGTTCACGAGCTGGAGCAGGTCCCAGTAGACCAGGAAGAACCCGGCCAGGCCGTGTTTCGCGATGAGCGCGAGTTCGCGATCGAGCCGGTCGCGTGCCTCGGCGCCAAACGGGTCGGTCGGCGGGTACTTGCGCCGGAAGGCGCGCTCGCAGACGCCGCGCAGGAAGCTATCGGGCGTGGCGCCCTCGGGCACCGGGTAGTCGGGCAGCCGGTAGGGCAGGTCGCGGGTGAGGTCGAATGCGCAGCGCTCGGCAATCGCCAGCGTGTTCGCAACCGCGCGCGGGTAGCGCTCGAAGCGGCGCGCCATCTCGTCCGCGCTCTTCAGGAAGAACTCCGAGTTGGGCCGCCGTTCGCGGTGGGAACTATCGAGCGTGAGGCGGTGGCGCACGGCCACCAGCACATCGTTGAGGCGGTGCCGCGTGCGTACGTGGTAATGCACGTTGTTCGTCGCTACCACCTCAATCCCGCAGCGCCCCGCGAGTCCCGCCAGGGCCGCCACCCGCTCCGTATCACCGAAGACGTCGTGGTGCTGGAGCTCCACGAAGAAGCGGTCGCCGAAGACGTCGCGGTACCCGGCCGCGAGGGCGTCCGCCCGGCGCGGGTCGGCGACAGCCAGCCGCGCGAGTCCGGAATCGCGACAACCCGAGAGCACGAGCAGCCCAGTGTTGTGCTCGAACAACCAGTCCTGCTCCACCACCGGCGCATCCTTGCCATGGGCGCGGTAGGCCCGGCTCAGCAGCCGGCAAAGGTTGCGATACCCCTCGACATCCTGCGCCAGCACGGTCAGGTGGGGAGGAGTTGCGGGTTGCGAGTTGCGAGGGGCGAGCGGAGTAGACTCATCCTCCTTCCCCTCCTCCATCACGGTCAGTTCGCAGCCGGTGATGGGTTTGAGCCCGCGCTCCCGTGCGGCCTTCGCATACTCCATGGCGCCGTAGAGGTTGTCGTGGTCGGTGAGGGCCATCGCCGGGTAACCGAGCGCGAGGGCACGGTCGATCAGTTCGTCGGTTGTACTGGCGCCTTCGCGGAGCGACCAGCAGGAATGGGCGTGGAGTTCGGCGTAGGCGGCCATGGCCCGCCAAGTATAGAACAAGTGTTCTATACTTTCAGCAGGCACTCTCCGGGGGGAACGGCGCGAAAGGGGCCGAATTCCCTGTTTACCGGGGCGGGCGTAGCATGGGCAGACCAGGGCGCCAACTGTCGCCCACGGGTGGGTCATGCGAACCGCCAACTATGTCTTCTCCGTGATCTCCATCATCCTCGGCCTCGCGCTCATCCTCTTCATGCTGACGCAGTCGGTGGAGTGGAACATCGGCGTTGGCATCGGCGTCGTGCTGATCCTGAACGGTGCGGTGCGGCTCTGGTTCGCCCAGGACGACGGCCCGTGAAGGCGCCGGTGTGCGGGAACGCCGGGACAGTGCGAGAGCGGGCGGGATAGAACAGGGCTATGGCAGCGCAGCAGACCATCCTGGTAGCGATAACGAACAGCGAAGCGAGCATGGAAGCCCTCGCGCTGGCGGCCACGATAAGCCGTGCGCGCAAGGCGCGGCTGTACCTGGTGCACGTGATCGAGGTGAGCCGATCGCTGCCGCTGAATGCGGAGATGGATGCCGAGGCGCGGCGCGGCGAGCAGGTGATCCGCAAAGCAGAGGCGGTGGCGGCGGAGGCCGGTTGCAGCGCCATCGGAGCGCTGGTCCAGGCGCGCGATGCGGGAAATGCCATCGTGGAAGAAGCGCACGATCAGGAGGCGGCCGTGATCGTCATGGGCGTAGCCCGGAAGCCGGCGATGCCTTCGTTCCAGGTAGGGCGGACGATCGACTTTGTCCTGAAGAATGCCACCTGCGCGGTCTGGGTGGTGCGACAATCGGAGGAAACGGACAACCGACATGAGTAGCTCGGCAGGCAACTTGAAGGTGGTCATCATGGGATGCGGCAGGCTCGGTTCACGGATTGCCGGGATGCTGGACCGGCAGGGCCACCAGGTGGTGGTGATCGACGCGAACGAATCGGCATTCCGGCGGCTGGGAGATTCGTTTGGCGGTCTGCGGGTGGTGGGCAACGGAATGGACGCAACGACGCTGGAGCGGGCAGGGATCGAATCGGCGGATGCGTTCATGGCGATCACGCAGGGAGACAACCGGAACTACTTCGCAAGCCAGATGGCGCACGAGGTCTACGGCGTGAAGCGAGTGCTGTGCCGGGTGTATGACCCCGTGCGGGAGGAGATCTTCCGAGACCTGGGGTTGGAGACGTTCAGCCCGACGAGCTTCGGCGCCCAGATCATGGTCGACATGCTGATACACGAGCCGGTGAGGAAGTAGCGATGTACATCCTGATCGCAGGCGGCGGAAAGGTGGGCTACCACCTCGCGGAAGAACTGCTGAACGAAAACCACGAGGTGCTGGTTATCGAGCAGGACGCAGGGCGCGCGGCCCAGATCCGCGATGGCCTGGGCGGCAACGTCCTGACCGGGGATGCGTGCGAAGCAACCACGCTCGACCTCGGCGGGGTCTCGCGGGCGGACCTGGTCGCGGCAGTGACCGGCGACGACGAGGACAACCTGGTGATCTGCGACATCGCCCGGTACCGCGGAGTGGCCCGGACGATCGCGCGGATCAACAACCCGCGGAACGAGCTGCTGTTCCGGAAGCGCGGCATAGAGACGACCATCTCCGCGACGCAGGCAGTGCTTGCACAGATCGAGCAGGAGCTGCCGACGCAGCTGATGATCCCGCTGCTGCAGCTGCACAGCGGACTGGAGCTGATCGAGATCAAGTTGCCAGAAACGTCACCGGTGGCGGGGCGGTCGGTCCGCGAGGTGCTGCTGCCCGCGGAATCGCTGATCTCGCTGATTGTCGACCCGGGCGGGGTGCCGCGGATGCCGAGTGGAGATACGCGGCTGAACCCGGGCGACGCGCTGGTGGTGGTAAGCCGCAAGGAGAGCCTGGACATGTTGCGTGAACAGCTGATCGGCTCGACGCACGGACTGGACACCTGAGCCGATGACGCGACTTGCCTACCTTGGCCCGCCGGGGACGTGGGGAGAACTCGCGGCCAAGCGGTTCGACCCGGGCGCCGACCTGCTGCCGTTCCCTTCGCATGCGGCGGTCGCGGCGGCGGTGGAGTCGGGGATGGCGGATGCTGGCGTGGTAGCGATCGAGAACCTGATCAACGGGTCGGTCCAGGAGACGCTCGACATCCTGATCCACGAGACCACGCTGCAGATCCAGGCGGAACTGCTGCTGCCGATTGAGCACAACCTGGTTGCGCCACCGGGGACGCGGGCGGACCAGGTGAAAGTGATCTTCTCGCACCCCCAGGCGCTCGGGCAGTGCCGGAAGTTCCTGGAACGGTGCTTCCCGAAAGCACAGGCCGAGGCGGCGCTTTCGACAACGGAGGCGGTGCAACTGGCCATGCGGAGGGCGGGCGATGCGGCAGCCATCGCCACGGCGCGGGCAGCAGAGCTGGAGGGGGCAGAGATCATCGCCCGGGGGATCCAGGACAGCGATAACAACGTGACGCGCTTCCTGAAGCTGAGCCACGGGCACCAGCCGGCGAGTGGCCGGGACCGAACGTCGATCGCATTCACATTCCTGGAAGACCGGCCAGGGGCGCTGGCGAGCGTGCTCAACTCGTTTGCCGCGGCGGGGATCAACTGCACGAAAATCGAGAGCCGGCCGACGAAAGCGACGTTCGGGGAGTACGTGTTCCTGATCGACTTCGAAGGACACCAGGATGACCCACCGTGCCGGCAGGTGCTCGATGCCATCCGGCCGCTGTGCGCCGAGCTGAAGGTGTTCGGGAGCTACCCGCGGGCCTGACTGGCGAAGGCACACCGTTCACTGAGCTCGCAATCGGTGCAGGCGGGGGCGCGCTTCTGGCAGAGGTGTTTTGCGTGCATCACGATGAGGGCGTGGTAGCGGGCGTAGAGGTCCCGCCGGGTCATGCCCGTGGGTGATGCGCGGTGCTCCCGGTCGATGGCCGCGGCCATCCACGCCTGCCATTCGTGATAGTCAGTGCCGGGAGGACCAAGCCCGAGCCGCCCGAAGAGCCGCATGGTGTAGGCATCGATGACGAGGGCCGGCTGGCCGGCGGAGTAGCAGACGATGCAGTCGGCAGTTTCGGGGCCGATCCCCCAGGTGGCGCGGAGGCGTTCGCGGAGGGTGGCTGGTTCGAGCGAGAGCAGCGCGCCGAGGCTCCCATGCGCGCTGATGAGATCGAGGAAGGCGCGGAGCTTGCGCGCCTTCTGGCGGAACTGGCCACTCGGGCGCACGAGGTCTTCGAGTTCTGAGCCGGAGAGGGCGGCCATGGCGGCGGGATCGAGGGCGCCGGCGGCGCGGAGCCGTTCGAGGGCGCGTTCGACGTTGGTCCACATGGTGTTCTGCACCAGGATTGAGCCCGCGGCGACCTCGAAGGGGTCGGCGCCGGGCCACCAGTGCCATCCGCGCCAGGCGTGCATCCGATCGAGCGCGGCATAGATTTCGAGTAGGGACGGCGGCGGGTTCATTGGCCGGAGGTGAGGGTTGTGGCCGGTTGGCTGCGGTCGTTCACGGCGGTCCGGGTGGCGACAGCAGCGACGATGATCGCCCCGCCAAGGGCGGCCCACCAGCCGGGGGTTTCGCCGAGGAAGATGAGGACCCAGACAGGGTTGAGGACCGGCTCGAGCATACCGATGAGCGAGGCTTCAAGGGCCTGGACGTGCGCGACGCCGAAGCCGAAGAGGAGATAGGCGAAGCCGATCTGGACGACGCCGAGGAAGATGAGTCCGAAGATATCGGCCGGTCCCGGGGTGAACGGGGCCGTTGAGCCGCGCGCGGCATTGACGGCGAACAAGCCCACCACGAGGAGGAGGTTGCCCAGCATCATTGCCTCGGGGCGGGTCGCCGGCGTACAGGATGGCGCCCGGAGGAGGGTGAACATCGCGGCCAGGGCTACGCCGGAGAGCACGGCCAGGATGTTGCCATCGAGGGAGGCAGCCTCGATCCTGCCGACGAAGAAGAGGGCCATGCCTCCGAAGGCGACAGCGACCGTGGCGAAATCGAGCCGGGTGGGGCGTTCACGGAGGAAGACGGCGCCGGTGACCAGGAGATAGATGGGCGCCGTGTACTGGAGGAAGATGGCGTTGGCCGCGGTGGTGAGCTTGGTGGCGGAGACGAAGAGCACCAGCGTCAGGGCGTAGCTGATGGCGATGCCCCAGGTGAGCGGTCCTGTGCGCCATGGAGCACGGACAGCAGGACGGACGACCAGCCACATGGTGATGGCGGCGAGCAGCGATCGCCACATCGTGACGCCGAGGGCATCAAGCGAGACCCACTTGATGAAGAGGCCGCCCGTGCTCCAGAGGACGGCGGCAGCGAGGACGGCCAGCAGCCCCTGGCGATGGGGAGACAGCTCGGCGAAGGCGCTGCGGGTCGCGGAGACGGATGCCCGGGTCACCATTGGAGTGTGCGGCCGCGGTAGTTCAACGGCTACCGGCGAATGGGGTTCCCGTCCTTGTCATAGACGATGTCGTCGCCGCCGAACTTACGGTCGAGGTAGACGTAGGCGACGAGGGAGCCTGCCGCGCCGATCAGGGAGATGACGATGCCGAGGAGGATCTTGTCGGGGTCGAAGCGGACGAAGAGGTAGATGACGAACGTGATGATGAAGCCGATGAGGGCGGCGTTGAGATACCTGCGGAGTGCTCTGAACATGGGCGGGAGTATTGGGGGAAGCGGGGCGGGTGTAAAGGGGTCAGGGGGTGACGAAGCGCCGTTCGAGTTCGAGCACCTCATCGATGATGTGGCGGTAGCGGCTGAAGACCTGGCGGGCGGCCTCATTCGCCCGATCGACGTCTGCTGCGCTGAGGACCCCGGATTGGGCGAGAACCTCGAGTTCGTCGCGGTCTTCTTCGATGAGCGTGCCATCGGGGAGGGCCCACCAATCGAGGGCAAGGTCGCGGTAGGTGACTTCGGCCGGGGTGATGCGGACATCGGCGACGGCATCGAAGCGGTGGGCGATGAGAACGCCAGCCGGGTCGAGCCAGCGGTAGACGTTGTAGGGCCGCCGCGCCCAGAAATAGCCGTAGGAGACCGACCCGGGGGGCACCTCGACGGGAAGCCGTGGCGGGCCACCACCCTTCTGCATGAGGAAGCGGACGATGACCAGGCCGTGGCCGCGATGGACCAGCCCGGTATCGTAGGCGAAGCGATCGCCGCCCGGCTTCAGCTTTACCTCGCGGTAGCCGGAGGCGGTCGCAGGGGCGGGGTATTCGCCGCTATGCTCAGAAGACACCGGTGAAACCCGAGGCAGGAATCGGCATGGCGGACGCGCCCTCCAGCGACATCATCTCCGAGAACCAGGGGCGCGTCTCGCCGGGACGCCGGGGACGTGCGTGGCGCGTCCCGATGCTGGCGGCGGCGCTCGCCGGGCTGCTCATTACGGGGTGCTCCTCGGGGGGAGAGACCGGCCCTCTGCCGGGGATCAGCCGGGCGGAAGCAGAGCGCGACGTGGAGGACGGCCGGGCGCTGCTTCGTTCGACCGTGACGGTCCGGTTCGACCGGGGGTTCGAGCTGGCGGAATCACGCGTGCCCCTTGCATCGCACTTCGAGCTGGACATCCCGCTGGCCACCGGCGGCAGCCACCGGGCGCTGGTGGCATCGGCCGAACGGCGGGAAGGCGATCCCCGGGCGATTGTCCTGAAAGTGGATGAGGT
>CAZRUZ010000038.1:0-18023 GCA_964603275.1 uncultured Anaerolineaceae bacterium | reverse complement strand
GGGCGCCGGCCTTGAAGGAGCCGGGCGGGGCGGTGGAGGCATGGAGGTGGCACTGGCCGGCGCGGGTGCGGGTCCGGGTCCGGGGCGCGCCGCCGGTTGGGTGGCTGCCTGCCGGGGCTGGGCGGGGCGTGCGGGACGGGGCCCGAAGCCTTCGCGCGGGGGCTTCTCCAGCCCGCAAAACGGGCAGGCAACCCAGGCGTAGCTCAGCGGCTTCGCGCACTGGCGGCAGGGCTCCTTGAGCTGCGTCCGGCAGGATGGGCAGATCAGGTAGTCATCGAGCACGCGGCGCTTGCAGGTGGGGCAGGCTTTCTGGTCCTCCAGCTCCTGCAGCAGGGCCTCTTCTTCGAGCGAGCGGTCGTACAGCTCAGCGAGGGTGTGGCGGGGCCGCACGATCAGGTACACCCAGTGTCCCGGCAGGAAGAAGATCAGCACGAGGAGGACGGCCACGGTCTGGAGGATCGGGTCGCGCGTCCGCTGGCGGATATCGCGGTAGGTCCAGAAGATGAGGGCCACCCAGATGGCGGCGAGGTAGATCGCAAGCACCGCGACCACGTACTTGACGGTCGCTTCCCACGAGCCTCCCGGCCACGAATCAAACATGCGGATCTCCCATGCTGGACCGAATGCCCAGCGCCAAGACTAGTTTAACGGCCGGATACGGGCGACCGTGAAATGGATAGGGTGAGTGAGCGAATGGTAGACTGCGGCGGTGGAGACCACCTCGAGCCTTCCCGCGGTCCTTGAAGGGCTGAACGAACCGCAGCGCGCCGCCGTCACCCATGGCGAAGGGGCGGTGCTCATCCTGGCCGGGCCGGGCAGCGGCAAGACGCGGGTCATCACCCACCGGATCGCCCACCTGGTGCGCGAACGCAGGGTCCCGCCGTGGCGGATCCTCGCGGTCACGTTCACCAACAAGGCCGCCCGCGAAATGCGGGAACGCGCTGCCCGCCTGCTCGGCGAGGATGCCAGCAACCTGCACATGGGCACGTTCCACAGCATGTGCGCGCGCTGGCTGTGGATTGACGGCCAGGCGATCGGCCTCTCGCCGGACTTCGTCATCTACGACGATGCCGACCAGGTGGCGCTGATAAAGCGGGTGCTGGAGGAGATCCATGCCGACCCCCGCCGCTTCACTCCGCGCGGCGTCCTTTCCCAGATCTCCAACGCCAAGAGCGAGATGATTGTTCCCGAGCAGATGGCCGCTGCCACGCGCAGTTACGCTGATGAGGTAGTGGCGCGCGCCTACGCCCGGTACGAGTCCGCGTTGCGCTCCGCTTCGGCGCTCGACTTTGATGACCTGCTCCTCTACGCGGTTCGGCTGTTCCAGAAAGACGAGATGGCCGAGAAGTACGCCGGGCGCTACCTGTACGTGCTTGTGGATGAGTTCCAGGACACCAACCCGGTGCAATACGCGCTCGCCCGGCGGCTCGCCTCGGTCCACGGGAATATCACCGTGGTGGGCGACCCGGACCAGAGCATCTACTCCTGGCGGAGCGCCGATGTCCGCAACGTCCGTTTCTTCGAACGCGACTTCCCGGGCTGCGCCGTGTACCTGCTCGAACAGAACTACCGCTCGACGCCGGCGATCCTCGCCGCTGCGGAGGCGGTCATCGGCAAGAACCCGGATCGCCACCCGCGCCAGCTCTGGACCGAGCGCACCGGCGGCGACCTGATCACGACCTACGAGGCGTACAGCGACGAGGAGGAAGGGGAGTTCGTCGCCTCGGAGATCGAGCGGTTGCACCTCGCCGGCCGCGGCCACGGTGATGTCGCCGTGATGTACCGGACGAACGCCCAGTCACGCGCGGTTGAGGAAGCACTTGTGCGCCGCCGGGTCCCGTACCGGCTCATCGGCGGCGTGCGGTTCTACCAGCGGCGGGAGGTCAAGGACCTGATCGCCTACCTGCGGCTCGTCCACAACCCGCACGACGAGGCGAGCCTCCTGCGCGTGATCAACGTCCCGGGGCGCGGCATCGGCGACCGTACGGTCGAGCGGCTGCGGGAACATGCCGCCCGCCGGGGCGCTACCCCGTGGGAAGCGGCAATCGAGGTGGCTGACGGAGCAGGCGTGGCCGGGGTCACCGGCCGGTCGGCGGCGGCGGTGCGGGGATTCGTCCAGGTGATGCGCCAGCTCGCGGAGCACCGCGGCGCGGCACTCGCGGCCCTGCTCGACCAGGTGCTGGGCCTGACCGGTTACGCGAAGTATCTGCAGGATAGTGACGACTCCGCCGAGGAGCGCATCGAGAACGTGCTCGAACTGCGCTCGCTGGTCACGGAATACGAAGAGGCGGGTGGCGAAGGCCGCGACCTCGCGACGTTCCTCCAGGACGTTGCCCTGGTCGCCGATGTTGATGACCTGAAGGAAGGCGCTGCGGCGGTCACGCTCATCACCCTGCACGCCGCCAAGGGGCTCGAGTTCCCGGCCGTGTTCCTGATTGGCATGGAAGAGGGCGTCCTTCCGCACATGCGCTCGTTCGGCGACCCGGGCCAGATGGAAGAGGAGCGGCGGCTCTGCTACGTGGGGATCACGCGTGCGATGGACATCCTCTACCTGACCCGCTCGTACCGGCGGTTCGCCTTCGGGCAACAGTCGGCGAACCCGGCATCGCGGTTCCTTTCCGACATCCCTCCGCACGTCCTCCGCCCGCATGGGAGCACTCCACGCAGCTACATGGAGGCGGCCAGCGCCCCCTCGCTCTTCGAAGCCAGCGCGCCCCAGGCTGCTGACGCGCAGTGGTCGGCCGGTGACCGGGTTGCCCACCCGAAGTTCGGCGCCGGGACGGTTGTCAGTGCCCACGCGAACGGGGGCGACGTGGAGATAGTGGTCTCGTTCGAGACCGCCGGCGTGAGGCGGCTCCTCCAGAGTTACGCCAAACTGGTGCCCGCATGAGCATCGAGCCGTTGTTTCTGATCCCCGATACCTCGGACGAGTGGCGCGACTGGTTGACGGACAACGGCCTGAACATCCTGTGGATCGTTGTTGGCCTGCTGCTGGTGCGGTTGCTGGTGGTCCGGGTCTTCGGGCGGGTCGTGCGTTCAGCGGCCCTGAGGGCGGGGCGGGCCCGTGCCGAAGACCCCGCGCTCGTCGAGCGGCGCGTGAAGACGCTGCTCTCGACGGTTGGCTGGGTGTTCACCATCTTCCTTGCGCTTGTCGGTACCGCGCTCGTGCTGGACCAGTTCGATGTCCAGATCTCCGCGGTGGTCGCGGGCGTGGGGGTTGCCGGCATCGCGATCGGCCTGGGCACGCAGACGCTCGTGAAGGATGTGATCAACGGCATCTTCATCCTCGTCGAGGGCCAGTACGCGGTCGGCGACGTGGTGCAGGTGGCGGGAGTAAGCGGCGAGGTCATCGAGATTACGCCGCGGCGGACGGTGCTGCGCGATGTGAATGGCCACGTCCATGTCGTCCCGAACAGCGCGATCACGGTCGCCACGAACATGACCCAGGGCTTCAGCCGCATCAACCTGGACGTGACTGTCGCCTACGAAGAGGACATTGACCGGGTCGTCTCGGTCTTGGATCAGGTGTGCGCCGGCCTTGCCGCTGACCGCGCCGCGGACTTCATCTCGACGCCGAAAGTCGTCCGTGTAGACAACCTCGGGAACGATGGCATCGACCTCAAGATCCTGGGTGACGTGCGCGTCTTCAAGCAGTGGGAGCTGATGGGCGAGCTCCGCCGGCGCATCAAGAACCGCTTCGATGCCGAAGGTATTGAGATCCCGTACCACCGCGAGGTCCAGGTACCTTTTGGGGGACCGCTGGAAGCGCGTGCGGGTCAGCCGGTCGGCGGCGAAGCCGAGGCGACCGACTCTGGCTGACCGGTTCTCAGGCGTTAATCAGAACCGAAGCTCCACCTGGTCGATGCAGGTCTTCTCGCCTTCGCCGCCATCGATGCGCGCGGCCGCGGGGACCACAAGGCGGGCAAGGACCTTTTCGCCCTCGCGCCAGAATCGCGTCTCGGTTGGCTCCGGCGGGTAGTGAGGCGCCGGCAGGCTGCCGATCGTGATCGCCTTGAGCCGGTCCAGCCGCCCGCCAGCAAAGGTGCGGCAGGCGTCCTGGATCACGAGGCCCATGTTGCGCGGGCCGTGCGTCAGCGGGGCGGGGTTGCCCTCCTGCTGGATGAAGTGGGTGGTGTTCCAGTCGCCGGAGGGGACGGCCCAGTCGAAGGTGACGTTCACGTCCGTGGCGTGGCCGACAACCTCATCGGGGGCACGCTCCGGCATGGCGATGCGAGGCGGCGTGATCGCGCCTGCACCTTCCGAGGCGCAGCCGAGCAGGAAGAGCAGCATCCAGCCATCGAGCAGCATGCCGCCATCAGCCAGGTCGCGGACTTCGAAGTTGAAGCGGACAAGCGCGTGGCCCTTCGAGGTGGCCCCGAGCTCGGAGATCCGGGAGGATACGCGGCCGCGCCCTGCCTGCGGCACCGGCCGGTGGTAGGTGGCGCCACCCGAGCCCCAGCGGCCGACCTTCTGCCAGTTCGCATACCCGCCGATGAGCCGGTCCATCACCTCGTCGCGGTTCCGGGCGAGGAGCGCGCCGTTAAAGGGCACCATCGGGTGGCCCGGGCCGTCCGATGTGCGCATCAGGCTCGGTAGGTCGCGTTCGTCGCGGATGGAGCAGCCGGTGGCGCGGGCGAGCAGCTGGGTCGTCTGCCAGTCCCACGCGAACTCGAAGTCGGAGAATGTTGCGCCGGCGATGTCGAGCGGCACTCGGGGGTCGGTCATCTCGGGTCCCTCCCTGGGATTACAGAACAACGGGCCTCACGGGCAGCCGCTAGATGGGATAGTCCCTGACGATGCCGCGCGCGATCACCGTCTTCTGGATGTCGCTGGTGCCTTCGGCGATGACCATCAGGGGCGCATCGCGGTAGTAGCGCTCGAGTGGCAGTTCCTTGCTGTAGCCGACGCCGCCGTGGATGCGCATCGCATCGAGCACGCACTCCTGGGCGATCTCGGTGGCGTAGAGCTTCGCGATGCCCGCGTCGAGGTCGCTGCGCACGCCCGAGTCCTTCTTGCGGGCGGCGTCGAGCGTGAGGAGGCGGGCGGCGCGGATCTTCGTGATCATCTCCGCGAGGCGGAGCTGCTGGGCCTGGTGTTCGAAGATCGGCTTGCCGAACGCTTCGCGCTTCTGGGCGTAGCGGATCGAGTCATCGAAGGCGGCCTGGGCGACGCCGACGCCGCGGGCGGCCACGTTGATCCGGCCGACTTCGAGGGCGCTCATGATGTGCTGGAACCCGCGGCCCTCGTTGCCCCCCAGCACCTGGGTGGCCGGCACGCGGCAGTCATCGAAGGTGAGTTCGGTGGTCTCGACGCCCTTGTAGCCGAGCTTTTCGAGCCTCCGGCCCGCCTGGAATCCGGGGGTCCCCGCATCCACCAGGAAGGCGGTGATGCCCTTGTGGCGGGGGTTGGCGGTGGGGTCGGTCTTCGTCATCGCGAGGTAGACGCCGGCGCGCTGGCCGTTGGTCACCCACATCTTCTGGCCGTTGATGATGTAGTCGTCGCCGTCGCGGACGGCGGTGGTCTTGATCGCCTGGGCATCGGAGCCGGCATCGGGCTCGGTGATGGTCAGGGCGCAGCGGATCTCGGGCTCGACGAGCTTCGGCAGGTACGTCTGCTTCTGTTCCTCGGTGCCGTACTCGCTGATCGCATAGCCGACGAGGACGTGCGTGTTGATGATGCCGGCGAGGCTCATCCAGCCGCGGGCCAGCTCCATGCAGACGCCCGCATAGCATTCGAAGCTCAGGTCGAGGCCGCCATAGGCCTCCGGAATCTTGATCCCGAAGAGCCCCATTTCCGACATGCCCTTGACCAGCGGGTCGGGGAACTGGTCGGCGTGCTCGTACTCCATCGCGACCGGTTTGACCTCGCGGTCAACCCAGACGCCGACGTTGGTCACGATCTCCTGGGCGATGGGGTCGGCGATATCTGCGGCGTAATCTCTGGCCATGGCTGGTTCCTGTGGGCGTTCTTGTGCCGTTCAGTATCGCCGACCTCGGTGATACTGACGACGGACGCCTGTGCGGGAATGGTGGGGCCGCCCACCTGGCTCTCCGGAGGGCACGGTGGCTCAGTGCGCCCAGGCGACCCGCTCATCGATACGGCGTTCCATGGTGTGTTCGACGGGTACGAAGCCGTGACCGAGCCAGAACGGCGCACCGCTCAGATTCGGAGATGCGAAGTGGAGCGTGCATGACTCGAAGCCAGCGCTTTGTGCCCAGTCCATCGAATGGCGCAGGAGCGCGGTGCCGACTCCGCCGCCACGGGCCTCATCCGAAACCACACCTTCGAACAGGTACACATCACCGGCGTGCGCGACAACGGGCGGGGTGAAGCCCGGGCGGAGGAACGTCTGCATGCCTACGGGGCGCCCTTCCTGGTAGGCCACGAAGTAGGGGAGGTCGCCGGAGCGAAGCTGCTGGAGGGTGAAGTCGTGGGCTGCCTTCCCGGCGGTGCGCACGATCGGCCAGGAGATGGGCGGCTCCCAGTGCCAGGCGTTGAGCGACTCGATCAGCTCCTCTACTACGTCGATGTCTTCAGGCGAGGCGCGCTGGATTTCCAGCCCGCCGGCAGCGGGACGGGTCACCGGCGTCGTTGGCCGGGTCGCGGCGGTCATGTAACGCCCGAACCCGAGGCTCACCCATGCCTCCTGGGTTGCCGGGTCCTCGGGCGGGATGGCGCAGCGATGGACGTAGAAGCCGCGCGCTATCCAGTCCCGCGCAAGGAAGCCGTACAGCGCACGGTAGACGGCGATCGGGTCGGACCCCTCGGCGACCGCGTGTCCCTCGATGGGCATGGAAATCGAATGCGGCGGGACGTATTGGGATGCCATATCGGTCGGGGCGAAGAGCATCTCCTCGCCGGCGAGGAAGCCGGCCGCCTGCCCGCCCGCCTCGGCGATGGCAACGCGCGCACGGCTGCCGGAGAGCAGTGGCTCGACAAGCTCCCTCGCGGCGGCGCGGTCTTCCAGCCGGGGTTCGAGAAAGGCTACGCGAGTGCGGTCGCGCCGCTGCCGCCCGGCGAAGAGAGTGGCGATGGAATCCAGGTCCGCCGCCGTGGCGGGCCGTACGGTGAGTCTTGCGTCCATGCTAACCCCCCGGCGGTACGATAGCAGGGATTGGTAGGAGCCTTGTCTGACCGGGGCGTAAAGAACCTGTTACTTCCATGTTTCGCACGTGTTACAATCACATTAAATCTCCTCAGGAGAGGGACATGAGCACGGAGACCATGAGCAAAGCAGAAGAGGCAGTGAAACAGGCCAGCGCCCATCTCTACGAGGCCATGACGCATCATTTCGGCCCGCTGGACCTGTCGGCCCACCAGCCGCTGGTGAAGGCGATCGCCGAGTATGGCCAGCGTTCACGCGAACATGACGAAGATGGCGTGAAGCAGGCGAGCGCCCACGTGTACGAGGCAATGACCCACCACTTCGGACCGCGCGACCTCGGGGCGAATGACCCGGTCGTGCATGCGCTTGCCGAGTATGGCCAGGCCTGCCGGGCCGCCGGAAAGAAGCAGTAATCCCGCCCGGCAGTAGAGCGTTGGGACAGCACGAGGGGCTGGCCACATGGCCAGCCCCTCGTGCTGTCTTCGCGGTGCGGCTGGGGCCGCCGGTCAGGCGCCCGGGAGCCGCTCGCGCAGGGCTTCCACCAGCCCGCTGATGGGCACGCGCACCTGGACCTGCGAGTCGCGCTCGCGGATGGTGACCGCGTCGTCGCCCGGTTCGCCCTTTTCGCCGACCGTCTGGAAGTCGACCGTGACGCAGAGGGGTGTGCCGATCTCGTCCTGGCGGCGGTAACGGCGGCCGATGGACTGCGTCTCATCGTACTGGCTCATCCAGAGTGGGCGGATGAGGTCGTAGACGCGCCTGGCGGCGGGGCGCAGGGCTTCGTTCTTGGAGAGCGGCAGCACGGCCACTTTGATCGGCGCGATGTTCGGCCGGAACTTGAGGACGACGCGGTTCTCGCCCTTCTCGTCGGGTTCTTCGGTGTAGCACTCGAGCAGGGTCACGGCGAGGGTGCGGCTGAGTCCGGCCGCGGGCTCAATCACCCAGGGAACGACGTGCTCGTTGGTCTCCTCATCGAAGTAGGTCAGCGGCTTGCCGCTCAGGGCGGCATGGGACGAGAGGTCGAAGTCGGTCCGGGCGGCGATGCCTTCCAGTTCGCCCCAGCCCCAGGGAAACAGGTATTCGATGTCGGTAGTGCCGGCGCTGTAGTGGGAGAGTTCGTCTTTTTCGTGGTCGCGGAGGCGCAGACGTTCGGGCGCGA
The DNA here is from genome assembly GCA_964603275.1 of uncultured Anaerolineaceae bacterium. GTDB lineage: Bacteria > Chloroflexota > Dehalococcoidia > Tepidiformales > Tepidiformaceae > Amarobacter. The sequence goes on along the minus strand of CAZRUZ010000038.1, from coordinate 9,759 downwards.
TGCCGACGACGTTGATGTACCAGTTGAGCCGTTCGGTGATCCACTGGCGGTGGAGTTCCAGGTACTCGGCGGGGTTCTCCCGGTCCTTCGGGGGCAGGCAGAAGTACTCCATCTCCATCTGTTCGAATTCGAGCGTGCGGAAAATGAAGCGGCCCGGGGTGATCTCATTGCGGAAGCTGACGCGCGTCTGGGCGATACCGAAGGGCAGCTTGCGCCGCATGGACTGGGCGACGTTGTCGAAGTTGACGAAGATGCCCTGGGCGGTCTCGGGCGGCAGGTAGGCGACGGATGAGTCATCGGCCACGGGCCCGACCTGTGTGCGGAACATCATGTTGAACTGGCGCGGCTCGGTCAGCTCGCCGCCATCGAAGGGGCAGACGATGGCGCCATTCGCGTCGCGCACGATCTCGCCATAGGTGCCTTCCGCAAGGTGGTCGGCGCGGAAGCGGCGCTGGCACTTCTTGCAATCGACCAGCGGGTCGGTGAAGTTCGCGACGTGCCCGCTGCCAACCCACACCTGCGGGTTGGTAATGAGCGCGGCATCGAGGCCCACCACGTCGTCGCGTTCGCGGACCATCGAGCGCCACCAGGCTTCGCGGATGTTGCGCTTGAGCTCGATGCCGAGCGGGCCGTAGTCGTAGGAATTGGCGAAGCCGCCGTAGATCTCGGCCGAAGGGAAGACGAAGCCGCGGCGCTTGGCGAGCGAGACGACGGTCTCGAGGTCTGGTGCAGGCACGAAGGGAATCCTTGGGAAACGATGTCGGCGCGCCTGGCGAGCGCGCCGCATGGACTGGAGCTTACCATCGGCGCCCGGTTAGCGATGCTGACTGGCCTCGAGCCGGGCGCGCGCTTCAGCCGGGTCAATCGGGATATCGAACACCTTCTGCCGCGCCGTCGCCCCCGAAACCAGGACGATATCGCGGGCCGGCAGGCCGAACGCCCGGGCGAGGAGCTTCGTGACGGCGGCGTTGGCGGCGCCATCGGCGGGCGGCGCGGTCACGCGGACGTGCAGGGTCCCCTCCATGTCGAACCCCTCGACCGAATCGCGGCTGGAGCGGGGCGTGACGCGGACGGGGAGGCGGGCCATGCCAACAGCCTATCGGAGATCAATGCCGGGATCAGGTAGTGGGGGACTAGAACATTTGTTTGCCACGCGATAGGATTCACGCGGCGGCCAGCTGTGGTGGTATCATCCGGCCCCGTACGACATCCGATGCGGGTGAGACATGGCAGAAAACGACCGCGCGCGTGCCCTGGAGCTGGCGCTCTCCCAGATTGAGAAGCAGTTCGGGCGGGGCGCCGTGATCAAACTGGGCGAAGCGGGCAATACCCCTATCGAGGTGATCTCCACGGGTTCGCTGGCCCTCGATATCGCCCTCGGCGTTGGCGGCATCCCGCGCGGCCGCGTTACGGAGATCTTCGGGCCCGAATCCGCCGGCAAGAGCACGCTCGCGCAGCACATCATGGCCGAGGCGCAAAAGCTCGGCGGGACGGCTGCCTACATCGACGTCGAGCACGCCATGGACCCCGGTTACGCCCGGGACCTCGGCATCCGGCTCGAAGACCTCCTGGTCAGCCAGCCGGATACCGGCGAGCAGGCACTCGAAATCTGCGAGGCGCTCGTCCGCTCGAACGCGGTCGATGTGATCGTCGTCGACTCGGTCGCCGCACTGGTCCCGCGGGCTGAGATCGAGGGCGAGATGGGCGATGCCCACGTCGGCCTGCAGGCGCGGCTCATGTCCCAGGCACTGCGCAAGCTCACCGCGACGATCTCGCGGACGAGCACTTCGGTCATCTTCATCAACCAGCTGCGCGAAAAGGTCGGCATCGTCTTCGGGAACCCGGAAGTGACGCCGGGGGGCCGCGCGCTCAAGTTCTATTCGTCCGTGCGCATCGATATCCGCCCGGTGGAGTCGATCAAGCGCGGGTCCGATGTGGTGGGGCGGCGCGTGCGGGCGAAGATCGTGAAGAACAAGGTGGCTGCGCCGTTCCGCCAGGCCGAGTTCGACATCATGTTCGATACGCCGCGGGGCATCAGCCGCTCGGGCGACATCATCGACCTCGGGGTCGACAACGGCGTACTCACCAAGAGCGGTTCGTTCTACAGTTACGGGGACATGCGCATCGGCCAGGGCCGGGAAAAGGCAAAGGAGTTCCTGGACGACAACGCTGAGCTCGCACTGGAAATCGAGACCGAAATCCGCCGGGAAGCCGGGCTCCCGGCGCCGGCGAAGAAGGAAGCAGGAGAAGCAGTGGCCGCCCGTTAGGCCGCCGTATGGACGAACCTCCCAGTCCCACGATCGTTTCCGGAATCCGTAGCGTCGCGCGGGGGCGGCAGCGGCTCATCGAGCTTAGCGATGGCCGCGAGTACCTCTTCACTGACGAGGCGTGCGAGCGCGCTGGCGTTGCCGAGGGGCAAGAGCTGACCGCGGGCATGCTCGAACGGCTCGAAGCCGCGGAAACGCGTGTGAACGCCCACGAAGCGGCGCTCAGGCTTCTTTCGAGCAGGCCACGCAGCGAGACGGAAATGCAGACCCGCCTGGCGATGCGCGGATTTGAGCCCGCCGCGATCGACGATGAACTGGAGCGACTGCGCAACGCGGGCCTGCTGGACGACCAGAAGTTCGCCCGTGCCTGGGTGGAAGACCGGAAGCGCCTTTCGCCCCGCGGCCGGCGGATGTTGAAGTACGAGCTCCTGGGGCGCGGCATCGACCCGGATTCCGCTGACAGTGTGACGAGCGACATCGACGACCGGGAAGTGGCGATGGAGCTTGCGCGGGCCCGCGCGCGGAAGGCGCCCCGGACCACCTATGAGGCGTTCGTGGCGAAGGTGGGCGGTTTCCTGAGGCGGCGGGGATTCGACTTCGATGTGACGGCCGCGGCGACCCGCCAGGCCTGGACGGAAGTGCAGGATACGGAGCCGGGTTCCGCCGGGGATGCCAGCGAAAGCTGAGGGCTCGATTTCCAGCGCGCCCCGAGTCTGGCAGAATCAAACGAGGACAGCAGGCTGGAGACACGAACGGTCTCCCGGCCAGGAGGTATTTTTGGAACTTCGATTCGGCGAGAAGGAAGAACAGCTCCGGCAGGAAGTGCGGTCGTTTCTGCAGGCCAACAACAGCCCCGAAGGCGGGCAGCTCGGGAGCCGCACCGATGCGGAATTCGAGTTCGCGAAGGGCTTCAACCGGAAGCTGGCCGAGCGTGGCTGGATCGCCCCGGCATGGCCCAAGGAGTACGGCGGGCTCGGCGCCAGCATCTACGAGCAGATGGTCTTCAACGAGGAGTTCGGCTACTGGGGCGCGCCCGATACGGGTACCCGCGGCTTCGGCGTTGGCATGATCGGCCCTACCCTCATCATCCACGGCAACGAAGAGCAGAAGAAGCGCTACCTGCCGCGCATCACCAGCGGCGAGGACATCTGGTGCCAGGGCTATAGCGAGCCGGGCGCGGGTTCGGACCTCGCGAGCCTCCAGACGCGCGCCATCCGCGATGGCGACGAGTACGTGATCAACGGCCAGAAGATCTGGACCTCCGGCGGCCACCGCGCGAACCAGATGTTCTGCCTCGTCCGCACGGACCCGGAGGCGCCGAAGCACCGCGGCATCAGCTTCCTGCTGATTGATGACATCGTGAACACGCCCGGCCTCACCATCCGGCCGCTCATCAACATGGCGAACCGCCACCACTTCAATGAAGTGTTCTTCGAGGATGTCCGCGTGCCCGCCCGCAACCTGGTGGGCGAGGAGAACCGCGGCTGGTACGTCGGTATGACGCTGCTCGACTTCGAGCGCTCGGGCATCGGCACGACCGCCTCGCAGAAGCACACGCTGGAGAAGCTGGCGCAGAACCTGCGTGATGGCGACAAGGCTCACCGCGACCGCTACCGCACACGCCTCGCCGACCTGGTGGTGGCGAACAACGTTGGCCGCTTCCTCGGTTACCGCATCGGCTACATCCAGGCGAACGGCATGGTCCCGAACTACGAGGCCTCGGTGGTCAAGATCTTCCAGTCAGAGCTCGGCCAGAAGATCTACAACTTCGGCGTCAGCCAGCTCGGCCTTTCCGGCCAGATGATGCCCGAGGAACCGAAGGCCCCGCTCAATGGCGACCTGCCGGAGTCCTACATCCAGGCAGTCCCGTCGAGCATCTACAGCGGCTCGAACGAGATCCAGCGCAATGTCATCGCGACCCGCGGGCTGGGGCTTCCGCGCGGATAAGCGCCCCGCCAGCCACGCACCGAAAAGGAAGGGCGCCCACGCGGCGCCCTTCTTGCTGCCCGGCTCCGTATCATGGCGGTGTGCTCAGCCCCGGGGCGTTTGAACGCCGTCTCGCCACCGCCGGAAACCTTTCCTTCGCCGTGTTTCTCGCATTCCTGGCCATGCTCGCGTACTGGCAGGCCTGGCGGACCGACCTGGCGGATGACGAGCGCAACCCGCGAATGCTCGAGGCCTTCAACGACCCCGGCCGCGGCCGTATCCTCGACCGCGAGGGCAACGTCCTTGCCGAATCGCTGGCCGATGGCAGCCGTTACTATCACGACGCCTCGTCGGCGCACGCCGTCGGATACCTTGACCCGCGCTACGGGTCGCAGGGAGTCGAGTTCGTCTTCACTGGCGAACTGACGGGCAACCGGGCCGCCGGATGGCAGGGGGCACTCGATGCGGAGTTCACGCGGGGCGGCCTCGTGGGCGACGACATCCGCCTGACGCTCGACCCACAGGTGCAGGCGGCGGCGACCGCCGCGCTCGGTGCGCGCCGTGGCGCGGTCATCGCGCTGGACCCCCGCAACGGTGATGTTCTGGCCATGGTGAGTGTGCCGACGTACGACCCGGGCGCGCTGGGGACGAATGGCGATGCCCTGATGGCCGACCCTGCCTCGCCGCTGCTGAACCGGGCCACGCAGGGGCTCTACCCGCCCGGTTCGACGTTCAAGACGGTCACCGCGGTGGCCGCGCTCGGCGGCAGCATCGTGACCCCGGAGACGCTCGTCACCTGCCCCGGCGAGATCGTCATTGACGGGTTCCCGATCTCCTGCCGGAACGTGCCGCAGGGGGTCGGCACGTATCCATTTCGCGATGCGTTCGCCTATTCGGTGAACGCGATTTTCGCCGATATCGGGGTGGAGACCGGGTGGGACCGGCTGCTGCGCACTGCCCGCGCCTTCGGGTTCGAGAGCGAGCCGGAGTTCACCCTCGAATCCGCCGCGAGCCAGGTGTACGCCCCCAGGTCGGAGCTTTCGCGGGTCCTGCTGGCGAGCACCGCGTTCGGCCAGGGCGAGCTGCTCGCGACGCCGCTCCAGATGGCCATGGTCGCTGCCACCATCGCGAACGGTGGCGAGCTTGCCCGCCCGCGCCTGACGCTCGGGAGTTACCACGGCGGTGAGCAGGTCCGCGAACTGGAGACGGTGCAGACCAGCCGGGTGATTGAGGCGACGCTCGCCCGGACGATGCGCGACCTGATGGTCTCGGTGGTCGCGAACGGTCAGGCCAACGGCGTCACCATCCCGGGCGTGTCCGTCGCCGGGAAGACGGGGACCGCGGAGGCGGGCGACGGTACGTCCCACGCCTGGTTCATCGCCTTCGCCCCGGCTGAAGACCCGGTCATCGCTCTCGCCGTCGTGGTCGAGAACGGGGGGCAGGGTGGCGTTGTCGCCTCTCCCATTGCCGGGTCGGTCATCAGGGCGGCACTGGGAAGGTGAGCGAGACACCACGCATCGAACGCTTTCTCGAAGGCGCCGCGCGGATGGTGAGCGGCGCCGGGCTGCACCCCATCGAGGTGCTGCAGCGCATCCAGGCGGCCGCCGAGGGGTCGGTCCGGGACGGAGCCGTGGCGAACGCGTACCGGGTGGAGTTCGCGACGGCGGATGGCGAGCGGGTGCGCAGGATGCAGGGACAGCTGGAGCGCGGCGCCGCGCGCATGCTCGATGAGGTATCGCGGAACGGCGCATTGCGCGCTCTCGGGCCATGGGAATTCGAATTCGTGGAGCAACCCCCGGTCGCCGAGGGCTCCGTCCGGGTGTCGGCTGCCTTCCGTGACCCATCGAACCGTGGTAGCGCAGCGGTCGGGGGCGCTACCCGCGTGATCACCCGCCAGCGGGGGAAGTGGCTCGTCCTCGACGATGGCCAGCGCGTGGCGCTGACGCACACGCCGTTTGTCATCGGCCGGGCGCAGGGGTGCGACCTGGTAATCGCCGACCTCAGCATTTCGCGGCGCCACGCGGAGATCCGCTCCGGGCCTGGTGGCGAACTGGTCATCCACGACCTGGGGAGCCGAAACGGCGTCGAGCTCGGCGGCGAGCGTATCGCCGGCGATGCCGCACTGCTGCCCGGTGTGGCGTTCAGGCTCGGCGAAGCGCGTTTTTGGCTGGAGGTTGAGGGGTGAACGAGCTGCTGGTGCTGCGCCTGGCGCTAATCGCGGTGGTGTTTGTGTTTGCGCTGGCGGTGGCGCTTTCGCTGCAGCGCGGGCTGGTGGCGCCTCGGGCCGCAGCGGCAGTGCCGGCTCGCGCACGGCAATGGCGGCTGGTCGTGGTCTCGCCGGGGGAGACGGGCATGGCGGTGGGGCTGGAATTCCCGGTGGCCGGCAGTATGACCATCGGCCGGGACCCGGATTCCGGGATCGTACTGGGAGACCCCTCGGTTTCGGCCCGCCACGCCGTCCTCGAACGCGTGCAGGGAGGCTGGCGGCTCACGGACACGGGAAGCACCAACGGTACGCGGGTCGAAGGACGGCCGGTCGGGCCAGGTGGCGCGTTGCTCAGGGGGAGCGAGCGGATCGCGCTCGGCGCGGTCGTCCTCAGGCTCGCGGCGCCCTGAGCCCGGCGCGAGAGGCGTGAGAGATGCCGGCGAGCAGGCCGGCCAACCCGAAGTTCACCACCAGGCTCGACCCGCCGTAGCTCACGAACGGCAGCGTGATCCCCGTTGTGGGGATGATCCGGAGGTTGCCGGCGATGATGACGGCCGCCTGGACGGCGACCAGCAGGGCGATGGTCGCGGAGAGCAGGCGGCCGTAGGTGTCCGGCGCCTCTGATGCGATGCGCAGGCCGGCGTACAGGAATACGACGTAGAGCAGCGCGACGCCGGCCGCGCCGGCGAGCCCGAGCTCTTCGGCGATAGCGGTGTAGACATAATCAGTGGGGGCGGCAGGCACAACGTCCGGCTGGCCGAGACCCGGGCCTTCGCCGGTGATGCCGCCGGCCTGGATAGCGTAGGTTGCCTGCATCGCCTGGTAGCCGCTGCCGCCGGGGTCGGCGCCGGGGTCGAGCCACATATCGACCCGCGTCTCCACATGCCCGAACGCGAAGTAGCCGATGAGCCCGGTGGCGGCGAGCAGCGCCATGCCCCCGGCGACGAAGCGCGCCCGCCCGGTTGCGACGTAGAGCGCGCTGACCGCGAGGAGCAGGATGATCGCGATTGAGCCGAGGTCGCGCAGGAGTGCGAGGCTCCCGACCGCGGCGAGGAGAATGGCACCGAGCGGGACGATGTAGGCCGAACCAGAGTAGGTCCGGCCGCCAAGCGTGAGCGTGGGCGAGGCGAGCACGCTCGCGGCATCGGCCAGGTAACCGGCGAGGAAGAGGATGACGAGGACCTTGATAAGCTCGGTGGTCTGGATGGTCTGTCCGGCAACCTGCAGCCACAGCCGGGCGCCGTTGATGGTGGTCCCGAAAACACCGGTGATGAACAGGACCCCGATGGCGGCCACCCCCGCCGTGTAGGTGTATCGCTTGAGTGCGGGGTAGCGCACACCAGCCCAGGCGCCCGCGCCAAAGGCGGCCGCACCGGCACTGGCCCAGTTCGCCTGGTCACCGGCGACACCGGGCGCGAGGCGGAGGACAAAAACCATGCCGACGGCGGTGAGGAAGGCGCTCACGGCGAGCGTTTCGGGACGCGCCCGGGGCGCGATTACCCTGAGCGCAACGTGCGCCGCCAGCCCGGAAAGGGCAAACTGGGTTAGGATGCGACCCGTGCTGGCTGGAAAGGCGAAGTCCGCGGCCCGGAGCGCAAACCACCCGAGGGCGGCGAAAGCGACCGCCCCCGAGAGCAGCAGCAGCTCGCGATTGCGCTCACGCGAGCCAGTTACCGCCTGGAGACTCATCAGCGAGTGAACGCCACTGACGTCATAGACGGACGATACCGCCTCGAACGCTTGCTCGGTACCGGCGGGATGGCCGAGGTCTGGCTGGCAGAAGACCAGCGTCTCGGCCGCTGGGTTGCGCTGAAGTTCCTGAGGGAAGCGTTCACGGCCGATTCCGATGCCGAGGCGGTGGAGGCGTTCGAACGCGAGGCTCGCGTCATTGCGCGGCTCCAGCACCCGAACATCGTCGGCGTCTTTGATGCGGGCGTGCACGAAGGCCGGCGCTTCATCGCGATGGAATACGTCCACGGCTACACGCTGCGCGAACTCCTCGAGACGCAGGGGCGGATGACCGAGGGTGAAGCGATCCGCTATGGCACGCAGGTTGCCGCCGCGCTCCAGTTCGCCCACGAACAGGGCGTGGTCCACTGCGACGTGAAGCCAGAGAACATCATCGTCAACGAGACCGGCGTGCCGAAGGTTGCCGATTTCGGCGTCGCCGAGACGTTGAACCGGACGCTCGCTCCCGGGCAGGCACAGGACCTCCTTGGCACCATCGCCTACCTCGCGCCCGAGGTGATCCAGGGCGCCCAGCCGAGCCCACGCTCGGATGTCTATGCCCTCGGGCTGACCGTCTTCGAGCTGGTTGCCGGGCGCCTGCCCTTCTCGGGGACCACACCAGCGGCAGTGGCCGGGCAACGGTTGGCAGCGCCGGCGCCCACTCTGCGAACCTTCGCGGCCGGCGCATCGCCGGACCTGGAGCGGGTGGTGGGGCGCGCTCTCGCCCTTTCGCCCGAAGATCGGTATCCCGACGCCGCATCCCTTGGGGCGGCGCTCCGGCGCTGCACGCAGGTCCAGTCCCAGGCGCCCGCACCCGTCGCCGCGCCGCCCGGCCGTCCTCCGCAGCTCCGTCGCCAGCCGACGGCCCGTGTGCGTCGGGATGCTATTGCTCAGGACAACGGGGGGATCAGCGGGTCGACGCTGCTCATCGTGATCGGCATCATTCTGACCGCGATTGGCGTCGGAGCCGGAGCGGCGATGTTTCTCGCCGGGCAGGACGGCGATAGCAACCCGCCGACGCCCACGCCGCAACCGAGCCCGCTTCCGGCCACGGCGACGCCAACCTCGACGGCGTCGCCAACGGTGACGCCGACCGTGCGACCCAGTCCGTCGCCGAGCCCAAGTCCCAGCCCCAGCCCGAGCCCGAAACCGAGTGTGCTGCCAACAGCGACCGCGACGCGGACTCCCACGGCGAGCGCCACGGCCACCAAATCGGCCACGCCCGCCAGCCCGGCGGCCACGGCAACGACGACCCCCGGGGCGACACCCCCGCCCCCGACGGCCTCGCCTTCCGTGCCGCCATCACCGCCCGCGGCGACGGGGACGCCCTGAGACTGAAGGCCGGCCGGTCCGTGGCAATGCAAAGAGAGGGGCTGCCGTCAGGCAGCCCTTCTCGTTATTATTCCGCGCTACCGGGCAGCTAGACCCGGTGGCACCAGACCCAGTGCTCACGGCCAGCTTCGCCGACGTTCCGCCAGTCGGGGAGGCGGGCACGGCACTCGTCGATAGCGATCGGACAGCGGGTATGGAACACGCAGCCGCGGGGCGGCCGCAGCGGGCTCGGCACGTCGCCGAGGAGGATGATGCGCTCGCGCTTGCGTTCGACTTCGGGGTCCGGGATCGGGACTGCGG
>CAZRUZ010000037.1:15448-18035 GCA_964603275.1 uncultured Anaerolineaceae bacterium | reverse complement strand
GGGGGATCATCGGGGAGTCCTCGTCGATGGGATGGACTTTGGGGACGCCGTAGACGGCGGTGCTGGAGATAAAGACGACGCGCTTGATTCCCGCCTTAAGCGATTCGTGGAGGACGTAGCGGGTGCCGCGGACGTTGACGGAGTAGATCTTCTTCTTCGAAACCTGGATCGGGAGTGCGGCAGCGGTGTGGATGACTACTTCGACACCGTGGAGGGCCGCGCGGATGGCGTCGCGGTCCTGGACGTCGCCGTTGATGACGGTAACCTGCCCGGCGATGTCGTCGTCATCGGGCGGGAGGGGGGCGACATCGAAGAGGACCGGGTGGATGCCTTCTTCGAGGAGGCGGCGGGCGATATGGGAGCCAAGGAATCCGGTGCCGCCGGTGATGAGCCAGCGAGGGGCATCTGGTTGGGTCATGTAGGGTTGGCGCCTGTGTGCGATGTGCTTCTGCACAGATTGGCCGCTGGCGGCCCAGCACTCAAGCGGGAAGGCGGCGCTAGTGGTGCGTGTGGGGGGCGCCGACCAGGATCAGGTCGGCGGTGACAGTGCCCCCCCCATCGGGGAGACTGCCGCGGACGACGACGGGATACCCGATGACGGACTCGCCGGCGAGGATATCGCGGAAGGTCAGGCCACTCTGGCCGAGGACGATGCGGGTCTCTTTGCGGACCAGGACGGGGACATCGCCGCGGTCCGTGCGGACGGTCAGGGTGGCGAGGTCACGCGAGATTACGGTGCCGCCGAGGTTCACGAGACCGTGGGCCGGGGCGTGGCCGCCCATGCCGATGGTGGAGCCGGGCGTGGACTGGGCGCCGCCGGACGAGGAGGCCCCCTGTCCCAGGGCTTCGAACCGGAAGACGCCAGCGGGAAGGGCCTCATCGCGGTAGACGCGGACGCGGCTCCCGATGCCGGATGAACCGGCGACGAAGCTGGCGACGGACTCCCGGTCCACGTTGACGACGAACTGGTGCCCGCGCCCGGTGTCGAGCAGGATGCGGGCGTTCGCGCCATCGCCGCTGATCGCGAGGACGGTGAGGGTACCTTCGAGGGCCTCGTTGGACTTGCGGAGCTCTTTGAGCGCGGTGACGACGGGCCGGTCCGCCGGGGCCGGGCCCGCGAGCGCGAGCGAATTCGCGGCGATGCGGATGTCGCGTTTGTGCGCCTCGCGAACGACGCCGCTGATCAGGACGGACTCGCCGGGGCGCAGGGCGGAGCGATCGGCGCCATCGTTGCCGACAATCGAGGTCTGGTCCGAGAGGTCGATGCGCAGGCTCCCGAACTCGGAGGACTCGACGGTCACGAAATCGTCGCTGGTTTCGGAGACGACGCCCTGGACCTGGACGTAGTCATCGACGCCAAGCGCGGAGACGGTCTCCACACCGGAGAACGGGCGGGCGACAAGGATCGCGGCGAGGACAACCATGCCGATGGCGGCAGCGGTGGCGGAGTACCTGAGCGCCCCGACCGACCCGAAGATCGCCCCGAACAGGCCGCTCCGGGCCCTGGCTCCACCGGTCCGGGCAGGGGTCGCCGGGGTGGCAGGCGCCGCGGCGGCGGCGATGTGCCGCTGAAAGCGGGCGCGCGCGACCGGCAGGGATGCCTCGGCCTCAGCGTTGACATCGCGGGCAGACCGGTGGAGCGCACCGGCAACCGGGAGCATCGCCCCAATCTCAGCGCGCTCTTCGGGTGTCGCGTCATCGGGGATGCGGCCCGTGACGAGAGCGTCATCCAGCAACTGGTCGAGACGGTCTTCGGTGGTCATGGCAGGCCATCCAGGGGGTAACTTGCGCCGAGAAGGGCGCGTTGCATGGCGGCGAGGGCACGGCGCTGGAGGTTCTTCACGGCATCCTCCGAACGGTCCATGAGGATGGCGGTCTCGGCGACCGAACGGTCGAGGAGAAAGCGGAGGCGGACGACCTCCTGCTGGTCTTCGGTGAGCCCGGACATGGCGGCAAGGAGGTCACTCCGAAGGTCAATCGCGCCGGAGGTATCGGGCTCGGAGAGCTCGATCGTTTCGTCGAGCTCGGCATCGTGGCCGCGCCGGGCCAGCTTCTTGATGTGGTCACGGACGACGTTGCGGGCGATGCCGATGAGCCAGGCCTGGATGGGCACGCCACGGTAGTCGAAGCGGTCCGCGCGGGAATAGGCGATTTCGAACACCTGGGAAGCGATGTCCTCTGCCTCGTCGAGGGAGCGGAGGCGGTAGCGGACGTAGGCGAAGACGGAGCGGTAGTGGAGTTCGAAGATCTGTTCCCAGGCGCGGGGATCGCGCTGGACAGCACGGAAGGCAAGGGCTTCTGCTTCGGCGTCAGGGGAGCCTGGGACGGGCGGGGCATGGGGGCTTGCCTCGGTTTCGCGCACTGCGGGATTTACTCTAGAGATGGCGCGAGAACCGTGAAAGGTGACGGACCTTTACCGGGCCGGGAGTGGAACCAACCGGTCGACAGGCGGTGACCCGGGTTAGCCGCCGTTGCGGGACTCGATATAGGCCATGGTCGGGCGGTACTGGTCTTCGCTGATGTGGCCGGCGGACATGAGGTAATTGGCGATCTGTTCGAGGGTGAGGATGGAGACGAGGTTGATGCC
>CAZRUZ010000037.1:0-15438 GCA_964603275.1 uncultured Anaerolineaceae bacterium | reverse complement strand
GGCGGCCTTGAGGGCATGGCGGCCGCCCTCCTGGCGGTCGATGAGCGTGACGGCATCGCGGACGACGAGGCCGGCGGCGCTGAGGGTAGCGGCGGTCTGGAGGATGCTGCCGCCGCCGGTGATGAGGTCATCGATGATCAGGCAGCTCTGGCCGCGGACGTAGATGCCCTCGATAACGTCGGCCTTATCGGTGGCGGGGGGATGGATGTAGATCATCGGGGTGTTCACGCTGAGCGAGAAGGCGGTGGCAACGTGGAGACCGCCAAACGGGACGCCTGCGACGAGGGTGAAGGGATGGACATGCGGGTTGCGCATGGACATCAGCGCTTCGAGTTCTTCCTTGATGATCTTTGCGCAACGGGCGAGCGCCTTCGGGTTGCTGATGAGGCGGCGGAGGTTTACGTAGATGGGGGAGTGGACGGCGGTGCGTCCGAGGGTGAAATCGCCGAAGCCGATGGCGTCCAGCTTCCAAAGTTCCTCGGCGAGCCAGAGGTTACCGACCGGCCTGGGTGTCTTGCTCAAGTGCTTCTCCGGAGCTGTCCAACTCGGCGGCCCTGGCGGCGGGCGGCGTGTACCGTCCTTTATTCTTGGTTAACGGGTTATGTGTCAAGTGCGCGGGGTGGAGATGGCCGGTTGACCGGGTTGATCGGGGGGCCGCCGGACAGCACCGCAAGGATGTTGGCGGCCGCCATCGATGCCATCCGGGAGCGCGTTGCGAAGCTGGCACTGGCGATGTGGGGCGTGATGATCACGTTCGGGAACGTGTAGAGGGGGCTTTCGAGGGGGAGCGGTTCGGGCGTGGTGACATCGAGGGCGGCGCCGGCGATTACGCCAGTGCGGAGGGCCTCGATGAGCGCGTCCTGATCGACCACGCCACCACGGGCCGTGTTGACCAGGATGGCGGAAGGCTTCATGGCGGCAAACCCGGCGGCGCCGATGAGGTGGCGGGTCTCTGGCGTGAGCGGGGTGTGGACCGTGACGAAGTCGGATTCGGCGAGGAGGTCCGGGAGCTGGCGGTGGTGCAGGCCGAGGTCGGCTTCGAGCGCGGGTTTGCGGGTGCGGGAGTGGTAGAGAACGCGCATCTTGAACCCGAGGGCGCGGCGGGCGACCGCTTCGCCAATCTCGCCGAGGCCGATGATGCCAAGGGTGGCGCCGAAGACATCGACGCCGAGGTAGCCGGTGGGTGACCAGGTCCGCCAGGCACCCGCGCGGGTCTCGCGGTCGCTGCGAGCGACGTTGCGGGCGGCGGCCATAAGGAGGGCCCAGGCCATATCGGCGGTGGTCTCGGCGAGGACGCCGGGTGTGTTGGTGACCCAGATCCCCAGGCCGGCGGCGATGGCGGGGTCGATGTTGTCGTAGCCCACGGCCATGTTCGCGACGATCTTGAGACGGGGGGCGGCAGCCAGCATCCCGGGGGAGATGGCATCGACGACGGTGGTGAGCGCGGCATCGGCGGCCGCCAAGGCGGCGGCGAGGTCCGCGGCCGGCGGTGGCAATGCGCCGGGCCAGGTGACGACGGTGTGGCCGGCATCGGCGAGTGTGCGGGCGGCATTACCGGGCATTTCTCGGGTGAGGAAGATGCGGGCCATGGCGGAAGTGTGGCCGGTGTCACCGGCTGATGCCAGCCGACGGTGTAAGGTTCGCCTGACAACACGCACGCGGAGCAGGCGGGAATGACAACGGAAACACAGGCGCCCGGGCACGTATCACCGAGCGAGGCGGTCCTGAGTTCGGTCTATCAGTCGGCGGAGCGGCTGGGGTTAAGCGCGGAAGTGGTGGACCTGTTGCGCACATCGTGGCGGGAGGTACGGGCCCAGCTCCCGGTACGGATGGACAACCGGAAGCTGCAGATCTTCGAGGGGTACCGGGTGCAGCACAACGGCGCTCGGGGCCCGTACAAGGGCGGGGTGCGCTTCCACCCGGCAGCCGACCTGGACGAGGTGCGAGCGCTGGCGATGCTGATGACCTACAAATGCGCGCTGATGGAGCTCCCGTTCGGGGGCGCCAAGGGCGGGGTGATGTGCGACCCGACGCGGATGAGCGATACGGAGCTGAACCGGCTGACGCGGACGTACACGCAGCACATCGGCATGGTGCTGGGGATCAGCCGGGACATCCCGGCGCCCGACATGGGGACGAACGCCCAGACAATGGCGTGGATGATGGACGCCTACGGGCAGCGCTATGGGCACACTCCGGGAATTGTGACGGGGAAGCCGGTCGAGCTGGGGGGCAGCCATGGCCGCGACCAGGCGACGGGCCGGGGTGTCGCGATCTGCATGCGCGAGTACGCAGGGCTCGAAGGGGTGGCGCCGGCGGACGTCCGGGTGGTCATCCAGGGGTACGGGAACGTTGGCTCGTGGACGGCACGGATCGCGCACGAGATGGGGTTCCGGATCATCGCGGTGAGCGACATCAAGGGCGGGATTGTGAACCGGGACGGGCTCGACCCGAAGGCGCTGGACGCCTGGTTCGCGGTCGCGGGAAGTGTCGCGGGATTTGAAGGGGGCGAACCGATCACCAACGCGGACCTGCTGGAGCTGGAGTGCGATTACCTGGCGCCGGCGGCGCTTGGCGAGGTGATCACAGGGGGGAACGCGCCGCTGGTCAGGGCGCGGGTAGTGATCGAGGCGGCGAACCACCCGGTCACGCCGGAGGCCGACGCGGTGTTCGCAGCGCGGAAGATCCCGGTGCTGCCCGACATCCTGGTGAACGCGGGCGGGGTGACCGTCTCGTACTTCGAATGGACGCAGAACATCCAGCAGTTCCGCTGGTCGCTGGAAACGGTCAACAGTGAGCTGGAGAAGCGCATGGTCGCGGCCTTCCACGACCTGATGGCGCGCGCGGGGCGCGATGGGACGCTGGCACGCCAGGCATCGTTCGATATCGGTGTGGAGCGGGTGGGGAGGGCAATCCTGCTGCGGGGTTTCGTGTAGGCGGGGCACGCTGATGGCGGGGGCGCCACCGGGGCCGCTAGGATGGTTGGATGGTATCCGCCTGGGCCCGTGAGACGTTCAAGGCGCTGCAGTACCGGGATTACCGGGTGCTGTGGACGGGGACGCTCTTTTCGTTCCTGGCGTTCATGATGTCGTCGGTGGTGCAGTCGGTGGTGGCGTTTGACCTGACGGGGAAGAACGGAGCGGTGGGGTTCGTCTCGCTGGGGATGGGGATCGCGACGATCCTGGTGTCGCCGTTCGGGGGCGTGGTGGCAGACCGGTTCTCGAAGCGGAAGCTGCTGTTTTTCGGGCAGACCACCATTGGGTTGAGTTTCGCGGTGGTGGGTGTGCTCATCCTGACGGACCAGATCACGATCCTGCTGCTGGCAGCCTCGACGCTGGTGCTGGGACTGGTGTTCTCGTTCATCGGGCCGGCCCGGCAGGCCTGGGTAGGCGAGCTGGTGCCACCAGATGACCTGCCCAACGGGATCGCGCTGCAGCAGATGGGGATGACCGCGACGCGGATCCTGGGGCCGTTCCTGGCGGCGGGGCTCATCGCGCTGCCCTTTGTTGGCAGCGGTGGCACGTACCTGTTCATGGGCGGCCTGTTCGGGTTCGTGGTGTTCACGCTGTGGCTGCTGCCAGCCTCGAAGCCAGTGGCGCCGACGCACCGGTCATTTCTCCAGGACATGGCGATGGGGGTGAACCACATGCGGGAGCGGCCACGGCTGATGTTGCTCTCGCTGTCCTTCATCGGCGTGGTCATCGCCGGGTTTTCGTACATGGTCATCCTTCCCGGGTTGCTGGAGAACGAACTGGGGCGCGAGCCCGAGGACATGGCGCTGCTGGTCGGTGTGAGCGCGATTTCGGGGTTCGCGGTGACCCTGCTGCTGGCCGGGCAGGCGGGGTCGCGGCGGGCCTGGCCGCTGATGCTCGGAGGGGGGATCGTGCTGGGCGTCTCGCTCTGGCTGCTGGCGCTTTCGCCGAGCTTCATTGCCGCCATGGGGGCGATGTTCGCGGTGGGGGCGGGGGCGAGCGCGTTCCAGCTCATCAGCAACGCGCTGGTGATGCAGGAGGCGGACCAGGCGTACTACGGGCGGGTGATGTCGGTAACGATGTTGGCGTGGGGCGCGAACAGCCTGGTGGCGTACCCGTTCGGACTGCTGGCGGACGGCATCGGGGAACGCGAGACATTGATGGTCATGGGGAGCGGCGTGGTGGCGGTGACCGCGGCAACCTGGGCCACGGTGCTGGGCATCGGGCGGCGGGAGGCGGAGGCGCCAGTCGCCAGCGCGGCGGGGGGCGACTAAGCTCGAAGTAGACCTCATCGGAGCCATGTGCCTTGGGAAGAGAAGAGATTGCCGCGCTTATCGCCATCCTGACCGCGGAACGGGAGCGGGGGCCATCGAGCCCCGTGATTGGCGCGTGGAAGATCCAGTTCGATAAGAAGCGCGGGGCGTTTGTCTTCGACAAGTGCGAGAACGAGGGGTATTGCGAGGAGCGGCCCGCGGTGATCGCGCTCGATGGGACGGTGATCGATGCGGGGGGCCCGCTTTTCGGCTAGCGGTCACGCAATCACCACCAGCTTTCCCCTGAACTTTCCACCGCACCCTCGTGGCGGCGGAGGTGGTTGCCGATACTCTCAGTGGGAGAGCACACCTATGGTTATGATCGCCCGCGGCACACCGGCGGCCGACAAGCGGCGCATCCTCCGGGTCCTGATCGTCGAAGAGAGCATCGAAGACATCCGCCAGGTGCGGGATGTGCTTCATCATGCTGGCGACTTCGTGAGCCATGCCGCGCGGACGGTGGAGGAAGCACAGTCGCTCCTCGAGAACGGCTCGTTCGATGTCGCGCTGGTGAGCGCGGGGCTGTGGGGCGACCCTTCGGCGGCACTTTCGCGGTATGTGCGCGAGCACCGGGGCGACGTGGCGGTGGTGTTGCTGACCGGGGGAGACCAGGAGCGGGATTCGCTGCCCACGCTGAAGCTGGGGGCTCACGACTTCTTCAACAAGGCGCACCTGGATGACGGTCCGC
Organism: uncultured Anaerolineaceae bacterium; assembly: GCA_964603275.1. GTDB lineage: Bacteria > Chloroflexota > Dehalococcoidia > Tepidiformales > Tepidiformaceae > Amarobacter. The sequence continues at coordinate 10,465 of CAZRUZ010000037.1, read as the reverse complement.
AGCTGATCCTGCGCATTCTGGGGGCGTTCGAGGAGAACCGGACGCTGCGGCGGCGCGACACGATGGTGAGGTGGCTGGAGCGGGAGGCGCGGACGGACCACCTCACGGGGCTCCACAACCGCCACAGCTTCGATGAGCGGCTGCGGGAGGTGTGCCAGGACGCCCATGGCGAGCGGCGGCCGGTGACGCTGGTCCTGCTGGACATCACCGGGACGCGGATGGTGAACGAATCGCACGGGCACGATGCCGGTGACGACATGATCCGGCGGACGGCCGTGGGGATCTCGAGGTGCATCCGCGGGATGGATTTCGCGGCGCGCATCGGCGGGGACGATTTCGGGATTATCCTGCCCGATGGGGACCTCGCGCTCGGGCGGCTAATCGCGCGGCGGATCGCGCACGAGCTGGAGCGGATGAACAGCGATGAGTGGGCTGGAATGGTCCCGGTGAGCGTAGTGTTCGGGGTGGCAACGGGCGTGAACTGCGGCCCGGGCGAGCTGTTCGCGGCGGCGGATGAGCAGCTTGCCGATCACAAGGCGGTGCGGCCGATGGTCAGCCTCTTCCCGGGGAAGAACGAGTCCAACGGCCCATCGGTAGCCTGAGCGGGGCGTTCAGGAACCGGGGCGGGCGGCCAGCCAGGCGACGGCATCGGCGATGGCCTGGGTGCCATCGGCGCCGCGGCCCTGGGCCTGCAGCACCTGGAACAGCTGGTTGACGAGGGCGGAGCCCGGCAACGGGGTGTGCGAGCGGGCGGCTTCATCGAGGACGAGGCGCAGGTCCTTCTGCATCAGGTCGACCATGAACCCGGGGGCAAAGTCCCCGCTGACGGCACGCGGGGCGAGGTTCGAGAGCATCCACGAGCCGGCGGCGCCCGCGCTGACGACTTCGAGCATCCGCGCGGGGTCGACCCCGGCGGCGCGGGCGAGGGCGATGGCCTCGGCCATGGCGAGGAGATTGAGACCGCCGGCGACCTGATTGCAGAGCTTGACGGCCTGACCCGCGCCGGAGGGGCCGACGTGGACAATGGTCTTGCCCATGGCCTGGAGCACCGGGAGACAGGCGCCGAAAACGGCAGCCTCGCCGCCAACCATGATGGCGAGCGTACCGGCGCGGGCGCCCACATCGCCGCCGCTCACGGGGGCATCGAGCATGGCGATTCCGCGTTCGTGGAGGGCGCCAGCGACGTTGCGCGCGGTCTCGGGAGAGATGGTCGAACAATCGATGTAAGTGTGGCCGGGGGCTGCGCCTTCGGCGATCCCGCCGGGACCGAGGGCAACGACTTCGACATCTGGCGAGTTGGTGACACAGGTGAGGGTGACATCGCTCGCCGCGGCCACGGCGGCAGGGGAATCCGCGGCGGATGCACCACGTGCCAGCAGAGGCTCCATGCGAGATGGCGTTCGATTCCAGACGGTAAGGGAGAAGCCCGCCTTCAAGAGGTTGGCGGCCATGGGCGCGCCCATGATCCCGAGGCCTACGAATCCGACGCGTTCGATTGCCATGGGGCCTCCGTGGTCAGGCGAGTGGGGCGTCCCAGGGGAGCGCCTGGCGGCCAGGCTTCAGGATAGGTTTGACGATGCCGTCGGCGATGACGGCGAGGATATCGTGGCCGGCCCAGAGGGAGGGGTCGGCGCCGCGAAGGACCAGGGAGAGCTTTTCTTCCTCGGCGTAGGTGGCCGCGCCGAGGATAACCAGGGCGCTCGCATCGGCGGTGCGGGGCGGGGTCGCGGCGGTCTCCTTGAGTGCTTTGCGGAGGTTGCGGCGCAGCGATGCGCTCCATTCCTCGTTATCGGGCGCCGGGGTGCCAAGCACGCAGGCAGCGCCTGACCCCAGCTGGTTCGCTGACCAGGCATCCTCGGCGGGGATGACGTGGGTATCCTCGATATCCGGTTGTCCGGCGGCGAGGACGATACGGTCAGCCAGGTCCGTGCGCTCCTCGGCGGAAGCGGGGAGCCGGAGCAGTTCCAGGGAGTTGAGCTGGAAGGTGCCGGGGACGCGGTTGGTGAACTGGGCCCAGTGGGCGCCGAGGCCACCTAGAGCGGTGACGACCGAGCCGGTGGTGTCCACGCGCCGGAGGTAGAGGTTCACGGGGCGGCGAACCTCGAGACGGCCGTCGGCGAGGGTGGCCGCCTCGGAGAGGGAAACGATCAGGCTGCTAAGGGCAGGCTCTTCGGCGGGCAGGGGCGCGCCACGAGGGGCCCAGAGGGCGATCGAGCGGCCCTCGGTATCCAGGCGCTGTTCGATGGCGGCGCGGGAGGCCTCCCAATCGAGCGTGGCATCAGCGGCGAGGGTGTTGATGACCGTGATGGCCAGCGACCACTTGCGCCCGACGACGGCGGTGCAGGTGAGGGTGGCGCCATCGGAGCGGGCATCCTCGATAGTGACGGAGCGGGCGTAGTGGGGGCCGAACCAGGCGAGGAACAGCCTCAACCCGGCCTCGGCGGGGTCGGCCGGGTAGTTACGTCCGGTCACGTTGCGGAGGCCAGCGGCTAGCCGGTGCGGCCGCCGCCGCGGATGCGCGGCGGGTTGACGGTGGCGATGACGATCGCCGGGTCGGTGAGGATCTCGACGCCGGGGAGCGGGGCGATGTCGCCAACGGTGAGGCTGACGTTGAAGCTCTTCAGGCCGGTGAGATCGACCGGGATGGAATCGGGGATGGCGAGCGGGAGGCAGCGCACCGCAACGACATCGAGGCCGGGGAGCAGCGTGCCCGCGAGGTCGCGGACGGCCGGGGCTTCGCCATGGAGGCGAAGCGGCACGTTGGCCTGGATGGGCGTATTGGGATCGACCTGGAAGAAGTCGATGTGAATGGGGTCGCCGGTGCCGCCAGAGCGGGTGATGCCACGGAGGATCACGTAGCGCGGGGAGGTTTCGCCGTCGACATCAAGTTCGATCATCGCGCGGAGGCCGGCGGACTTGATGGTGCGGGCAAACTCACGCGCATCGATATCGACGGCACAGGATTCGATCCCGCGGCCGTAGACGTTGCCGGGAAGGCGGCCCTGACGCCGGAGCTGGCGGACTTTCTTGCCGAGCACCGTGCGCGGCGCCGCCTTGATGGTTACACGTTCAGCCATTGGGGAAGTTCCTCCGCGCCACGCTCAATACGTAGCGCAACGTTTCCAATCTAGCGTTATGGCTGGCACGGTCAAGGGCGATGCCTTGAGATGACAGCCGAGAGCCGCCTCGCTGAGGCGGCTCCGGTGGTGCATGAATCCAGTTGAGCGAAGCTCAGGCAGGCTTGACGGCGTTGACCTTGGCCCGGGCAGCAGACTTATCGCTGTACCAGAGGGCGTTCAGGTCCTTGAAGTCGCCCTTGTCGGAGGGGACGTCATCTTCGGAGAAGATGGCGGTCACCGGGCAGGCGGGCTCGCAGGCGCCGCAGTCGATGCATTCATCGGCGTTGATGAACAACATGCGGTCGTCGCCTTCGTCGAAGTGGATGCAGTCTACCGGGCAAACTTCGACACAAGCCTGGTCCTGGACATCGATGCAGGGGTCAGTGATGACGTAGGTCATGCGGGTATGGCTCCTCTCCCGTCGGGTGCTGCGTTCAAGCCACGTGGGCGATCGCATACTACTATCGGCAGGGGCGTGTGTGAAGCAAACGGGATTGGCGGGATGGCCCGGATGACGTCTACAACTCGCCGGGGCGAGAGCGGTACGGGACAGGCTTTCCGGAGCGGAGGTCGACGGCGTAGAAGCGGCCGGACTTGATCGCGGCGATAAGGTCGCGCTCGTCATGGATGTCGGCTTCGAAGTAGGTGGCGCACTTGCCGACATCGCTTATTGCGTGGGAATCCGTGCCGCCGGTGCCGGGGAGGTGCATCATGTCGGCGAGGCGGGCGGAGAATTCGTTTTCCTTGTCGCTGCCGCGGCCGTTGAGCTCTTCGAGGCCCTGGACGTACTGGTAGGCGGGGTTCCGGGAGGCCTTTTCGAGGGCGGCCTTGTACTCGTCCTCGTTGCGGCTGAACCACGGCATCTGGCGGCGGTAGGGGTGGGCGGCGACCATGGCGCCGTCGGATTGTTCGACGTAGCTGGCGAGCTCCTTCGAGCGGTGCATGCCGAAGACGTACTTGTCGATGCCGAAGGCGAGGATGTGGCCATCGTCCGTGCTGATTTCGACCCCGGCGAGCACCAGGAAGTTGTGCTTGGCGCGGAGTTCCTCGATCGACTTGTGGTCCCAGACGGTGTCGTGCTCGGTGAAGACGATCGCGTCGAGCCCGGCAGCCTTGGCCCGGACAATGAGGTCATCCGGGTTGAGGACGCTGTCGTGAGAACGGGGCCAAGTGTGGCTGTGAAGGTCGATGAGCATGGCGGACTGCCGGGTACTATAGGCACCCCGGCGGCGCGGCGGCAACGCAACGGGGGGAATTGGGGGTTGTGAGGGGTGATTTTCAAGGATCTGCCCGGTGAGGACTGCGGCGTTAACCGGGGAACGCGACACTCATGGTATGGAACATCACCCCGGGAACTGTGAACACCGCTGGCGGTATTTCGTGAACGTGCAGTCTCGCGCGATCCGGGTGCGGGAGTGCGAACGGTGCGGCGCGCGGGCCGTTGTACCGACCGAGCTGAAGCCGCTACCGCGCAGGAAGCCAGACCGGCTGAGCGCGTAACGGGGGCCCGACGGACGCTGGCAGCCGTCAGGACTGGCCGTGGCGCCTCGCGACGAGCTCGATGCGCGCTTTCCGCTGGTTCGGCTCGCGGCCCTTGAAACTCGGGCGGTAGTCGCTCTGACGTCCCAGGATCTGGGCGGCGTGCTGCCTGTCGTGGCGGTAAAACGAGCGGAGCCACTGGAGCACCGTGAGTGTCCCGAACACCGGGCTGGTGGCGGTGCGGTCCATCGCCGCGGGGGCGATCCCATCGATAAGCCCGACGGTGTAGGCGCGTTCGAGTTCCAGCGCGCGGAGGAGTTCGACGACGGAGTAGCCGTTCGCCTGTTCGATCGGGATGGAGACTGGCTCGACGGCGACAGCGGAGATCTCCGGATTCTCGACGGCAAGGGCGGCGCGAACCCAGGAATCATAGGCACGCTCCATCTCGAGGAGGTGGGCCAGCTGTTCGAGCGCGGTCCATTGCTCTTCGCCTTCGGCATCGACGGGAACACGCAGCGCATCGGCGGGCGAGAGACCGGATGCGGCCTGGATGAGGGCGGCGCGCTCCGCGGCCATCTTGTGCTTGAGTTCGGCTACCTGTTCAGCCGTGGCCATTCCGGTCCTCTCCTTTGACCCAGGCGGCGAGGCGCTTGATACCCTGCCAGATTCCGTAGGGGATGGCAGCGAGCAGCGTAACGAGCATGATGCCCCCGCCGTAGAGCGTCCCAAACAGCCACTCGAACGCGAAGTCGAGCATGGGTGGCATGGTACTCGAAGCGGGACAGGGGCGGGACTGCAAGGGGACGGTTCGGCAAACTCCGGGTATGGCGTTTCGCAAGCTGCTCGGGGGTAGTGGTCCGCGGTTCGCGGCGGACTGGCTGATCGTCGGGCTGGGAAACCCGGGGGAGCAGTACGCGCGGACGCGCCACAACGTGGGCTTCTGGGTGGTGAACACGCTGGCGAAGCGGGCGCACACGCAGCCGAAGGCGACCGGGAGCCTGATGCACATTGGGGTTGGGGAGCTTGCCGGGCAGAAGGTGGCACTGGTAAAGCCGAAGACCTTCATGAACCTGAGCGGGCGGGCGGTGACACAGGCGCTGCAGTGGACCGGCTGCGACATCCAGCACACGGTCGTGCTTTATGACGAGCTGGACCTGGCAGTCGGAGCTTTGCGGATACGGGCCGGGGGCGGGCACGGCGGGCACAACGGGTTGAAGAGCATCGGCCAGAGCGCGGGGCTCGATTTCATCCGGGTGCGGGTGGGCATCGGGCGGCCGACGGTGAACGGCGAGCCGACGTGGGAGTCGGATGTGGTCTCGGACTGGGTACTGGGCATGCCGCACGGCGAGGACAAGCGCGCGCTGGACGCGGCGGTGGAGGTTGCGGCCGATGCGGTGGAGGCGATCCTGACTGAGGGCGTCGAGGCCGCGGGGAACCGTTTCAACCGGAAGTGATGGCTGACCTCACGACAACCCGGCGAGCAGGGCGGTAACGGCAGGTTGCTCGCGGCCGGTGGCATCGGAGAAGTGCTCTACATCGAGAAGCGCCGCGACGATCCCGGGCGGGAAGAGCGCCTCGGGGTCGCCGCCGGGAAGCTGGCTGCGGTGGGCGCCAATCGATGCGAGCTTCGTCCGCCGCAGTTGGCGGGTGGGGACGGTGTAGTGCCACGGGGCCGCGCCGATGGCGGACTCGGGCGGGGCTGGCGGGTCGCCCATCATGCCGATGCACTTGTGGTACTGGGGAATGAAGAGCCCCGGCGGGAAAGCCGCGTAGAGCAGGTGAGGCCGGGCTGCGCCGGCGGACTGCCACGCGGCGGTCACCCACCGGTGGAGGGCGATGTGATCAGGGTGACCGTAGGCACCATCAGGACCGAGGGTGATGACGAGCTCCGGCTGGACCCGGGAGATAGCCTCGGCGGCGAGGCCGGGACCTGACGGTTGCTCGCGCAGTGCGCCATCGGGCAGGCGCCAGAAGCGGGGCGGATGGATGCCAAGGACGCGGCAGGACTCGCCCAGCTCGGCTTCGCGGGTGAGGCCGATGGCATCCTGGGTTGCCGTTCCGCCGTCGTGGCGTTTGCCGCGTTCACCGGAGGAGGCGCAGACGACGTGGCACTCCCAGCCGGCCCTCGCGGCCAGTGCGAGGGCGCCGCCGAAGCTGTAGGACTCATCATCGGGGTGGGGAATAAAGGCGAGCGCGACAGGAATCGTCCCGATCCTACCGGGAGATGCGCGGGAAAGCGCCCGGGACAGGCCGATTCCGCTTTGCTAGAGTTGGCGCGTTCGTTCAGCAGGGCTGAACCACCCTGTGGGATGGGGCCGCAGGAGAGGAATACGGAAGGAGAACAGGAACATGGCTGGCAGGCTTGCGGGCAGGGTCGCGATCGTCACGGGGGCGGGGCGCGGCATCGGGAGGGGCGAAGCGCTGCTCCTCGCGAAAGAAGGGGCGAAGGTCGTAGTAAACGACTTCGGCGGGAGCACGGCGGGCGAAGGCGGCGCGACCTCGCCCGCGGACGACGTGGTGCAGGAAATCAAGGACATGGGCGGCGATGCGGTTTCGAACTACGGGAACGTTGCCTCGATGGCGGACGGCGAGGCGATGGTGAAGCAGGCGCTCGATGCGTTCGGGCGGCTGGACATCCTGGTGAACAACGCGGGCATCCTGCGGGACCGGATCATCTTCAACATGAGCGAGGAGGAGTGGGACGCGGTGATCGCGGTGCACCTGAAGGGGCACTTCACGATCACGCGGTACGCCGCGATCGTGATGCGGCAGCAGCGGAGCGGGCGGATCGTGAACACGTCATCGGAGTCGGGTCTGGGGAACCTTGGGCAGGCGAACTACGCGGCGGCGAAGGAGGGCATCGTGGGGCTGACACGGACGCTGGCGCTCGACCTTGGCAAGTACGGGGTGACGGCAAACGCGATCCGGCCGCGTGCGGCAACCCGCCTGACGCTGAGCCCGGAGATGGAGGCGGCGCGGGCCCGGCGGCAGGAGCTGGCGGCGAGCGGCACGGCAACGCCCCCAACGGCGACGGAACAGGCCGTGGTGGGCATCGCCGCGATGGCCCCGGAACTGGTTGCGCCTCTGGTGGTGTACCTGTGCTTCGATGAGGCGAACAACATCAACGGCCGCGACTTCATCGTGGGTGGCAACGAGATCAGCCTGATGAGCCTGCCGCAGCGGGAGCGGACGGTTTTCAAAGAGGGTGGCTGGGACCTGGACTCACTGGCGAAGGTGTTCCCAAGCACGCTTGGCGCGGGGGTGGTGAACCCGAAGCCAGCGGAGAGGTAGGGGGCTGCTTTTGGACGTCTCGCGGCGGCGCCGGCACCAACACCGGCGCGGCCGCACTACATGTGCGGCCGCGCACGCTGCAGGTGATCCGTTCGAGTCGACCCTAGTTACCCCAGCGGAGCCAGAATGAGCTACCACCAGTGGGGTCGCCGTTCGGGTTCGCAGTGGATCCGGCGAGGGGGTTGTTGCTGGAGAAGCCCTCGGAGGCACTCTGGTGCAGGTGGTACCCGTAGGTCGTGCAGAAGCCGCCGGTGCTGGTCTGAGAGTCCCAGTACGCTCCGCTTCCAGCAGGACTTGCGTCGTTGTGCGCCGCTTACTGCCCAACCCCTTGTACGCCGGCGGTGGCCCGCTCAAGGCGAGTTCGGTGATCCGTGATGTACGTCCGAACAATTTCATCCAGAGGCCCTGGTGGAAGTGCCGGCGCGTCGACATTCACGAGGTAGTCACCCAGAAAGAAGAACGCCTGCATGATCGGTTGAACCTTCCCATCGGATGTCCCGTGAACGAACATGACCGTCACACCGTCAATATCGGACTCAGCCCAGGTGTGCCCGGTCGAAGGGTCGTAGTCGGTGAGATCCACCCAGTCGTCCGGTTTCCCCAACCGCACTCTCACCTCGACGGGAAAGAAGCCGTCGCCTTCGAACCTGTGGAATTCGCGCCAGAGCCATGGGGGCCGCCCGCCGTTGACGGGAACCAGCTGGCGGAAGAGAGGGTGAGCTTGAAACCCTGCGGCGGTGAGACGCGCGCCACGGGAAGCCCCTGGGCTTGCGCGGCTGCGACCATCGTCTCGTCGAGGAGGTCGACACCCCTCTCCGCGGACGGGTCCTCGGGGATGACTGGCCACCTGGACTCCGAGTTCGTGCCGACGGGCAGAATGCGGAACCGGCCGACCCTTCGTTCCTCGCCCGGTGCGAGGTGGGTAACCGGTGTCGCGCCCGGAGGTTCTGATGGGTCACCGGGCATGAGCGTGTGTTCTGGCGCCCCGGGGATTCGGTTGTCCCCGGCGATAGCGAGGCCCATAACTGCCCCAGCGGCCCCAACGAAGCCGACCATGATTCCGAGTGCCACGGCCCTGCGGCGACCTTGAGGAATAGCCAAGAAGTGCATGATTGACCGCTCCTTTCGCTCAGTCATGCAGACTATGACCCCCCGGGGTAACGCTGCGGTAAAGGCAATCCGGGCGGCGGCGAAGGCAAGCTCAGATGCCTAGATCGGCTCGCCAGGCGGTGATCCAGGCGGTGTGCTCGGCCTCGTGGTCGCTGCGGAGGGCGGCTTCGGAGTAGAGCGAGGCATCGAGGCCGCGACCGGTGGCGGCAGAGACGGCATCGAGCAGGCGCTGGTGGGAGGTTGCGAGCTCCCAGCGGACCTGGGCGATGGAGAGGCCCCTCCGCACGGAGAAGGCGATGTCGCTAAGAGTGACCGTCTGTTCTTCGGACATGCGCCAGGCAGAGTCGAAGCCGGCGGAGATGCGTTCGACCTCGCTCGTGCGGAGGTCGTCCCATAGCGCCAGGTGGGCAAGGTGGTCTTTCACGGACCAGCCATCGAGGGTAGGTTTGGAGAGCTGTTCATCGGTCAGGCCATCGATGGCGGCGAGCAGGTCGCGGCGCATCTGCTGGAAGTGGCCAATGAGCGCTTGTTTGTCTTCGGGCATGGCGGATCCTCCCGGCTTCGTTACACGACGACCTGTTCGCGGTATTCGCCGAAGACGCGGCGCCAGAGGTTGCAGACTTCACCGACGGTGGCACCCGCGTTCACGGCGGCAATGATGTGCGGCATCGTGTTCGCCTTCGGGTCACGGCTTGCCTGCTCCAGGGCCGACAGGGCGGCGGCGTGGGCCGAGGTATCGCGTGCGGCCCGGTGTTGCTTCAGGCGGGCCAGGTGGCGCCTCTCGCCCTCCGGATCGAACTGGAGGATAGGGATCTCGGGTTTCTCCTCGCTGACGTATTCGTTCACGCCCACGACGATACGGTCGCGGGTATCGACCTCGCGCTGGTACCGGGCTGAGGCATCCGCGATTTCCTTCTGGAAGAAGCCCGTTTCGATGGCCGGGATGACGCCCCCGAGCGCTTCGACCTGCTCGAAGTACTTGAGGACTTCGTTCTCCATGTCCGTCGTGAGCTTCTCGACGAAGTAGCTGCCGCCGAGCGGGTCGACCGTGTTGCTGACGCCGGACTCGTGGAGGATGACCTGCTGGGTGCGGACGGCGAGGCGGGCCGCTTTGTCGCTGGGGAGGGCGATGGCCTCGTCCATTGCGTCAGTGTGGAGGGACTGGGTGCCGCCCATGACCGCCGCCAGGGCCTGGATGGCCACCCGCACCAGGTTCACCTCCGGCTGCTGCTCGGTGAGGGAGACGCCGGCCGTCTGGGTGTGAAAGCGCATGAGCCACGAGCGCGGGTTCCGGGCGCCGAAGCGTTCGCGCATCTGCCTCGCCCAGATGCGGCGGGCGGCGCGGAACTTGGCGACCTCTTCGAAGAAGTCGTTGTGGCTGTTGAAGAAGAAGCTGATGCGGGGGGCGAAGCTGTCGATATCGAGCCCGCGGGCGAGGCCCCACTTCACGTACTCGATGCCATCGG
>CAZRUZ010000036.1:0-18409 GCA_964603275.1 uncultured Anaerolineaceae bacterium | reverse complement strand
TCGGGGATATCCGCCCGCAGGTCATGGCTGAGTGCCAGCCGCAACACCTTCACGATTGTTGAAGCTACCGCAGCCAGGCCCCCCGGTCGAGGCGTCCGCTCAGCGCGCGCCGGCAGCCTCGGCGGCGGCGAAGAGGCCCCCGGCGAGCGCCAGCAGGAGCAGCCCCGGCGGCGGGATAACCACGCCCACGCGGCTGATCCCGATGCCAATGGCCACTGCCCCCAGGGCCACCAGGTACCATCCGCTGATCGGATACGCCGGGTGCGAACGGTGCCACGGCGCCAGCATCGTCTGCCATGCCGCCGCGACCACCACCGCGAGGACCAGCAGCCGCGCCGCCCAGAGCGCCGCCCCCGCGCCGAGCGACAGGTCCAGCTCCTGCAGCCGCCCCGCGTAACCGACCAGCCGGTACCCGGTGAACTCGGAGGCGGCCAGTGGGCCCGGCCCATGCGCCCACGGCAGGAAAAAGCTCGCGAGCGCCAGCGGCCCGACTCCCAGCCTTCCCGTGGCAAGCGCCCGGCGCCATCCCCCCGCCATCGCTACTCCTCGATCGTCACGACCCCGGAGACCCGGACTACTCCGCGCTCTTCCACCCAGTTGAGGATGATCCCCCCGAGGGCCCGTTCGGCCTCGTCCAGCTGCCGGGGCATCCCGGGCATCTCTTCGAGCCGAAGCAGCGCGGCGATGTTGAAGAAGGCGTAAGTCCCCAGCGCCGAGGACATCTGGGCGACCGTTTCCTGGTAGCGCCGAAGGCCCGCGAGGTTCGCATCGCCGGCGCCCATGGTCAGCACCGTCTCGACGGCCTCCGGGGTCCCGAGCGCCAGGTAGCCGTCCTTGAACGCGTAGGCCAGCGGCTCCCCGTTCGGGTCTTCCGCGATGGTCATCTCCACCCCGCCCACGCTGCGGCGCTCCGGGGCCCCGGCCGCGCCCTTGCGCACGACCCGCTCGATCACAGGCCGCGCCGCGCCCTCATCCGTCTCGGCCAGGACAACCACCTCCGGGTCGTCAATGTTCCCGCGCGGGAACCACACGGCAAGCGCCGTCTCACCCTCGAGGAGCTTCACCAGGTCTTCAATGCTGTCGAGCCCGATCTCCTCGCCCGCATCGCGCAGCACGTCATCGAGCGAGTTGTAGTCGCTGTACTCGCGCAGCGCGTCGTCGATTTCTCCGCGCGCGTCGCCGACCGCCGACTCCCACGTCTGCGCGATCCCGGTTGTGCTCACGAAAACCGCGGCATCAGCCGGTACCAGGGCGGCGAAGCGCGACGTCCGCGGCGTGAGCATCGGTGAAACCTGGCCGGCCTCCCCGATTGAGGCGACCTCGAACTGGAAACCGCCATCCTTCGCGCCGATCACCAGCGCCGAAGGGCGCAGCGCCATGTCCGCCGCGCCGGACTGGTCCAGCGCCGCCTTCACCGCCGGGTCTTCCAGCAGGAAGTTCCCCATCAGGCTGCTCGCATCTACATACACGAATGCGAGGAAGTTCCCGGTCAGCTCGTCCCGCAGCCGCTTGAAGTCGTCCACGCTCGCCAGCGAGGGCGCCTTCCCCCTGGATACGTCGATGACTTCCTCGATGCTTTCCTCATCGAACGCGATCACGATGTGGTCGCCCAGCCGCGCGACGTAGCCGTCGAACCCGAGCGAGAAGTAGTCCACCCCGTGGTAGGTCTCCTCGTCGAACGAGCCCATCTCGTCCTCGATGACCTCGAGCGCGCGCCCGGCATCCTTCGCTTTCAGGATGACCGCGCCGCTGGCTGAGACCGATTCGATATCCAGCCCGCGCACATAGATCGCCGCATTGCCGCCCAGGAATGGCGCGATCTCGTCTTCCCAGTCCAGCCCCGATTCCTCGGCGCCGTCCTTCAGTTCGTCCTCCGGGTCTTCCGCCCCCAGCCGCTCAGCCAGCTTGAAGGTCGCCACCCACTGGCTCGACGAGAGGTCGGTGTTCAGGGCCACGTAGATCCCGGCATCGGCCGGCACCAGCCCCGCGGTGGTCAGGTTCACGTCCGAGGCCCGGCTCGATGTGAACAGCACGGCCGCCGCAACCAGCGCGCCGACAACGGCGAGTACGGCCGTCACGATCAGGCCCTGCGGCCCGCGGATCACTGAAGGCATGGAAGCCCCCTCTTTCGCTCAATTACTATAACTATCGGCCCGGCGGCCATTCGCCACATTGCTTCGCATCACACTCTGGCGGAATTCTTGCTGCCAGGTCAGGCGCGTTCGAACACGAACAGCCCGTGCCCCTGTTCAAGCCTTTCGTAGCTCTGCACCAGGTTCCCCAGCATATCCAGCTGCGCAAGGTAGGGCCGCGTCCCGTAGCGCGCTTCGAAGTGGGGCCGCCGCCGCACCAGGTCGGCCTCCGCGTTCCGCCACGTGTTCGTCGCCTCGATGCTCATCTGCCGGTGACCGGCCAGCTTCCAGCCATACCCTTCGAGCTCGCCGATGAAGGCCTCCACGCCGCCCCGCACGTCCACCGGCACTTCGCAGTCCAGGCAGAGCGTCGCGTCCGGCGCGGCCAGCCGAGTCAGCTCCTTCAGCGAGATATCCGAATCCAGCACCCACAGGCTATGGAACAGCCCATCGCGGAACGGCAACCGCCGCGAGTTGGCCGTCACCCAGTGCACAAGCTCGCCCTCGTCCATCGCCCGGCCCGCCTTCAGGAAATCGTGGTTCAGGTCGCAGGCCACGGCCGCCGCGCCCGTCTTTGCGGCCGCCATCCGCGCCGATGCCCCCACGAACGCCCCGCAGTCGAGCATCCGGCGTCCGGGGCCGAGCTTCGCCCGGTCGAGCAGCCAGCGGGTGGCATCGGCCCCGCCGATGTGGTTGTGCTCCCCGAGGATGTCGATCCACCAGGCAGCGTAGTCTTCCGCGAGTTGGTCAAGGGCAGTGGGCATCGTTACAGAGAGTAGGCAGGTTGGCCCGAAGGGTGAAGCGACAGGCCGCCGCGCCGCAGGGTTTTCCCCTACTGAAACCACGGATATGGGCGTATATTCCACGTAGAGGACTGGTGAACGGGGGACCGGAACGTGCGCTTTCCCTTGCGCAGGCAACAGCATGATGAGGCCAGCACGGCGCAACTCGCGCCGCATGGCGCACCGGCCCCGATCCCATTCCCCCCGGTCGCCGGCGTCCAGGAACCCCTGCCCGCCGGCGATCTCCCCCAGCCCCCGGCAGGTCCTCTCGCCGCCCGCTTCAGTGTCCCGCTCAGGGCACAGGCGAACGCCAGCGACGCCCGCGCCGAGCGCCTCATCCGCCAGGTCCGCACCGATGTCGAACGCCTCCAGGGCGCCCTCGATGCGCTCAGCAGTGGCCAGTCCGAACTGCTTGAGCCGGACCCCGCCGCCATCGCGGCAGACCCCGAGGCGGCGGCCAGCCTCGACCCCGTGACCCTCGTCCGCGCGGTCGTCGCCGTTGACCGCGAGAACCGCCGCCTGCGCAAACGCCTCGGCAAGAGCCGCCAGCGCGAGCTCGCGCTCCGGGCCGCCCTCCACGAACTTCAGCTCGACCACGCGGCCCGGAAAGGCCGGCTGGACACGCTGGAGCAGGTCCTCTCGGCGCTCCACGACAACCTCCGGGACCTGCGCCAGGAGCGCGCCTTCGTCCGCGGCATCGGTCCCGGATCGGCCGCCCCCCAGCGCCCCGGCCTTCCCCCCGGCGAGGGCCCGAGGTGACCGCCACGGTGACGCACCTCCCCGGGGTGGCGCTACGTCCCGGTTTCGCTGACGTGGGCGCCGAGATCCGCCAGCTCCGCGCCGAGGCCCGTGCCCGCGTCAGCGAGGTCGACCTGCTCGTCGCCGCCCTCCAGGACCACATCAAGGACCTCCGCGCCGAACGCGACTGGCTGCGCGCCGAGCTCGAACACAGCCGCGCCCGCCACGAACTCGCCGAAGCGGCCTGGCTCCACCGCGGCCTCAAGGGCACCCACTAATCCCAGTCCTCATCCTCGAACTGCGACGGCGGCGTGCGGAAGGCGCGTACGTACCGCTCCCCGTCCAGCACCCAGTAACGGTCCTCCAGCGCCTTCCGCACCGGCTTTAGCCGCTCGCTCGCGGCGAGCTCCGCCGTGTGGTAGCCGTTGGTCTCCGCATATATCGCCGTCCGTTCGATCATCCACACCTCGAGCGTCCGCCCACGGTAGCCGTCGAGGAGCACCGGCTCGGTGATCCGCGCCAGTCCGCCGCCAGCGTCCCGGCAGGCGATCGCCCCGACCACTCGGTCGCCGTCAGCCGCCACGAACCACCCCGGTCGCGCGCCTTGTTCGAACACCCACGGGTCCTCTCCCGTCAGCTGCCCGATCGCCTCCGCGTCAGCCCGGCGCTGCTCACGGACGGTCAGCAGGGGCAGCCGCCGCTCGACCACCAGCAGCGGCTCGCCCGTCTCTGCATCGGCCTCCCGCCCGATCGGCAGGAAGCCCGCTCGCCCGAGGTATTCGGGCAGCGGCCACCTGTCCGGCACCCGCGCCCGTGCCAGCCGGATGCCCCGGTCCTGCGCGCCCCGCACGACCGCGCCGATCAGCGCCCGCCCGGCGCCGGCCGCGCCCGAAACGAGCAGGTCGAACCAGGTGATCCCGTCCTCGTCCCGGAAGCGCACTGCTCCGGCCACCCTGTCCGTACCGAAGACGACCAGAAACGCGTGGCCGGTTTGGAGCATCCGTTCCAGCTCGCCCGTGTCTCGGGGAGCGCCGCTCAGCCCCGAATGCGCGTAGAGCCCGGCCAACGCCGCGGCCTCGTCGGTCGTCGCAATCTGGAACGTGAAAGACGGCACTGCGCGAGTATAGGGCCCGCGCCGCTTCAGGCCCGGCCCGTCCCGCGAGTCGCAGCTACCACCAGATCTTGCTCTCCACGTCCTCCGGCTGGTCTTCCCAGTCCGTCGTCCAGAGGTTCGACGACAGGTACTTCCAGCCGCCATCCGCGAGCAGGCAGACGATATGCTGCTCGCCCTCGAGCCGGTCCGCCGCCTTCAGCGCCGCACGCACCACGGCGCCGCAGCTGATGCCCACGAATAGTCCTTCGCGCTGCGTCAGGTCCTTCGACATGGCGAAGCTGCTCTTGCTGTCCACCACGATCTTCCCGTCGAGCACCGACTCATCGAAGATCGGCGGGATGAACCCGTCCTCAAGCGCGCGCAGTCCCTGGACCAGGTCCCCCGGGTGGGGCGCCGCAGCGATGATCTTCACGCCCGGCTGGTGTTCTTTCAGGTAACGGCCCGTGCCGGTCAGCGTCCCGCCCGTGCCGAGCCCGGCCACAAATACGGTCGTTTGCGGCAGGTCGCGCAGGATCTCGGGGCCTGTCGTTTCGTAGTGGGCGCGTGGATTGGCCTCGTTCCCGTACTGATACGGGAAGTAGTACTTGCCCGGGTTCTCCGCCACGATCTCCTTCGCCCGCGCGATTGAGCCGTTCGAACCGAGTTCGCCCGGTGTGTAGATCACCTCAGCGCCGTACGCCTTCAACAGGTAGGTGCGCTCTTCGCTCACGCTTTCGGGCATCACGCAGACCACGTGGTAGCCCTTCACGCGGCCAATCATCGCCAGCCCGATGCCGGTGTTCCCCGATGTCGGCTCCAGGATCGTCGCGCCCGGCTTCAACTCCCCGCTCTTCTCGCCGGCCTCGATCATGTACTTTGCGATGCGGTCCTTCACCGAGCCCGTCGGGTTCTGCCCTTCGAGTTTGGCATAGATGTGCACACCCGCCCGCGGCGAGAGCGTTTGCAGCTCCACCAGCGGCGTGTTGCCAATCAGTTCCAGGATCGAGCTATACAGCGCCATCGGCTTCCTCTCGCCACCAGCCCGCCATCACCCTGGCGGTGGCTATGCGCCACCAGCCAGTGCCGGCAGAACGTCCAGGACGTCGCCCGCCTTGATCGGCGTCTCGACGCTCCCCGTATAGCGGATGTCTTCATCGTTCAGGTAGATGTTCACGAACCGGTGCGGCTTCCCGTCCGGACCGTACACCTGAGCCTTGAACCCCGGGTAGCGCTGTTCGACGTCCTCGAACACCTCGGCCACCGTGTTCCCCGTCGCTTCGACCGTCTTCTTGCCGCCGGTGACCTTCTGCAGGACTGCGGTCACGCGGACATTCACCGTTGGAGCTGTCGCACTGGTCATGGTTGGAGAGTCTCCTTCGTGGGCGGCATGCTGCGCCCGGGTTGTTGCATGGTCTGTCGGGCCTGCCCGCCTCGCCCGGAGACGAGGCGGCGCCGGCAGTCTCCCGGCACTAGCCGCCGGTCGGGTTCTCGCGATGCGGGATCGGCGAGCCGCAGAACTGCTCGTAGTCGATCAGCTCGTGGATCGTCGGGTTATCGCCGCAGAGCGGGCATTCCGGGTCGCGCCGCACCTTCACCATCCGGAATTCAAGCGTAAGTGCATCGTACAGGAGCAGCCGGTTAACCAGCGGCTCGCCGATGTCCAGCACCAGCTTCAGGACCTCGGTCGCCTGGATACTGCCGATGGTTGCGCACATCGCCCCCAGCACGCCGGCCTCCGCGCAACTGGGCACCATGCCGGGCGGTGGCGGCGCCGGGTAGAGGCAGCGGTAGCACCCCTTCCCGGGCAGATAGGTGGTCGCCTGGCCATCGAACATCAGGATCGAACCATCCACCAGCGGCTTCTTCAACAGGTAGGCCGCGTCGTTCACCAGGTACCGGGTCGCGAAGTTGTCCGCGCCATTCACCACGATGTCGTACTGCCCGATGATCTCGAAGGCGTTGTCGCTCGTGATCGGCGCCTCGTGCACCACGACGTCGACGTTCGGGTTGTGCGCCAGCAGCGTCTCCTGCGCCGAGACCACCTTCGGCTTCCCGATGTCCGGCGTCTGGTGGAGGATCTGCCGCTGCAGGTTCGTCCGGTCGACCACGTCGAAGTCGACGATCCCGATCTTCCCCACGCCTGCCAGCGCCAGGTACAGCGCCACCGGCGACCCGAGGCCGCCCGCGCCGATGATCAGCACGCTCGACTCGATGATCTTCCGCTGCCCCGAGCTGCCAACCTGCGGCATGATCAGGTGGCGGCTGTAGCGCTCAACCATTTCCGGCGTCATCGTCGTCGCCGCCCCGCCGGCAAGCGCCGGGATGACCGCGACCTCATCGCCGTCCTTCAACGCCGTCGATTCGCCCTCCAGGTTTTCAATCTCAACCTGGTTCACATAAATGTTGATATGCCGGGCGCGCCCGCCGCTCGCATCGACCACCTGCGCCTTGAACCCGGGGAACTGCGTGTCCAGGTCATCCAGGATGGCCGAGACGGTCCCGCCCTGCGCTTTCACGCTGGCGCGGTTCCCCACAAGGTGGCGGAAGGGAGTCGGGATGTAGACGTTCACTGACATAGGAGCCCTCCTTCGGCGACGGTCAGCACAAACATGGTTGCACAACGAAACGGACCGTGCCCGGCAGCCAGGCACGCACCCGCGATCACTTACATGTTGACACTCAGGTAGCGCTCCCCGGTATCGCAGATGATGGTTACCACGGTCTTCCCGGCGCCGATGCGCTCGGCGACCTTCCGGGCCGCGAAAACGTTCGCTCCCGCCGAGATCCCGGCGAGGATGCCCTCTTCCCGCGCCAGCCGCTTGCTCCACGCGATCGCGTCTTTGTCCTCCACCCGGAGGATCTCGTTGTACACGCCGCGGTCGAGCACACCCGGGACGAAGCTCGCCCCGATCCCCTGGATGCCGTGCATCCCGGCGCGCCCGCCGCTCAGCACCGGCGACCGGGCTGGCTCTACGGCCACCAGAAGTACCCGCTCGCCGAGCTCCTGACGCAACACGTGGCCAACCCCGGTGATCGTGCCGCCGGTCCCCACGCCCGCCACGAAGGCATCGACCCGGCCACCCGTCGCCTCGAGGATCTCCCGCGCGGTCGTCCGCTGGTGCACGTCCGGGTTCGCCGGGTTCTCGAACTGCTGCGGCATGAAGTAGTCCGGGTGCTCGCGGCACAGCTCCTGTGCGGCGAACACCGCGCCGGTCATGCCCTCGATCGCGGGCGTCAGGACCAGCTCGGCGCCGTAACGCTCCAGCAGCCGCCGGCGCTCCACCGACATGTCCTCTGGCATGGTCAGGATGATCCGGTAGCCCTTGACCGCGGCCACCAGCGCGAGCCCGATGCCGGTGTTCCCGGATGTGGGCTCCACAATCGTCGATCCCGGCTGCAGCCGTCCGGCCCGTTCGGCGTCCTCAACCATCGCCAGGGCGATCCGGTCCTTCACGCTCCCGCCCGGGTTCAGACTCTCCATCTTTCCGAGGACGGTCGCCGCTTCTTGCGGGATCACCCGGTGCAGGCGCACCAGCGGCGTCGCCCCGATCAGCCCCAGTACCGAATCGGCGATGGCCGGCCGGTCCAGCGAAGCGCTCATATCACCCACCGTCCGCTGACCGCCGTCGGCTCCCGCTCCAGCAGGTCGGAAATGCTGTACGACTCGAGGATCTCGGCCGTCGCATCCCTGATCCGCTCCCAGATCTCGCGCTGGCCACAGTGGTGCGGGTGGTCGGTCATCTCCGGCGGCTCATCGAGCCACGCGACCGGCGAAAGGCTGCCCTCGAGCGCCTCGATCACCGCCCGGACGTTGATTTGCGCCGGGTCGCGCACAAGTTCGTGCCCGCCCGCCGGCCCGCGCACCGAGCGGATGAACCCGGCCTTGCGCAGTGAGGTCAGCAGCTGGTCCAGGTACTGCTCGGGGATATGGCGCCGCAGCGCAATCTCGGACGACTGCAACGGCCCGCTGCCGAAGTGGCCCGCAAGTTCGATCAGTGCCCTCAGGCCATAGTCGCTACGTGTCGAAACGCGCATGGGGAGCGAAGCCTTCCCTTGGAGCCACCCGGGATAAAGTAGAGTAACTCTGTCAACAATCGTAGAGGATTGCCGCGCCCCCGCGCAATGGCCCGCCGCCAACACTCCGGTGACCCCCTCCGCTGGGTGCTCGCGCGCAGGCCGCGTACCATGCCCCCATGCGCATCATCGGCGTCGACCCCGGCCTCAACGTCACCGGCTTCGGCATCATCGAAGTCTCTGGCGACGGTTGCACCCACGTCAGGCACGGGGTTATTCGCACCCGTCCCGCCGAGCCCCGGCTCGCCCGCCTGCTCTGCCTTCGCGATGGCATCCGCGCCGCCGCCATCGAGGCCGGAGCCACCCTGGGTGCGGTCGAGGCCGGGTTCGTCGGCCTGAACGCGCGCTCCGCGATGACGCTCGGCGAGGCGCGCGCCGCCGCCCTCCTCGCCCTCGCCGATGCGGGCATCGACGCCGCTGAATACGCCCCGGCACTGGTCAAGCAGACCGTCGCCGGCTACGGCCGCGGTGAAAAGAGCCAGGTCGCCGAGATGGTCCGCCTGCAGCTCGGCCTGAAGTCTGTCCCCACGCCTGCTGACGCGGCCGATGCGCTCGCGGTCGCCATGACGCACTGGGCCCATGCCCGGCTCGACCCTCGCAACCGGCCCGCGATCCAGACACGTTAATCAGAAGCTGGTAACGGCCCGAAGGTAAACAAATTCCCCCTTTCCGCCCGGACTGGTGTACGGTGGGTGGGCCGAGTCCTGTCGCGGCAGGAACGGGGGGCCCACTTTTTGGGGTGAATTGCGCGGTTACGCGCATAGGCGACTTCCGACGCCGAACCCGTCAGCTAACCCCGTAGGCGTTCGGAGGGCAATCGCCGGCCCTCCCGTCAACTCAGGAAGCACCGCCCACGCGCGGCGCCTCGCAGGTCATAAGGAGGTACGACATGACCGTCTATTCGGGCACCTATGCCCCCGCTCCGCAGAGCCCCCCCGTCGATTTCAAGGACCCGCTAGCCGAAGCGCGCGAGAAACTCCGCCAGGCCGCGCGCCTCCCCTTCCACGCCCACCAGCCCCACTCCTGGCGCGTCTCGTTCCGGCAGCTGGTCAGTGAAGCCCGGGCCGAGATCCGGCGCCATATCTGGACCGCCGATCTCCCCGATTCGCCACTCCACCTGGCAGAGAACCAGGAGCCTCGCCTCCTTTCGAAGGTGGAGACCCAGCGCAGCGAGCACGAGGCGTTCGCTCACGATGCCGACTGCCTCGTCGATGCCGCCAGCGCCCCGGCGGAACCGGACATCTGGAAGATGATCGAGCTGGGAGAGAAGGCCATCCTGCTGGAAATGGCGCTCGCCCGTCACCACAACCGCCTCATGCAGCTGGTCTACGAAACCACCCTCCGCGACCTCGGCGAAGCGGGGTAATCCCGCTCCGCGCCTGCACCCACCACCAGGACGGGCCCCGCATGCGGGGCCCGTTTCATTCTTCAAAAGGTCTCGGTCATTGCCGGGCTGTTCCCGCCGTCGTCCTCCGCCCGGGTGGCGCTCCGGGTCTTCACCAGGTAGCCGATCGGCAGCAGCCCGGCGCTGCTCGTGATCGCGAGCACCGGGATCATCCGGTACTGGCGCAGTTGCACGGCCCGGCGGATCGCCACGACTTTCCATACCAGGTCCCACGCGACCAACGGCCAGATGGCTCTCGGGGGGCGCTTCTTGGTCATGGGCTCAGCCTACGCCACCTGCCTCTCCCGTGCTTCGGGATGGACCTGCGCTCAGCGTAACTCGATGTTGTCCAGCAGCCGTGTCCGCCCGAACTTCACCACCAGCGAGAGTAGCGCCCGCTCCCCGGCGCCACCGTCGATCTCGACGAGCGACTCATCGTCCGCCAGCGAGATGTAGTCGATCCGGGCAAGCGGCTCCGCTTCGATCATCGCCCGGACGGCCATCCGCAGCGTTTCAGCGTCGCGCGTGCCACCTGCCCACAGAACCCGCGCGTGGTCCAGCGCCCGCTTCAGCACCGGCGCCGCCGCCCGCTCTTCCGGGGAGAGGTACACGTTGCGCGAACTCATCGCGACGCCGTCCGCCTCGCGGATGATTTCGCATGGCACAATCTCCAGCCCCAGGTCCAGGTCGCGCACCATCCGCTGGATCACTCGCAGCTGCTGCGCGTCCTTCTTTCCGAAATAGGCCCGGTCCGGCCCGGCCGCGTTGAACAGCTTCAGCACCACCGTCGCCACTCCGCGGAAGTGTCCCGGCCGCGAGGCGCCCTCGAGCCCCTTCGTCACTTCTTCCACGCTCACGTAGGTCTGGAACCCCGCCGGGTACATGTCGACCGCCGAAGGCAGGTAGACCGCGTCCACTTCCGCCTCGCGCAACAGGTTCAGATCGCGGACTTCATCGCGTGGGTATTTCTCGAAGTCTTCCCCCGGTCCGAACTGCGTCGGGTTCACGAAGATGCTGACCACCACATGGCGGTTCTCTTCGCGCGCCTGCCGGACCAGGTCCAGGTGTCCCTCGTGCAGGTAGCCCATCGTGGGGACCAGCCCAAGCGTGCCAGCGTGCGAAGCACGCCAGCGCCGCATCGCGGCCGGCGTGGTCAGGATCGCCGGCGCCGGCTTCAGCGGCTGATCCGGTTCGATCACGATGTAGTCTCGATCTGTGGGCGCGTGGGCCAATCCCTTCCCCCTGCCTTCAGAGGATGGGGGCGCGGCGGGCGCCCCCATCGCGGTCGTACCGCCTACCTGGACTGTGCGAGCTCCGATAGCGTGGCGTCATCCATTTCGAAGCTGTGTTCTGCCGTGGGGAACGCCCCCCCGGCAACCTCGCCGATGTAGGACCGCACCGCCTCGCGGATCGTCTCGCCGATGACCGCGTACTGCTTTGCGTGGCGCAGCGTCCGCTGGTCGTCGTAGATCCCGAGCAGGTCGTGGAAGACCTGCACCTGGGCATCGCAATGCGGCCCCGCGCCGATCCCGATGGTCGGCACCGAGATCCGCTCCGTCACCATCCGCGCCAACGGTGCCGGGATCGTTTCGAGCACGATGGCGAAGGCGCCCGCCTCTTCCAGCGCCCGCGCATCATTCAGCAGCTTTGCCGCCGCCGCCGGCGTCTTGCCCTGGACCTTGTGCCCACCGAACTGGTTGACCGACTGCGGCGTCAGCCCGAGGTGCCCCATCACGGGGATCCCCGATTCGACCATCCGGTGGACCAGCGGGGCGATGTGGCTCCCGCCTTCCAGCTTGACCGCGGTCGCTCCACCTTCCTGCAGCAGCCGGCCCGCGTTCCGCATGGCCTCGTTCGGGTCCGCCTGGTAGCTCATGAATGGCATATCAGCGACCACGATCGCCTTCTCCGTCGCCCGGACCACCGCCCGCGTGTGGTAGACGATGTCATCCATCGTCACCGGCACCGTCGAGTCGTAACCCAGGACCACGCTCCCCAGCGAGTCACCGACGAGGATGATCGGGATGCCCGCCTGTTCCACCAGCCGCGCCGACGGGTAGTCATACGCGGTGATCATCGCGAAGCGCTGTCCCTGCGCTTTGAATTCCTTCAGCCTGTGGATCGAGATGCGTCCCACTGCCCTACCGCCTTTCTCTGGCTACCGGGCCACGGCCACTTCGCGCGGGTTGTGCGAAAAGCCGTCGCCATAGCTCGTCCGCTTGATGCGGTTAGAAGCGTCCACAAACACGCTGCGGGGCGAAGCGTCCCGTGCCTCGCTCTCCGTCATGTGCTGGTAGGCGATGATGATCACGATGTCGTTGCGGTGCACCAGGTGCGCCGCCGCGCCGTTGATGCACACCTCGCCGGACCCCCGTTCGCCCTTGATGGCGTACGTCTCCAGCCTGGCGCCGTTGGTCACGTCGACGATATGGACCTGCTCGTATGGCAGGATCCCCGCCGCGTCCATCAGGTCCGGGTCCAGCGTTACCGACCCTTCGTAGTCGATATTCGCACCCGTTACCGTGGCCCGGTGGATCTTGCCACTCATCATGATTCGCACGGTTGCTGCCCCCCTCAGTCCCCGGACAAAACAAGCCCCGCTCGGTTGGAGCGGGGCACACAAGGGGTGAACCGGTGGGGCGCCAATACGCCCGGATCCTGCTCAACGGCCTTGTCCGTACCGGCCACTCGGGTCCAGGCGGACGACGTTTCGCGCGAGGGCTCTTCAGCTCGCCTTCCCTTGCGGGATAGACGGCATCTAGATCCTAGACCACCCACAGCCGTTGTCAATGGTTTTTCGCGCTCCTACCAGGCGGCGGCGCGCCCCCGGGGGGGCCGGCCGGCTTCAGCGCCCCCCGGGCCCCTGCCGCCACTCCCGCGCCGCGGGCACGCCCTTCAGTCCGGTCGCCTGCACCACGCTCCGCACCACCGCGTTTTCGACCGCCAGTGCCGCCATGGTCCCGATGAGTGTCAGGTCGTGCGGCTTCACGCTGAGTTGACCCACCGAGACGGCGAACGCGATATCGCCGTCGCCGCTTGTGTGGGCCGGGACCACGCTCCGGGCGAACCCATCGTGGGCGTGTGCCGCCACCCGCTGGAGCTGGTGCGGCTCAAGCTCCGCGTTGGTGGCAACGCAGATCAGCGTGGTGTTCTGCATCAGTGCGTCCATCTGCTCGGTGCGGCGTTCCAGCGCTTCAGGGAGCGTAACGAACTCGCCGTCGTCGCCGCGCGGCCCGGCCACGCACTCGCCCGTTCCGGGGTCGTAGATCGAACCAACAGCATTTGTCACCGCGAGGGCGCCTACCACGATGCCGCGCGGCCCCACGAGGCTTGCCGTCCCGAGCCCACCTTTGAGCGCGTGGTCGGCCCCGAGCAGTTTCGCTACCGTGGCGCCCGTCCCCGCCCCCACGGACCCCTCCGCCACCGCGCCCCGGCGCGCCCGCACCGCCGCCAGGTAACCCTCCTGCGGCCCGGGGTGCGCAACGGGATTGCCGATGCCCAGGTCGTAAAGCACCGCCGACGAGACGATCGGGACCTTCCGCGCGGCCGTCGGGAAGCCGATATCGTGCTCGGCGCACCAGCGCATCACCCCGTCCGCGGCCGCCAGCCCGAAGGCGCTGCCCCCCGAAAACACGACCGCATGGCAGCGCCGCACCAGGTTCGCCAGTGAAAGCACGTCCGTCTCCCGCGTGCCCGGTGCGCCGCCGCGCGCGTCCACGGCGGCCGCGCTCGCCTCCGGGCAGAGGATCACCGTGCAGCCGGTCGCGTTGCGCCGGTCGGTGTAGTGCCCCACGCGGATGCCCGGCACATCGGTAATGGCGTTCCGGGGGCCATGCCCGAAACCTGCCATCTCAGTCACGTCGCCCGGCCGACCGCCGAGCCTCGACGTACGACAAAAGGAACGCGCGCCCGATCCCGCAGAGGTCGGCCGTGATGTCCGCGAAGGTCGTCGCGTCCGCCTCCTCCGCGCCGAAGCGCGAGGCAACCGGCGCGCCCTCCCGGTCGAGGCCCGCCAGCCAGCACTGGTCCGCAACGCGGCGCTTCCCCCGTCCCGGGATGAGGAGCATGGAGTTGCCGGTCTCGGCCGCGGCCACCAGCCCGGTGAGCTCGGCCAGCCCCGGCTGCGCCCGCAGTGTGCGCGCCGCGTCGAGCGCATCGCCATCGAGCGCCAGCTCGCGCAGGGTCTGTTCCGGTGTGAAGCCCGCCGCGCCCTGGATGAAGCGTTCCCACTCCGCTACGCCCGGCAGTGGCCGCAGCAATGCGCGCCCCACCGGGTGCGTCCGGTTGGCGAGTGCCCCCCAGATCGCGGTCAGCCGCCGGCATGCTTCCGCCAGCTCTTGCCCGATGAGCCCCGCCAGGATCGCCCGGTCCCCGGCCTCGGCGAACACCAGCCGCCCGAGCGCCGCATCGGCGGCCATCTGCGGCTTGCGGACCGCACCCTCGGCGTATGCCTCGACGAATTCGAGCTCGCTCATCTCCCCGGGGTAACTGCCTGGCGCCACGCCGGGATTGTCGATTCTCCGGCCGCGGTTGTCGACCTAACGGGGCCAGAGCGCCGCCCGGATGGCGGCCGCGTTCGCCGAATCGCCGGCCGGTTGCCGGATGCCCTTCTCGATGCGGCTCACGCTCAGCTTCAGGTGGGCTGTCGCGCCATCGTCGCCAAGCGTTTCGATCAGCTTCCGCGGGAGCGTCAGCAGCTCGCCGATCCCCCAGAGGATCCCCGCCACGTCGACGAGGTCCACCGTCGGACCGGCATCCCACCCCCGCGCCCGCGCGTAAGCGGCAGCCAGCGCCCTCCGTCCAGCAGCCTCGATCCCGGAGGTCAACAGGAACGCGGCCACGTCGTACACCTGCGCACCGTGCCCCGCCTGCCCGAAATCCGTCAGCCAGGCCCGGTTCGGCGCGAGCAGGATGTTCGCAGCGGCCGCGTTCCGGTGCGCGAACCCGAAGGCGCTCGCTACCACGGCCGCGCGGGCCTCCGCGAGCGGCGCCCGGGCAGGGTCACGCTCGCCCGCCGCGAAGCCCAGCCTGTGGAGCGGGAGCTCTTCGTCCGGGATGAGTTCACCGGGCTGCAGGTCCCAGTCCAGGCCCTCGCGCAGGAGCAGGCCGTGCAGTGCGGCAAGTGCCTGCACTGCCGCTTCGGCCGAACCCGCTGGCGGCACCACCTGCAGGGCCGTGACGCCTTCTGGCTCCACCTCGACGGTTGCATCTCCTGCGAACCCGAGCAACTGCGGCATGTGGGCAAACCCCTTCGCCGCGAGTGCTTCCATCACCGCCGCGTGGTTCGCGGATTCCTCCGGGTCGATCGGCCGCCGGATGATGACGCTGCGGACGCCGTCCGATGTACTGACCCGCCAGCGCTCGGGCGATCCGGGGATGTCGCCAAGCGGTTCGACTTCGAATCGCGTCTCGGCGGGCAGCGCGAGCATCCGCAGGATGGTGGCCGGGTCAACGAGCATGGGTTGCCTTTCGTGCGCGGGCCTTCGGCTGGCAGCGCGGGCAGAAGTGAGTCGCCCGCCCGCCGGTCATGGTGCGCTGGATGATCGAACCACAGGCGTAACACGGTTTGCCCGTCCGGCGGAACACCTGCACGTGCATATGCTCCTCGCCCGGGTTCCCCTGTCCATCGACGTAATCGCTGAAACTCGCGCCCCGGTGGGCGATCCCGCGTTCCAGCACCAGCCGGCAGGCAGCAAACAGCCGCCGCATCGCCGGCCGCGAAAGCGCTCCCGCCGGGGTATCGGGCCGGATGCGCGCCGCGAACAACGCCTCATCCACGTAGATGTTCCCCAGCCCGGCGAAACGCCGCTGGTCGAGCAGCACCGCCTTGAT
Organism: uncultured Anaerolineaceae bacterium; assembly: GCA_964603275.1. Classification (GTDB taxonomy): domain Bacteria; phylum Chloroflexota; class Dehalococcoidia; order Tepidiformales; family Tepidiformaceae; genus Amarobacter. The sequence continues at coordinate 2,374 of CAZRUZ010000036.1, read as the reverse complement.
CGGCGCCGTCCGCCCGGCCAGCACCTCGCGGAACTGCCGTTCGGTTAGCCCCTCATCGATCGGTTCCGGGCCAAGCTTCGCTACCACCTCGTCCGCCGATTCGCGCAGCTCCCACGTCCCGAACTTGCGCAGGTCGCACCAGCGCAGGTCGTGGCCGCCGTCGAGCTCGATCACCGCCCGCTGATACGGCTCCGGCGGCGCGGCCCGCTCGCGCCACACCAGACGGCCGGTCATCCGCAGGTGCACCACGAAGACGCGCCCGTCATCGAGCCCGAACAGCAGGTACTTCCCCCGCCGCCCGATCGAGGTGAAGGTGCGCCCCACCAGGTTTGCCCGGACCGCATCCAGCGGGGCCCCGGCCAGCAGCCGCAACGTCCCCTCGTCCACATCGACCGACTCCACGCGCCGGCCCACCACGAGCGGCTCCAGGTCCCTCCGGATGGTCTCGACTTCGGGGAGTTCGGGCATGCCTCGATTGTCCTCGCGCCCCGGTCCAGCCGCCAGCGCGCTTCCCGCTCTCTCCCGGGCGTGCTTAACTGCCCCCGTGCAGAACTCCCTCGCCGCTCCCGGCCAGGCCAACCCGCGATGATTACCCACCTGCAGGGCCGGCTTGCCCGAATCGACATCGCCGGTCCGCTCGTCGAGGTCGATGTCGCCGGCGTGCGCTACGAAGTCCTGATCCCGCTCGTCCTCTGGCCCGAGATCCAGGCCATCGCGGGCGACTCCGACCTCGCGGAAGGTTCGCTGCCAGAGATCGGCCTGCACATCTTCTATCACGCCACCGCCAACAACCCGGTCCCTGTCCTGGTCGGTTTCCTGCGCCGCGCCGAGCGCGATTTCTTCCGCAAGTTCACCACCGTCGAAGGGATCGGCCCCGCCAAGGCGGCGAAGGCGATGAACGTCTCGGTCAGCACCATTGCCCGCGCCATCGAGCAGGAAGACCGCGCCACGTTGACGCGCCTGCCGGGGATCGGCGCCCGCGGCGCGGATAAGATCATTGCCAGCCTCCGCGGGAAGGTGACCGCCGAAGCCGCCCTCCACGATGGCGGAGTCGCTCAGCCCGTCGATGCGGCAAGGTTCGAGCACAAGCGGGTCGTTGCCGATGCCATCGAGGCGATTTCGGCCCTCGGCTATCCCCGCACCGATGCGCGCCGCTGGGTCGAAGAGGCGATGTCCGCCGACCCGGGCCTCGGCTCCCTCGAGGCCATCATGATGGCCGTCCTCCGCGGGCGTGACTCCGGGTAAACCTGCCCGGCCGCTGATTCGCGTGATGCGCGCCGGGATTGCACCATGGATCGCGTGACTGACGAATCAACCCCGCCCGCGGACCCGGCCCCGCCCGCTGCCCCCCCGAACACCGAGGCCCTCGAAGGGCCCGTCTACCTGAGGAAGCCGCCGCTCTGGACGTACTTCCTCACCCCCGCCGCAGTCGTGATCGGCGCGGCCCTCATCGCGGGGGCGGTCTGGTGGACCTCCGGCGACGATGAGGACGCCGTGCTTCCCGCGGACGCCTCCGGCGCGGGCGCTGCCGCGATGACACCGGCGGCCAGCGGATCCGCCACGGCAACCGCGGCTCCCGCGAACCGCGGCCTCCTTGATACGTTCAATCTCTATGCCCAGAACACCGGGCTCGACCAGGCGAAGTTCAGCCAGTGTCTCGCCCAGGATAAGAACGTCACCCTGATCAACAGCCACCTGCAACGGGGTTCCGCCCTCGGGGTGACTGGCACGCCGACGTTCTTCATCAACAATAAGAAGCTCGTGGGCGCCCAGCCCGCCGCCGTCCTCAACGAGATCGTCGATGCCGAGCTCAAGGGCAGCCCAACGACGCTCGATGGCTATAGCGCCGCGGTGAAGCAGCTCGCCGCCATGAGCCCGCCCGCCTTCCAGATCATGCCCGAGAAACCGGACGTCTCCGATGCGCCGGTCGAAGGCAGCCGCAATGCGAAGGTGATGATCGCCGAGTTCAGCGACTTCCAGTGCCCCTTCTGCAAGCGCTGGACCGATTCTTCACTCGCTGATATCCGCGCCCGCCTCGGAAACGACATCGCCCTCGCGTTCCTGCACTTCCCGATCCAGCAGATCCACCCCAACGCGGCCAACGCGAGCCTCGTTGCCATCTGCGCCGGCGACCAGGGGAAGTTCTGGGAGATGCACGACCTCCTCTTCGCCCGCCAGGCCGAGTGGTCCGACCTCCGCTAGCGGCCGTCCCTGGCCAGCTCGTGGGAACTACACCTAGCTCGCTGCCTCGCCGTTCGCGCCCGCCGCATCGAGCCGCGCAACGATGAAGTTCACCACACGGCCGGTCCGGTCCATCCCCGCGCTGCAATGCACCAGCACCGGCTTGGGCAGCCGCAGGAACGCATCCCACGCC
>CAZRUZ010000035.1:15754-18472 GCA_964603275.1 uncultured Anaerolineaceae bacterium | reverse complement strand
GATGGTCTCGTGGACCTCGTGGAGGCCGGATGCATCCATGATGCTGATGGCGGCGGCGGTAGCCTGGTCACTGCCGCCATCTCCTTCATCACCGCCACAGGCAGCCGCTAAGACGGCGGCCGCGAACGCGAGCACGGCGAGAGCCATGAGCGCGGCCGGGCGGCGCAGGTGCTCGGTCATGCGAGCTTTCCTCTCCTGGTTAGAGGCGGGATGCCTCGGGTTGGTGGACTGGCATCCACCGGCGGGTGGTCAGGCACACGCGGAGAGGAATCGTGGAGGGGCAGGCTCGGGACTGAGCGGGTGGTCTTCGCCGGGGACCCACCAGCGCAGGGCAAGGAGGACAAGCACCCCGCCCGCAACAAGGAGGGTGAGCGATTCGTTCATCAAGGCAAAGCTGACGCCGGCGGCGGCGGGGGCATCGCTACAGGAAGCGGCCTCGGCGTGGCAGTGGCTGGCGTGGTCATGGGTTTCCGCGCCGCCAGCCGCGCCGGGGATGGCGATGGCGTAGGCCGTTCCGGGGATCGCGAACTCATCGGGCCAGTGGCCGAAGAAGCTGAGCGACGGCAACAGGGCGAGGAAAAGGACCCAGGAGAACGTACTCCGGACCGTAGCGGAGGCGATGTACACTCCCACAAACCCAGAATAGCACCGTTAACGGGATGGGCATTCGGACAAAGGTCACATCACCACGAGGGACGGCGAAGGAGGGAACACATGCGGCAGCTACGCGGACGCGCGGCGATCGTGACGGGGGCATCGCGGGGGCTGGGGACGTACATCAGCAGGGCCCTGGCGGAGGAGGGCGTGAACCTGGCCCTGATGGCCCGTTCGGCGGAGGAGCTGGAACGAGTGGCGGCGGAGATCCGCGCCCTCGGCGGGCGGGCGATCGCCATCGCCGGCGATGTCACCTCGGCGGACGACCGGCGGCGGGCAATCGAGGCGACGCTGGCGGAATACGGGAGGGCGGACATCCTGGTGAACAACGCCGGGATCGAGGACACCGCCCACTTCGAGCTCCAGCCGGCAGCGGAGATCACGGCGACGATCGAGGTGAACCTGACCGCTGCGATGCTGTTCGCGCGGGAGGTGATCCCGGTGATGCTCGAACGGAAGGCCGGGCACATCGTGAACATGGCATCGCTCGCGGGGAAGGTGCCGGTGCCGTATAGCGCGCCGTATGCGGCATCGAAGGCGGGCCTGATCGGGTTCACGGAATCGCTCCGGATGGAGTTCCGGAAGCGCGGGGTGAGCGCGAGCGCCGTCTGCCCGGGGCTCGTCTCGGAGGCGGGCATGTATGTACAGATGCAGACCGACGCCGGGGTGAAGGAGAGCTTCCTGGCGGGGACGGTGACGCCAAACAAGGTGGCCAGCGACGTGGTGAAGGCGATCAAGCGGGACCGGCCGGAGATGCTGGTCTATCGCGGGCCGGGGCGGCTGGTGAGCGCCATCGCCGAAGGTGCGCCCGGCGTGTTCGAGCGGGTATTTCCGGTCTTCGGGACGACCGGGATGTTCGCGAAGATCGCGGACGCGCGCGAAAAGCAGCGGGAAAGAGCCGGGGACTGAGCGGCACCTTCCGGGCTGTTCGTTCCTTTACCGTTCAAGCATCCGACCCGCATCGGGGTGGAGGGAACAGCAATGACGACACGGATGGGACTGGCCGGAGTGATCCTGGGGGCCGCGCTGCTGGCCTTCGGCGGCTGTAGCGACGACGGCAATGAGAAACCGACCCCAACCGCGACGGCGGAGGCTTCGGCATCGCCAGCCGTGCCGACTGCGACGGCGGTTGCTTCGGTGACGCCGGCGAAAGCGACGCCCACGGCCGGACAGTCGGCGACGCCCGCGGCGGAGGTGGCGGTGGCCGTGTATTTCGTGCGCGACGAGAACGTGGCAACGGCGGGCCGGGCGGTGACAGCGCCGGCCGTGGCGCGTGGGGCGCTGGAGGCGCTACTCGCGGGGCCGAGCGCGGCGGAAAAGGGCGCCGGGATGGGGAGCGCGATCCCGGCGGGCACGCGGCTGCTCGGGATTACGATCGAAAAGGGCCTTGCGACGGTCGACCTGTCGAAGGAGTTCGCTTCTGGCGGCGGGTCGCTTTCGATGACCACACGGGTGGCCCAGGTGGTCTACACGCTGACGCAGTTCGACACGGTCGAGCGGGTGACCATCCGGATCGACGGGCGCGAGGTGGACGGGATCGGCGGCGAGGGCATTCCGGCGAAGGACCTGACGCGGGACGACTTCCGCGACAACACGCCGCTGATCCTCGTGGAGACGCCACTGCCCGGCCAGGAGGTTGGGACAGAAATCCGGGTGGAGGGCGAATCGAACACGTTCGAAGCCTCACTTTCGTGGGAGGTGAGGGACGGCGCGGGCAAGGTGGTCCGCGAAGGATTTGCCACGGCGACATCGGGCACCGGGACGTGGGGCACGTTCGCGTTCACGATCGAGCTGCCGCGGATGGACACCGGGCCGATGACGCTGGTGCTGTTCGAACGCTCGGCCCGGGATGGCAGCCCGGTCAACGTGTACCAGGTGCCGCTGAAGCAGGTCGCGAAGTGAAGGTCAGGAATCGCCGACGAGCGTGCTCGCGAAGATCTGCCAGGCGAGGGCGGACTTCGCTGTGAGGCTCAGGAGCACATAGACCGCTTCGCCGAAGAGGTAATCGCGCCACGGACCGGTGCGCCGGTACTGGAGGAACATGTTGAGTGCGAAGCAGTTGAA
>CAZRUZ010000035.1:12471-15654 GCA_964603275.1 uncultured Anaerolineaceae bacterium | reverse complement strand
AGTGCGAAGCAGTTGAAGAAGATGAACAGGGACACGAAGATGCCGACGACGAAACCGGGCGGCGAAGCAGCGAAACCGGGGCTGGTGAAGTAGATGGCGATGGCGATCCAGGGCACAGCGCCGGCGAGGCAGCCGAAGACGAAGCTCGACCAGTTCGGGCTGCCGGGCTCTTCGTAGTGCTCCATGAGCAGGCCGAAGAGGATCATCGCTGCGTTGACGCCAAAGATGGCGACGATGGCGGCAACATCGCTGATGCCGGTGAACATGGCGATGAGGACGACCATCACCGAGGAGCTGACCGAGTACTCGATCCAGCGCGCATAGTTGCGGGTGCGGCCGAGGTTACGGGCGTACCACTCGTAAACCCCCGGGGCGGCGATGATCCAGTGGGCGGCGGCGGAGATGAAGACGAAGAGGGCAACGCCCCAGGCGATGCGGACGTCGAAGAGGTCGCGCAGCTCGGGCGGGGCGGAGCCGGGCGGGCCCTCCATGAAGCTTGCCGTGACCGGCAGGGAGAAATCGTTGGCGAGGGCGAGGATGGCGAGGCCCTGGACGGCGTGGAAGGCGCCCATCACCAGGTTGTAGATGCGGAGGCGCCGCAGCTGGCGTTCGCGGGGATCGATGGTGGTGCTCAATGGGTTGCCTTTCGCCCGGGCAGGTCGCCCTGGTTTGATAAACGAATCGCCGGGGCCGGCCGATCACCGGAGTGCGTTAACCGGAGGCGGCCACCGCGCGTTGTTGATACATGCAGCCGATGGGGGCTATAGTCGACAGCAAGTTTCTGAGGGGGCGCAACCGATGACGACCATGATGCGAATCGCCGCGAACCGGCTGCGCCGCCGTGCGCCGCACCAGTGCAGAGTGCCCATCGACTAGCGACAGGACAGGGATGTCCGTTCGCAACCGTGGGCGCCAAAGAGCAATCGCCCACGGTTTTTTTGATCCCCGCCGTCGTGCCGGGTGAGAGATGCCGGGGGCGGCCTCGGTCGTGAGGCGCCCACACCACGAGGAGATACCCAATGACGGCAGCGGCCACAGAGCCAGAACAGTTCCGCGGGTTGCGGATCACGGTTGACCCGCAAGCCCGCGCGCTCGAAGTCGATGATGTGACGAAGGTATTCCGGCAGGGGCCGGGGCTGATCGGGCGGATGCGGGGGAAGCGCAGCGACCGGAAACGCGTGGTCGCGGTCGACCATGTGAGTTTCGCCGTGGAGCGGGGCGAGATCTTCGGCGTGCTGGGCCCGAACGGCACAGGCAAGAGCACGCTCATCCGCCTGATGTCGACGCTCTTGATGCCGGACACGGGCCGGGTACGGGTGTTCGGACTGGACGTGGAACGGGACGAGGCGCAGGTGAAGCGGCTGATCAACCGCGTCTCCGTGGAGGCGTCGTTCTTCAAGAAGCTCTCGCCGATGGAGAACCTGATGTACGGGGCGCGGCTCTACGGGGTCGAGCCGGCCTATGCGCGGCGAAAAGTCGTGGAGATCCTGACTCGGCTGGGCCTGGAGAACCGCTCGATCGGGTCCTCGATGGAGGACATGTCGCGCGGGATGCAGCAGAAGGTGGCGATCGCGCGGGCGTTCCTGACGGCGCCGGTGCTGCTGCTCCTGGACGAACCGACAACCGGGCTGGACCCACATTCGAAGCGCGAAGTCCAGGCGGCCGTGCGCGAACTGCGCGACACCCATGAGGCAACGGTGGTGCTGACCACCCACGACATGCAGGAAGCGGACGAACTCTGCGACCGGATTGCGATCGTGGACAAGGGGCGCATCGTGGCGCTGGATACGCCGCGGGGATTGAAGGAGATGGTGCGGCAGGCGGGCGAGGACCCGCCGTCGCTCGAAGACGTCTTCCTGCGGCTGACGGGCAAGAAGCTGGAAGAGGCAGACCAGGAGGCAGAAAAGTCATGACGCTGGCCTATCACGAGTTAAAGGCGAGCTACGCCTTTGTCGAACGCAATATCAACCTGGTGAAGCGGTACTGGGGCTGGGAGCTGGTGTGGATGCTCTACACCATCGCGAACTCGCTGGCCGTGGTGCTGATTGCGCGGGGCGCGAACACGGCGGTGGGCGGCGAGCCCCTGAGCCCGGCACAGGTCGATAGGCTCATCCTGTTCCTGGCTATCGGCGCGCTGGTGTGGCACTACCTGGCGGTGGTGTTCCAGACGGTGAGCGAGATGATCAGCTGGGAGCGCTGGGAAGGGACCATCGAGTACACGTTCATGGCGCCGGTCCGCCGCGGGACGCACATGGTGGGCACGGCGCTGTTCTCGCTGGTGTACGGCTTCGTGCACACGGCGGTGGTGCTGGTGATTGTGGTGCTGGTGTTCGACCTGAACATGGGCAACGCGAACTACCTTTCGGCGAGCGCGGTGCTGATCGCGGGGAGCCTCTCGCTGGTGGGCATCGGGATCATGGGGGCAGTGTTGCCTCTGCTTTACCCGGAGCGCGGCGCGGAGATGACGCACGTGATCCAGGCGGCGCTGGTGCTCATTTCGGGCGTCTACATCACGGCGAGCGAAATGCCGGAGCCGCTGGCGACGATCTCGATCTTCAGCCCCGCGACCTACGTCATCGAGGGGATCCGGTCGGCACTGATCGACGGCGAGGGGTTCGGGGAGCTGTGGCCGACGATGCTCGGGCTCATCGCGAGCGGGTTCGTCATGATCCCGCTGGGGGTGTGGGTGTTCTCGCTTGGCGAGCGGTATGCCAAGCGGACAGGGCGGTTGAAGCGGAGCGGGTGAGGCCCCACCGGGACCGCTCCCTATTTGCAATTTGCAATTTGCGATTGGGGGAGAGGCCGCCCCCCCGCGACCGATCCCCACCTGCGATTTGCAATTCAGGGGAGTGGGTTGCGGCCGATTACGAGGTCTTCGACTTCCTGGCCGTTGGCGAGGTGCCCGGTGATCACGCGGTCGAGGTTTTCGGGGGTGAGGCCGCCGTACCAGGTGCCTTCGGGGTAGACGACAGCGACGGGGCCGTTTTCGCAGATCCGAAGGCAGCCGACCTTGGTGCGGTAGAGGCGGCCGCTATCGGGGGAGCCGTTGATGCGGGCGGCAGCTTTCTTGAGCTGGCCCCAGGCGCGGTCGCCTTCCTCGGCGGTGCAGCAATCGGGGCCGATGCAGAGGAAGATGTGGCGTTCGTAGTTGCCGATGCCCCGTTTTTCGGCAGCGGCGCGGGC
>CAZRUZ010000035.1:5840-12371 GCA_964603275.1 uncultured Anaerolineaceae bacterium | reverse complement strand
CGTGCCGTTAACGTCGTCCAGCAGGAGGGTGACCAGGGTTTTGATCCCCGAAGACGACAACCCTCGCGAAGCATGTGGCGTGTTCGGGGTATATGGCCCCGGCGATGACGTTGCAAGGCTGACGTTCTATGGGCTGTACGCCCTGCAACACCGGGGCCAGGAAAGCGCCGGGATCGCGACGAGCAACGGGACGGATTTCAGCCTCCGGACGGGGATGGGGCTGGTCTCGCAGGTTTTCGATGAGGAAGACCTTGCCTACCTCCGCGGACATATCGCCATCGGGCACACGCGCTACAGCACTTCGGGCGGCTCGATGGCCTGCAACGCCCAGCCAATCGTGGTGAACGACCGCCACAACGGCGACCCGATCGCCCTGGCACACAATGGCAACCTGACCAACGCCGATGTCCTGCGCGAAGACCTGGAAGCGCAGGGGATCCAGTTCGAATCGACGGCTGATAGCGAGGTGATCGCGCACCTGCTTTCGATGGCGCCGGCGGGCACGTGGGAGGAGCGCTTCCATTACGTGATGCGGCGGATCGAGGGCGCCTACAGCGTGGTGATCATGACGCGGGACACGTTGTTTGCCATGCGCGACCCGATGGGCGTGCGGCCACTGTGCATCGGCAAGCTCGAAAACGGGCGGGTGGTCGCCTCGGAATCGTGCGCGCTCGAACACCTTGGGGTACCGATGGAGCGCGAGGTGCAGCCCGGCGAGGTGGTCCAGATCGACGCCAGCGGGCTGAAGAGCTTCTACCCGGTGGCGCCGGCCCGGAAACGGGCGATCTGCACGTTTGAGTACACCTATTTCGCCCGCCCCGACAGCCGTCTCGGCGGGCAGCTTGTGTACCCCGCGCGCGAAGCGATGGGCGCCCAGCTGGCGATGGAGCACCCGGTCGAGGCGGACCTCGTGATCGGGGTACCGGATTCGGCGATCCCGGCGGCGATCGGCTATGCGCGGGCGGCGGGGATCCCGTACCGCGAGGGGCTGGTGAAGAACCGCTATGTGGGGCGGACATTCATCCAGCCGGACCAGCGCATCCGCGAGGCGGGCGTGAGCCTGAAGTTCAACGCGCTTTCGGACGTGCTCCTCGGGAAGCGGGTGATCCTGGTGGACGACAGCATTGTGCGTGGGACGACGACGCCGCGGGTAATCAACCTGGTGCGGCGGGCGGGCGCCTCCGAGGTGCATATGCGGATCACCACGCCGCCGATCGTCTCGCCGTGCTTCCTCGGGGTGGATATGGCCACGCGGGCGGAGCTGATCGCGGCGAACTACTCGGTAGAGGAAATCCGGGAGCACATCGGCGCGGATTCGCTCGGGTACCTGAGCCTGGACGGGCTGAATGCCTCGACGGGGCAGCCGCCCGAGGACCTGTGCAACGCCTGCTTCACCGGCAGCTATCCGCTGAACGTGCAGCTGCAGATGGACCGGCTCGAAGCGGCGCGCGCCCGCAATTCGGACCTGGTGGCGGCGGAAAGCCTGAACCGGGCCGGTCGGCCGTAACGAATGCGTCAAATGACCGTACCGCCGCCGATGTCAGTGACCGACCTGTTTCCAGGCCCCCAAGTAGGCTGGGCTGCGTCCCCTGCGTATTCTTGATTAGATACTATGTATCCTCATACATATCTCTCTCTCTTTCCCCCCTTTCCTAGGAATAACCAAGTCTTTATCGCGATGAGTTTCGATGAGCGCTTCGCGCACTGCTGGCAGAGCGTGATTCAGCCAGCAGTGTCCGCTATCGCAATCGATAACGAGAGTCTCAGCGCCCTTCGGGTCGACGTTAGTACTATTGGCGACTCAGTTCTGACTGAGATTCTCGCCGGCATCTCAAATTCTCGACTATTTCTTGCAGATATTACTACTATGGGCCACTCTGGAAGTAGGGCTTTTCGAAACAACAACGTCATGTACGAAGTTGGCATTGCTCACGCAACGCGCTTACCAGAAGAGGTTATCTTACTCCGTTCTGATAATGACCCTCTGGACTTTGACTTTGCCAATATTCGAGTGCACACGTATGACCCGGATACAGACACTGCTTCTGCGTACAGTAAAGTTCAAGATCTAATCAGTAACGCAATTGACGGGATAAGGACACACCAATTATACGTAGTTAGAGGTGTAGCATCTAGCCTTGCTGTTCCAAGTTGGATTCTCCTGCTCGAAGCACTCGCCAATGGGACTATCCATCACAAGAGCCTAAGAAGTATCGGTGAAGCCGTCGTAGGCATGCAGAGATCTGAAGCTATTTACCAACTCCTTTCAGTGGGGCTACTGCGCACTAGATATCTTAGATTAACCCCTCAGACTTTTGAAGAGCTTAAGGATACGATCGACGTCCCCTTGTGGTCATATGAGATAACCGAACTCGGCAAGGCAGTGGTGTTCTATGGCGCACGGGAACTGGGGCTCGGGGACCCGGAGATGGTGGAGCTCCTTGAACGCGATATGGCACAGAGGTCGCTGTAGGGCGAACTGAGCCCGCTCGCGCCGCGGGGCTGGGGGGACGAGGCCGCGTATGCGCTCGACCCGGATGGCCACGTGATCGTGTTCGCGCGGCCGCTCGCGTGAACTTGGCGCACGTTCAGGCGGTGAGGAACTCCCCGGAGCCGAGGTCGAGGACGCATTCGGCGTAGCGGCTGAACATGCGGTCCATGAGCTCGCGGCCCCGCTCGTTGAGGGTTTCGAGCTTCACATCGGCGGCGCCGGTGACCATGTAGCCGATGAGGACGAGCGCGGCCTTGCGGTAGTCGTTCCAGCATTCCTCGAACGAGTAGCCGATGACGCCGTGGTCCTGGAGCGACTGGTGGTAGGTCCGGAGGAGCTCCTCCTGGTGGGCGCGGCGGACTTCGGGGTCGAGGTTGCCGGCGAGGAAGTAGGCGATGTCCCACTGGGGGATGGAGCGGAAGCAGAGCTGCCAGTCGATGACGGCGATCGGGGGATCGCCGGGCTGCTCGCCGAACATCATGTTATCGAGGCGGTAATCGCCGTGGACCATCGTGACGGCGGTAGTGGCGAGGCTCGCGACGAGCTCCTGGTATTTCTCGCCGTAGATGTCCACCAGGCGGCTGATCTCGGGCGAGATGAGGTGGGCGTAGACCGAGTTAAAGGCGGGGATGGCGTTCTGGAAGACTGCCTGCAGAAGGAGGAAGTAGGGGTCGCCGGCGCCGGGGAGCCAAGGGGCGAAGGCATCGAGCGCGGGGCTGTTCCACCAGCGGGCGTGGAGGGCGGCGGCGGTCTCCATCGCGTGGTGAGCTTCTTCCAGGGTGCAGGAGGCGAGCTGGTTGCCGGGCCGCATGGAGGCAAGGTCTTCGAGCAGGATGACGAAAGACTGGGTGGCCGGGTCACCGGCGAGGTAGTAGGCGCCGGGCACGCGGACGGGCGTGACATCGGCGGCGTGGGTGTAGAACTCGTTTTCGCGCTGGTAGAGGTTGAGCATCATGCCCAGGTTGCGGAAGCCGTCGTTGGCGGTGGGCACCTTGGAGATCAGCGATGCGGGGGCGCCGGGGGCGGACCGGTCGTAGGTGAGCGCGATCCGGGCGACTTCGCCGACGAAGCCGACGCCTTCGCCGATGATGGTAGCCTCGGCGCGGGTGATGGTTGCACCGTCGCGGACGTCGTCGGGGAGCACTTCATTGAGCCATTCGGGCGTGATCTCGGCGCAGGTGCGGGGGATGGCAGGCGGCATGGTACGGCGACCTCTGAGGCGAATATCCGGGGTTCGCGCGATAGCCTGCTGTTAACGCAGGCCCCGCGGTGATGAGCGGCGTCATATGACCAAAGGATGAGCGGGGCTAGGGACGCCGGAAAATGCCGGAGGCGCGGCGGGCGATGCGTTCGGTCCAGGACGGGCGGCGTGTATCGAAATGGCCGTTGATGGCGGAACGATAGGGGCCGGACACGCGCACGGCGTAGGCGGCAAAGCCCTCATCGCGGAGCGGGCGCCAGTCCTCGCCATAGGGCACGACCAGGTGGGTGCGGGTGACGCTGCGGGCGGAGGCGAGGAAGGCGATGCCGACGCCGTTCGAGACCTGCAGCAGGGAGCGTTCCTCGATGCGGGCGGTGCGGACGAGGCCATCGAAGAGGCTGGCCAGCTCGCCGGGCCGGGGGAGACTGGCGGCATCGTCGCGGAGCTCGATGAGCGAGGTGCGGAGCTCGCGGAGTTCGAGCGGCGGGAGGTCGATGAGGTTGGCGGTCGTGCCGGTGGTGCCTTCGAGCGCGCCGAGGAGGTCATCGACCGAGCCGAAATGGACACCCTCGGCGAGCACGCCGGCGCGGGTCAGCTCTTCTTCGAGGGCGCGCAGGTAGGTCTTCGTGCCGTTGAGGACATCGCTGGCCGCGGCAAGGAGCCAGAGGGGGGAGAAGCCGAAGGCGGCAATGGACCCGAATTCGACGGCGTTCCCGGCGGCCTTCTTCACCGCGATACGGCCGGCGCCCGGCTCCTGGGGCTCGCCCTCGGCGCGGGGAGCTTCGACGCCGCCGACGAGTTCGACGCCGATGCGGAGCATGTTCTTCGCGGTCGCCTCGTAGAACCGGGAGCGGCGGACCAGGCGGGGGAGGACGAGGCTGGCGGTTTCGTGGACGGCGCCAAAGAGCCCGGCGGCAAGCGCGCGGATGGCCCGTTCGGGGAGTGAGGCGATGAAGAGGAGACGCTCGTGGAGGGTCATGGGTGGTGGCGCCCCCATTGGGCGTGGCCCCTCCATCTTAGCTGACCGGGGGGCGGAGGGACGGGCGTTGCTAGTGGAGAGCGGGGGGCATCGCGTAAGGTGATTGGCATGGGATTTGGTGGAGAGGTCCGGGATGACATCCGCGCGGCGATGGAGCGGGACCCCGCGGCGCGGAACGCGGCCGAGGTTGTGCTGTTCTACCCGGGCTTCCACGCACGGCTGGCCCACCGCGTGGCGAACGCGCTGCACCGGCGGCATGTGCCGCTGTTGCCGCGGGGCATCATGCATGTCACGCGGTTCGTGACGGGGATCGAGATCCACCCGGGCGCGACGATCGGGAGGCGCTTCTTCATCGACCACGGCATGGGCGTGGTGATCGGCGAGACGGCGGAGATCGGCGACGACGTGATGCTGTACCAGGGCGTGACCCTCGGGGGGACGAGCACCCGCCGGGTGAAGCGGCACCCGACGTTGCGGGACCGGGTAGTCGTGGGGGCCGGGGCGAAGGTCATCGGCGCGATCGAGGTGGGAGAGAACGCCCGCATTGGCGCGGGGAGCGTGGTGGTGACGAACGTGCCGGCGAACGCGACGGTGGTGGGCGTGCCCGGGCATATCGTGGCGTTCCATGATGATTCGAACGGGGCGATCCAGCGGCTGCCGGACCCGGAGTGGGACCGGCTGAACGAGCTGGACCGGAAGGTGCGGGAACTGAACGAACTCATCGCCCACCTGGAAGAGCACATGAGCGGGCTGCACGCGGACCACCACGACGAGCCATCGCGCACGCGGGTGGAATGAGATGGAGCGCTGGGAGCAGCGGGCGAAGAAGATCGAGGCGAAGCGGCGGCGAATGCGGGTGACGGGGCGCGGGCTGATCACGGTCGAACCCGGGGCGGTCCGGAAGCGCCTGGAGAAGCTCCAGGAATCGGCGGGCAGGCGGCGCAAGAACGGTGGCCGGACGGCCCGCTAGGGCAGGGGTACGAGCACGCCGCGGGTCGCGATCACCCAGTAGAACTGGCCAGTCTGGAGCTGATCGAGCGTCTGGAAGCGCGGGTCGAGGCCGGGGCTCCAGCGCAACCACGTCCCGGTCTGCTCATCGTAGGCGTAGACCACCGAGACCCAGGTCCGGACTGTCCCGAAGACGTCGCCCGGCGAGGCCGGAGCACTGTCCCACCGGACCAGGTTGGCGCCCGGGGCGACGGCCATGCTCGCGCGTTCGACGGGGGCGGCCGTTGGGACAGCTGTTGGGGCCGCCGGTGCGGCGGCGGCCGGCGCCGGCGGCGGCGCGGACGGAGTCGCGGTCGGGGCAGGCGGGACAGGAGTTGGGGCTGCCTCTTCGCCACCCGGATAGCCGAAGTCGGTCACCCAGTACCAGCCGTAGCGCGAGCCGGGGGCGTAGACGCGGGCGATGCCGATGGTGGTGAAATCGCGGGTGACCATGACATCACGGTGGGACGGCGAGGCGATCCAGGCGTCGAGGGCCCACTGGGCGCCCGAGCGGCTGGTGCCGGCCGCCAGGTTCTCGCCGCCGGGGATGGAATAGCCGCAATCGGGCATGCGCTGCCAGGGCGTCCGGCCGAGGGAGTCGGTGTGGGCGAGGTTCTGGCGGCCGGCAAGGTCGTTCGCCATCCACGTCGCCGCGCGGGTGAGCGCCGGGGAGATGGTGAGCGGCGGGGCGCCATTACGCGCGCGGTACTCATTGATGAGTTTGAGGAACGCCTGCTCCTCATCATCGACCGTGAGGTCATCGACAGCGCAGTTGGAAAGAGCGTGGACGGGGCCGGGTGAATCGGCCATCCACGTGATAGCGCCCGCAGCCAGAGCAGCCAGGAGCGCCCATGAGAGTCTCCGCATCAAAGC
>CAZRUZ010000035.1:4454-5740 GCA_964603275.1 uncultured Anaerolineaceae bacterium | reverse complement strand
AGGGTGACGCAATCGGGGTTGAGGACGTTGACCAGGCTGCCCAGGCCAAGGCCGAGAAGATGGCCGGCGTTGCGGATCTCGGCTTCGCAGACGGTATCGCCCGCGGCAGCCGCGGCGGAGAGGTGGGCGGCCGAGGGCTCGGCGTCCCCGACGATGGCGGCGAGTGCCGGCGACTTGCCGGTGGCGAGGATCCGGCGGGCCCGGCCGGCGAAGGCGATGCCGCTGACTAGCGCTTCCAGGCAGCCGCGGGAACCGCAGTTACAGCGCGGGCCGGAGGGGTCAAGGATGATGTGGCCAATCTCCCCGGCGAGGCCGCGCGAGCCGCGATAAAGGCGGCCATCAATGACGATGCCGCCGCCGACGCCAGTGCCGAGGGTGGCATGGAGCAGGTGGCGGGCGCCGCGCCCTGCGCCAAAGCGGAATTCACCGAGGGCGGCGGCACTGGCATCGTTTTCGATGGAGACCGGGACGCCCAGGCGTTCGGCGACTGGCGTGGTGAGGACCAGGTTGCGGAAGCCGGGGATGTTGGGGGAGATGATGACCTTGCCCTCATCGGCGTTGATCAGCCCGGCGGTGGCGATGCAGGCGGCGGCCGGGCTGGCGCCTGCCGCGGCCACAGTGCCCATGAGAAGGTCGATGACATCCGCGATGATCGTCTCGGGCGAGCCGGCGCCAGGAGTGGGGTGGTCATCCCGGTGGAGGACCGTCCCTTCGCTGGTGACGATGGCTGCGCGGAGGTGGGTGCCGCCGAAGTCGGCTGCGAGGACGGTGGTAGTCACCTCGCCACTCTACCGGAGGACCCGGGACAGGGGCACGCGGGATCAGCCAAGGGCGGCCCGGTAGTGTTCGACCAGGCGTTCGGCTTCGGCTTCGGGATTGCGGAACCAGGCCGGGGCGAGCACGCGGTGGACCTGCCAGCCCATGCGCTTGAGCACCCCGGTGTGGCCAAGGTCGCGGTCGCGGCAGGCGGGGGCGCCGAAATACATGGGTCCATCGCACTCGACGGCAAGGACGAAGCGCTCGGGGTCGTCCGGGTGGCGGATGGCGATATCGACGCGGTAGCCCCCGACGCCGACCTGGGAGACGCATTTCAGGCCGCGCGCCTCGAGGGCTTCGCGGACTGCCCGCTCGAAGGGGCGCGGCGGCGCGGCGGCGGTGACCGCGGTGGCGGGCAACGTGCCGGGGCCGCGTTCGGCGTAGTCCAGGTAGTCCCGCAGGCGCAGCGTACCGGTGGAGGAAGTGCGGGAGGGGTCGATATCGGTCGAGCGGATGGAGGAGACGAGGAC
>CAZRUZ010000035.1:0-4354 GCA_964603275.1 uncultured Anaerolineaceae bacterium | reverse complement strand
TGCTGGGCGAGCGACATGGCGGTGATAGCCACCTGCTTCTGAAAGCCGGAGGACTCGAGTTCGCGGCGGAGCACGGCGAGCGTGCGCACAGCTTCGGCGGGGTTGGCGCGGGTGCCACCGCGGCCATAGACCGCGTCCTCGACAAGTTCGAAGCGGACGCCGGACTCGGGACGGTCGCCCCAGGCATCGGGGAAGGCGATCAGGCGGCCATCGTAGAAGTGGACGTTGGAGAAGGCGATGAGCGACTCATCGCGCGAGCGGTAGTGGGCGCGGAGCATGGTGGAGGGGAGGATGGGGGCGGCCTCATCCAGGATGCTCTCGAAGGTGACATCGTCCTCGCCCTCTTCGCCGGAGATCACGCCGATCTCCTTGTTGAAGAAGTTGGTCGGGGGCATCTGGCGGGAGTCGCCGACGATGATCGCCTGGGGAGCGAGGGAGAGGGCGACGACCATATCGGGCGTGGGGATCATGCTGGCCTCATCGACGATGACGGCGTCGAAGCGGTAGCTGCGGCCATCACCGTGGCAGAGGTACTGGGCGGCGGCGAGCGGGCTCATGAAGAGGGCGGGCTTGAGTGACTGGACGGCCTCGCGGGCGTTTCCGAGCATGGTGCGCAGGGCCGGGCGCCGCTTCGCGCGGGCGTACTTCACGAGGGGAGCCATGGCGGCGCTGTTGGCGCTGCGGGGCCGCCGGGAGCGGACTTCGGCGAGGACGGCGGAACGAGCCCAGCCGATCATCTCCGCATCGATGCGGGCGAAGGAGTCGACGAGGCGCTGGTGCTGGTCGGGGGTGGTGGCGAGGTCGCCCTGGATGAGTTCGCGTGCCCAGGCAGCGTGGATGGAGGCGCGCATGGCCGGTTCCATCGCGCCATGGGTGGAGGGATCGGCAAGCAGCTGGACGGCCGCCGCGCGCATACCGAGCGGCTCGAGGCGGGCGAGCACTGCGGCGACGGCCGTGGCGGCAGGGAGCGCGTCGATGCCCGGGAGCAGGCTGGCGGCCCAGGCCGAGAGGTCCGCCACCGGGGCGGTCAGCGGTGCGGCATCGCCGAAGGCATCGACAGCGGTGGCAAGGGCGTGGCGGGCCTCCCCATCAACCTCGCGAAGGGCGCTGGCGGTCGCCGCCTCGTGCCGGTTTTCCGCGTAGCCATCGGCGAGGAAGCGCTTGAACCTCCCCCGGGCGGAATAGAAGCCCGGGCTGATGAAGCGGAACGGTGACCCCGCCTTGCGGCGGTAGGCGGCAACGCCATCGAGGCGGGCGGCCAGCGCGGAGACCGCATCAAGGTTGAGCGACGCTGGCGGGGCAAGCGCGGGTCCGACCACCGACCCTGCGGCGCCGGCGACGCGGGCATCAAGAGCGGCGAGTACCTCGAGCGCGGACCGCAGGCGGCCCTGGGCGGCAGCGTCGCAGGAGGTCCAGCGGAGGGCCGACCACGGTCCGGCCATGACCGCGAGATCGGCGGGTCTGAAGGCATCGAGCGCTTTCGCCTCTTCGGCCACATCATCGAGCCAGAACCGGCTGAGACCGTGGACCGGTGGGATACCGGCGACTTCGCGGCCGGAATCGGCGAGCAGGGTGGCAGAGCCGATCACGTCGTAGGCGGTGGTCCAGCCGCCCTCGCCAAGCGGGGTGGAAATTGCGCGGGCATAGGCGTTCAGGCGCTGGCGGATCTCTGCGTAGCGCTGGGGGAGGGCGGGATCGGGCGGAGGGAGCGGGGAGCCGGCATCGAGGGTATCGATGATCTCCTTGATGACCTGGGCCTTGGCATCGGCGCGGTTGCTGGCGCCGGCGTTGGCGGCGAGGTGGAGGCAGGCTTCGGCGAGACCGGCTTTGGCCAGGTTTTCGAGCACGACTTCGCGGGCAACGCGCTTTTCGGCGACGAAGAGGACGCGCTTGCCCTGGGCCAGAAGCTCGGCGGTGATGTTGGTGATGGTCTGGCTCTTGCCGGTGCCCGGGGGGCCCTCGATGACGAAGCTCTGGCCGACGGCGGCCATCCCAACGGCCTCCAGCTGGTAGGCATCGGCATCGACGACGACACGGAGCGAGCCCGCGGAGTAGCGGTCATCGGGCCCGGGGGCGCCCGGTTCGGGGGCCTCCGGGGCAGCGAGCGGTTCGCCCCCGGCGACCGCCGCGAGGAGGGGATGGGCGGCCAGGCGATGGAGGGAGCGGTCGACTTCTTCGACCATGGCGAGCTTGGCGAAGGCGAAGACGTCGACCACAGGGCCGTCTTCCTCGACGAGCCAGCCGTCCTGGCGGGCGACGACCTGGCGGACCGCATCGAGGTAGAGGGCGAGTGAGGCGGTGAGCGGCTCGCCTTCGGCGTCTTCAAGTTCCGGGAGGCGGATGCCGTACTGGGCGAGGAGGAGGTAAGCGAGCGAGGGGTTGACCTCGGGGGGGTCATCGGCGGCTGCCTGGAGGAAGAGTTCCCGCTCCTGGCGGTTGTAGGAGAGGGCGACGGGGACGAGAACGAGGGGGGAGCGCAGGTCGTGCCCCTCGTTGTCCTTCCAGCTGAGCCAGCCGAGGGCAGCGAAGAGGACCTGGATGCCCTGCTCGCGGTCGGCCAGGCGTGCGCGCTCGATGAGGCGGGTCGCGGCGGCAAAGGCGGCGACGGAGCGCTCGTCCTCGGCCGGGCGGGGCGCATCCGGGGAGAAGTTGCGGGGCGTGAAAGGGAGGCCGCCTTCGGCGGCGACCAGGGCGTCCCAGAGGTCGGCCGGAAGGGCCGGGAGGGGGAGTGTGGTGCGGGTGGGCCGGTGGTTGATGGCGCGGTTTCGGCGGGTCACATCAAGGAGTTCGCGCTTCCAGCGTTCGGCGCGCTGGCGGAAGGCATCGGGTACCGGCGGGAGGTCCTGGGATTCCCGCGCGGGCGCGGCCGCACTGCCAAAGCTGACGATCGGGTCATCCGCCACGGGAGGGATTATAGGGCGTGGGCGCGGTGTGGCCGCGAGGGCTTGCGGCGCGGGCTATACTTGCGGCCTGCGGGCCCCGGGGGATTCCCGGGCGGAAAGGGGCAAATTCATGCCGGGTCTTATCGCTCTCGGTGTGCTGGCGGTGCTGGCACTGGTGGTGCTGTTTTCGTCGCTGTTCACGGTCGAACAGCAGACGGCGGCGGTGGTGGAACGGTTCGGGAAGTTCAAGCGGGTCGCGCGCCCGGGCCTGAACATCAAGGTGCCGATCATCGACCAGGTGGCGGGACGGATTAACCTGCGTGTCCAGCAGCTGGACGTGACGGTCGAAACCAAGACGCTCGACAACGTGTTCGTGCACACGGTGGTGGCGGTGCAGTACATGGTGATCTCGGAGCAGGTCTACGACGCGTTCTACCGGCTGGACCAGCCGACGGTCCAGATCACGGCGTACGTGTTCGACACCGTGCGTGCGCGCGTGCCGAAGATGGAGCTGGACGACGTGTTCGAGCGCAAGGACGAGATTGCGGTCGCGGTGAAGAACGAACTGGCGGGCGAAATGGGGGGCTTCGGCTACCAGATCGTGCAGGCGCTGGTGACGGACATCGACCCGGACAAGAAGGTCAAGGAATCGATGAACGAGATCAACGCCGCGAAACGGATGCGCGAGGCGGCCCAGGAACGCGGCGAAGCGGACAAGATCCTGAAGGTGAAGGCGGCCGAGGCGGAAGCGGAGAGCAAGGCGCTGCAGGGCCAGGGTATTGCCAACCAGCGGCGGGCGATCATCGATGGTCTCCGGGAATCAGTGGACCAGTTCGCGCAGAGCATCTCGGGGACGACACCGGAAAGCATCATGCAGCTGGTGCTGATGACGCAGCACTACGACACGGTGAAGGAGATCGGGGCGTCATCGCGGGCGAACACGATCTTCGTGCCATATTCGCCGGGTGGCATGGCAGACCTGGCGGCGCAAATGCGGGACGCGCTCATTGGCGCGAACGCGGCAACGCTGCCGGGGGATGTAGACGCCGGGCGGGACTAAGTGGGGCGGCGGCGTTCGGCGGAAGGCACTTCGCCCTGCCAGCCGGCATCATGCAGGATGCGTTCGATGAGGGCCGTCTTCCCCTCCTGATACGCGGTCCGGTCCTGGCCGTGGGCGGCGGCGAGACGGAGCTTCAGCTCGCCGTAGGCGTCGCGGTCGGCGGGGCTGGCGCGGAGGCGGTCGCGGAAGAGGCGGTGCTTGCGCGCTTCGAGGCTGGAATCCTCGAGGGTGTGCAGGTGGTGGGTGACCGCGCCGTGTTCGTCTTCGCGGATGAAGTAGTGACGGCGGGGGATACCGTTTTCGCCGCAGTACCAGTAATCGAGCTCCTCGATCCGGCGGACGAGCGGGCGGGCGGTATCGAAGTCCTGGACCACGAGCATCATGTCGATGATGGGCTTCGCCGGGAGACCGG
>CAZRUZ010000034.1:17510-18783 GCA_964603275.1 uncultured Anaerolineaceae bacterium | reverse complement strand
ACATCCAGGAGTTCGGCTTCAAGGACAACCTGACCGATATCGCCGCCGCGCTCGGGCGGACCCAGCTCGCCCGCCTCGAATCGTTCATCGATGAGCGCACCCGCGTCGCCCAGCGCTACTACGCCAACCTGCGCGATGAAGAGCACCTGGTCCTCCCCGCCTTCAGCGAGGAACACCGGCTTCCCTGGCACCTCTTCATGGTCCGTGTCCGCGAGAGCTCCCCGGTCTCCCGCGATGACGTGATCCGCGGCCTCGCCGAACGGGGCATCGGGACGTCGGTCCACTTCATCCCGCTCCACTACCACACCGCGTATAAGAACCTCGGCCGCTGGCAGAAGGGCGATTTCCCGGTCGCTGAGCGCTTCTTCGATGGCGAGGTCAGCCTGCCCATGTACCCGGGACTCTCGGATGCCGAGGTGGATGACGTCTGCGCTGCCCTGCGCGAAATCCTCCACCCCTGATTCCGCGCCCCTCTATGCCTGTCGCCATTCTGCCGACTTTCGATCAGTGAGCGCTTTGCCCGGGAACTGGCGGCTGCCCACAATGTTTCGATTTCGCTAAAGAAAACGGGGGAGAGAATCATGCGTCAGATGTCCGGTGCGCTACGGCTGGTGCTGCTCCTGGCGGCACTGCCGGTGGCCGCCTTCAGTACCGCCTGTGGCAGCGACACGAAAAAGGTCGAAGCGGAAGAGTGGGTCGAGGCGCTTTGCGAGGCCGCAGCCGACTTCGATGAGGCCACCGACGAGATCGGCGAGAAGTTCACCGAGGTGGACCTTGACGACACAGCCGCCGCCAAAGACGAGACCGCTGACCTGCTCAAGGAACAGAAGGACGCCGCGAAGGATTTCCGCACGGCCTTCGGCAAGATCGGTCAGCCCGATATCGACGGCGGCGCGAAGGTCATTGATGCCTTCGAGGACCAGTTCAAGGAAAACGACAAGCGCATCGGGGAGATGAGCGACCGCGTCGCTGATATCGATGAGGACGACGACTTCATGGAAGCCTTCATGGAGATCGCCGACGAGATCGGCGAGCCCGACTTCCGTTCGAAGCTCGAAGACGTCGCCGATGACCATGACGAGGTCGAAGACCTCATCGCCCTGATCGATGATGACCCCGATTGCGCGGCCATCATCTTCGATGAGGACGAGGCTGCCTCCAACACGGATACGCCTCCAACCACCCGCACGCCCGTCACCACGGCCCCGGCGAAGACGACCAACGAGAAGTGGGTCGCTGGCATCTGCACCGCCCTGACCGGCTGGGTCGGCGA
>CAZRUZ010000034.1:0-17410 GCA_964603275.1 uncultured Anaerolineaceae bacterium | reverse complement strand
CTTCGTCGGCCGCGTCGAGAGCTCGTTTGATGAGGTCGGCGAGTCCTTCGACAAGCTCGACCAGTACGATCCCGGCGAACTCGACCAGCTCTTCCAGACCCGCCCGGAGTGCCAGGGCTTCTAAGCCCGGCCGAACCCTCTGGCCAGCCACATCCTCGCGGCCCCACCACTGGTGGGGCCGCGAACCGTTTCCATGGCGGGGCTGGGGCGCCGGGCTGGCCTCACAGCAGCAGCGGCGTAGCATCTTCGTATGCTTCGCCGCTCTGTCCAGTTCGCATCCACGGACCGGCTGGGTCTCCTGACCCGCCAACGGCTGTTCCGGTCGGCCTGGCTCGGAGTGCTCATCGGCGCAGTAGCTGGCGCCGGCGCCATCGCGTTCTACGAAGGCATCGACTTCGCAACGGAGCAGCTTCTCGGTAACCTCGCCGGCTACCACCCCCCCGCACCCCTCGGAGAAGGCACTCAGGAGTGGAGCGGTCCATCGCGCGCCTGGGCGCTCCCGCTGGTCCTCGCCCTCGGCGGCCTGGCGTCAGGGCTCTTCGTCTGGCTGCTCGCACCGGAGGCCGAGGGCCACGGCACCGATGCCGCGATCGATGCGTTTCACCATAAGGGCGGCCGGGTTCGCCTGCGGGTTGTCCCCGCCAAGCTTGTCGCTTCGGCGATCACGATCGGCTCTGGCGGCGCTGCGGGCCGCGAAGGCCCGACCGCGCAAATTGGCGCCGGCTTCGGGTCGTTTATCGCCGACCGTTTCCATCTCGAACCCGCCGAGCGCCGCCGCGCCCTTGCCGCCGGTATGGGGGCCGGCATCGGCGCGATTTTCCGGGCCCCCCTCGGCGGCGCCATGATGGCCGCGGAAGTTCTCTACAAGCACGACTTCGAGGCCGATGTCATCCTCCTCGGCCTGATTTCGTCGATCGTCGCCTATTCCATTTTCGGCGCCTATACCGATTACACCCCCGTGTTTGGCGGGGCTGGCTCATTCTCCTTCACCCACCCGCAAGAGCTGCCGTATTACGCCGTCCTCGGCGTCGCCTGCGGCATCTTTGGCCTTGCCTATGCGCGGGCGTTCTACGGGGTGACCGGCCTCTTCAAGCGAGTTCCAGCGCCGGTGTGGTTCAAGCCCGCGCTGGGCGGCCTCTTTGTCGGGCTCATCGGTATGGCGGCGCCCGAGGCGATCCATGTTGGCTATGGCTGGGTGCAGCAGGCCTTCACTCGTGAGGGGGTGATGGAGTTCTCGCCCTGGCTCCTCCTCCTGTTGCCGGGCCTCCGGATCGTCACGACCTCGCTCACCGTTGGCTCGGGTGGTTCGGGTGGGATCTTCGGTCCCGGAATGGTCATCGGCGGGCTCATCGGCGCGGCCTACTGGCGCATCGGCCACGAATTCCCCGGGTTCCCGCAGGAGCCCGGCCCCGTCGTCATCATCGGGATGACCGCGATGTTCGGCAGCATCGCCCATGCGCCTCTCGCCATGCTGCTCATGGTCGCGGAGATGACCGGCAACCTCTCACTCCTCGGCCCGGCCATGATCGCCGTCGCCGTCGCCACGCTCCTCGTCGGCGACGAAAGCATCTACCGGAGCCAGGTCGCCACGCGCGCTGATTCTCCGGCCCATCGCCATCGCTTTGCCTTTCCGCTGCTGACCGCACTCCCGGCGGGCAGGGCCGCCGTCCCTGTGCCAATGGTCGACCCCGCGGCCACCGCGGACGAGGTGCGCCAGACGCTCGACGATGCCCGCGCACAGCAGGCTATCGTCCGCCGCGAAGATGGCTCGCTTGGTGAAGTCCTGGCCGCCGACCTTCGCGATGCCAGTACCGCGAGCACGGCAGCATCGATCAGCCGCCCGTTGCCAGCATCCGTCCAGGCCGATTGGCCACTCGACCGCGCCCTGGATCTCCTCAACGAGAACGACCGCCGCTGGCTGCCCGTGGTAGACGGCCCCGGCGGCGACGTGCTGGGTATCATCGATGCCCGCGCATTGTTGCGCTCCTACCGCCGCGCCGCCTCAATGCAGATGCGCCAGCTCGCACCGCTCGCCGAGGAGATGGACACCTTCGAGGTCACGATCACGGATGAGGCCCCGGTCGCCAACCGCCGCCTCGCCGACGCCGTCTTCCCGCAAGGGGCCCGGATTGTCGCGCTTGGCCGCGACGGCCACACCTTCGTGCCCGATGGCACGACCACGGTGCTGCCGGGCGATGTCGTCACGGTCACCTTCGGCCCGGGCACGCGCACCGCGGTGTTCGAACTGCTCCTCGGCAGGCGAAGCAGCTAATCCCGCGCGTAACCGCCTTCGCGCAGGCGCCGCCACACCTCGCCGCTCGATGCGTACCGCTCCATCAGGTAGGGGTACACAGCGGGCACGTTGAACAGCTGCTCCATGCACAGCTGGGAGAGATACCGGTCGAGCACGACCGGCTGCTCATCGGGGTCCACCAGGTCGAGCAGCAATCCCGCCTCGAAACCGCCCGCCGCCGCCGGCATCCCCGGCGCCTGGGATGCGACAATCCCCTTTTCGGTCAGGGAGGCGATCGCTGCCCGCAGGTCATCCCTGAAGGCCGCGGTCACCTTCGCATCGCCATCCGCCAGGTAGCGCCCCCGTTCGCCGTGCTCCGCCAGCCCGCGCACCACCGCCGTCACGTGGTCCACCCGGAAGGTGTCGCTCCCGGCCGCCCGCGATGGGGGCAGGCCGACTGACAAAACGCCGAGGAGCGCGACTTCAAGTGGCGCGAGGTCTTCCGGCTGGTATACGGTCATTGCCTTATCTCCATCACCCGGCGGGCTCCCCGCGCGGGCCGCTGTCCGGGTTAGCTTCCAGAAGTCACGGCACAGCCGCTGCCCGGCAGCAACGCCCCCGCGCCGTCTTCGGGGCAACAAATGCCCGTGCAGAACCGCACCAGCCAGTGGAGGATCTCCGGGTTCAGGCAATAGCAGGCCGTCGGGCCCTCCACGTTCCCCCGCACGATCCCGGCCTCGCGTAACACCTTCAAATGCTGGGAGACCGTCGACTGGGCCAGCGGCAGGACGTCCACAAGCTCGGTGACGCACGCCTGCCGCCGCGCGAGCTCGGTGACAATCCGCACCCGCGCCGGGTTGCCCAGGGCGCGGAAGACCGCGGCCGCGCGCTCCTCTTCGCTGGTGAGTGACTCGATCGTCTTCATGTCCTTCCAGTGTATCGGCAAATTGCGATGCGGGCCTAGCTCGAGGCCAGGATCCGCAGCCGCTCGTCGATCTCCGCCAGCGGCTTGCCGCCCCCGAACCGTTCGATCACGCTCCGCCGCCCATCGAGGTTGAGCCCGAGTTTGCCCGCCTCGTGCCGTTCGAGCAGCCCGCCCAGCGCACTCGCGACGGCCTCGAAGCCCGCGGCCTCGATCGCCCCCGGCATTGGGTGCGTCCAGATGACGTAACGCCCGCGCGAAAGCGCCTCGGCCGCCATGAAGGATTGCCCATCGTGGGAGGTCAGCCGGACCAGCACGGCGACCTCCCGGTAGAGCGCCTCCATGTCGTCGACCCACGCCCGCGCTTCGAGGTTGGGAGGCAGGGGGCCCGGGAGCGTCCCGGCCGGCGAGGGGATGAGCGTGAACGCGGCCCCCGGGAACGCGACCGGCAACCGCAGCATCGACTCGATATCGAACACCTCGCGGTCGAAGGCGTCCACCGGGTAATAGAGGAGCACCCGGAAGACCTCCGGGAGTGGCGGTGGCTCGCCTTCGACGAGGGGGATCGGCAGCGGCACGTACTCCGCGACCACCCCCGCCGTCCGTAGCTCCTCCACCAGCCAGGGAGCATCGCACCAGTGCACCGCACGTGCGGCGATGCGTTCCGAGAAGTTCCCCCTGCGGTGCTCCGTGAGGGCGATCTGCACGTCCGTCCCCACCCAGTGGATCACCACTGGTTTGCGGCGGAGCTGTAAGAGCCGCTCCTGGGGGGCGCCCCGGTCTGCACGGCTCCCGATCAGGTAGACGATATCCGCCCGGGCCGCCCGCGACGCAACCTTTGCCCAGCCCGCGGCGGAGCGCCCCGGGTGAGGCAGGAACTCCGCCTCCCAGCCCAGCCCGGAAAGCCCTTCCGCCAGCATCTTCCCGAAATACGGTAGCCCGAGGATGAGCACCCGGCCGCGCTCACTCACGCGGCGCCTCTCCTCCCGCGACCCGCGCCCGTGGGGCAACCAGCGTGCTGCCGGCAGCAACGTCGCGGTCCACCAGCGCGTGCGCGCCGATCGTGGCGCATTCGCCGATGGTCACCCCGTGGAGTACCGTCGCCCCAAGTCCGAGGTACGCGCCCCGCCCGATCCGGACCGGCCCCTGTGCCCTGGGGTGGCGTTCCTTCAGCTGCCCTGGCCCAACATCGATGTGCGTGACCAGGCTGCAGCGCATCGAAAGCGTCGCCTCATCCTCGATGGTCACCTCATCGGCGAGGTCAATGAGCACCCCGGTGCCCAGGTGCGCCCGGTCGCCGATGCGCAGCCGCTTGAAGTCCCCGGGGGCATTCACGATGAGTAGCGGCCCGTGGATCGAGACATCCTCGCCCACGCTCGCGCCGTACTCGCGGAGGATCGCCACGTGCAGGTACGTGGTCGTCCGCAACTCGGCGGCAATACCTTCGATGCCATCGCGCAGGTAGCGGCCCTTCCGGCGCCAGCGGCCCACCATGCCCAGCTGCCGCCGTACGGGCCGGAGCGCCGGCGCGAGCGTTGCGCGAAGCCGTGACGGTGCCGACATGCATCCTCCAGGTCCATACCGCTGTAAACTGTTAGTAAACAGTTGCGGTCTGCATCACACAACGCCGCCCTGCGTCTTGCCTGCATATCAAGGCACTCATACGCTGCAAGCAATGGGGTCCTTCAGCCCCACCTGTGAGGCAGCATGAAACGAGCGCTACTTCTTGGAATCGCGGCCGCCGGTGCGGCGATTGCCGCCATCCCCGCGATGGTCGCGATGGCGGATGGCTTCCCGCCGCCACCTCCCACCACCTACTACGGCAAGGTCCCCTCAGGCATTGGCCCCGGCCAGGTGGTCATCGCCATCGTCTCCGATGGTTCGTCCTCCCAGGTCTGCGGCAGCGGCGCCACGCTGAACGACTCCAGCGGAGTCGTCTATGTGGTCGACGTCGTCTCGAACACGCAGACCGAAGGTTGTGGCCAGTCCGGCCGCACCGTCCAGTTCTACTTCGTCGGCGCGCGCCGTCTCTCCACTGATACCGCATCGTGGAGCGGCCCGGGCCCATCGCAGAAGGACCTGACGAACCTTGGCCCGGCACTGACCCCGCGCAACACCGCGCCCCAGGTTGCCAAGGACGGGGTCAACTAGGCAGGGCCGTCCCCTCCCAGCCGCCAAGCATGCGGGCGTCCTTCCCGGGTTCGGGGAGGGCGCCCGCTTTGTCATCGAAAGCGGCGGCCGCATTACCCGCCAACCGCCGGGGGACCGGCGCTTTCTTACCGGCCCTGGCGGCGCTCGACCCCCGCGCTCTGAAGGTAGCGGCCCGCCGCTCCCTGGCGGCCGCGCGGGGCCCGCAGCAGTTCGGTGATGTCGTCCGGCGTGTCCAGGTCGAGGCTCAGCTCGCGGTTGCGGTTCACCACCACGCGCATCCCGGCCGCCTTCGCCGCAGTGCGGTGCTTTTCGAAGCTCCCGGCCCCGTACGCCAGGGAGAACTTCCCCGGAGGGTTCAGCAGCATCGCGTTGGTGCCGCCGTCGCGGCTTTCCACCAGCACTGCTGTGTTCTCTTCCGCGCCGAGCGCCACGATGGTTTCGATCGCCTCCGCCGTCGCCAGGGGCAGGTCCGCGTGGAGGATGAGCAGCCCGCCGCGGGCGGTACCGTCGGCCAGCAGGGCCCTCACCGCGTGTTCGAGCTGGGCATTCAGGCCCCGCTCGTCCGGCGATTCGGGGATGATGCGCGCCCGCCCGTGGACGTGGGCAACGACCCGTTCGTCGGGCGTGAGCACGACAGCGCCCGCGCCGGCGGCCCGCAGGACGGTCTCCAGTGTCACGAGCGCGAGTCCTTCGCGTTCTTCCTGCGAGAGCACCCCCGCCAGCCTGCCCTTGGCCTGCCCGAGCCGGTTGACCGGGATCAGCACCGGCAGCGGCGTCATCGCCGCCCACCTGCCGCCCGGACGATCTCGCTGGCCAGCTCTTGCTTGCGTTCCATGCTCGTCATCATCGTATCCGTGACCAGCGTCCGCATCCCGAGTCGCTCGACGGCCGGCACGAGGTCGCGGTCCAGGTTGTCCAGCACGAAGAGGTCCACGAGACCCGCGTAGATCCGGGCGACACCGAGCGCCGAGACCTCGTAGCCCAGGCTCGCCAGCATCTTCGCCGCCGGCCCTTTCACCACCTGGCCCGCGATGATCGGGCTGACGGCCACCCGCGTTGCGCGCGTTTCTTCCAGCGCCGTCCGCACTCCCGGGACTGCCAGGATTGGCCCGATGCTGACGAACGGGTTGCTTGGCGCCAGGAAGACCGCCTCCGCGTCCCGGATGGCTTCGACCACGCCCGGGGCCGGCCGCGCGGCCTCGATCCCGGCGAAACGGATCGAGCGGACCTCCGCGTCAGTCCGCAGTCGCACCATGTACTCCTGGAACGCGAGTTCGCCCTCGGCTGTCTCGATCATGGTGCGGATCGGCTGGTCCGACACTGGGAGCACGGTGCAGGCCAGGCCCCACGCCCGCGCGATATCGGCGACCACGGCATGCATGGGCATCCCTTCGCGCAACAGCCGGGTCCGATGGACGGCGGTCGCCAGGTCGCGGTCGCCGAGGTTGAACCAGCGCTCATAGCCGTAGCGTTGCAGCGCGTCGACCACTGCGAAGGTGTCGCCGCGCAGTCCCCAGCCAGTCTCGGGGTTCACGGCATCGGCCAGGGCGTACATCACGATGTCCGTGTCCGGGGAGACGTGCAGACCGAACGGCTCCACATCGTCACCGGTGTTGGAGATCACGGTCACGCGGGCTGGATCAACCGCCTGGCAAAGCCCCTGGAGAAAACGGGAGGCGCCCACGCCCCCGGCGAACACGGTGTACATGCGGCGATCCTACCCGGCGCGCGGTTCCGTCGCGAACCGCGGGGCTTTCCGCGCTACGCAGGCGATCCTGTCCGCGCCATGCCCGGTTCTCCCGCGAGGGCGGTGGCTGGCGGCGTGGAGGGGGCCCGTTCCGGCGTCACCACCTCGGGCTCGCCCGGTTCGCGGTTCGCTTTGCCCAGTTCAATCGCGGCGAAGATCCCGAAGATCGTCCAGAGATAGGGCTCTTCCATCAGCCGGCCCTCCGCCTGGCTCTGCATGAAGATCAGGAACAGCGAGACTCCGCACCAGCCGATGAACAGCTTCGCGTAGGCGCCTTCCGCCGAGCGGTACGTCCGCACCATCACGATCCCCACCCGCACCATGACGAAGCCCAGCATGGCCATCGCCAGCAGCCCGCCCTCTGCCAGGAAGGTGATCACCGTCGTGTGCGAGAGCGTCGTCTCCGTCCACCAGGGCAGCACCCACTCGTAGGCTGTGCGCAGGGAGTTGTGATAGCTGCCGGTCCCCAGCCCGATGTACGGCGAATCCTTCCACATCTCCCAGCCCGCCCGGATCAGGTGCTCGCGCTGCCCCAGGAGCGCGGAGATGTCGGTAAAGGTCTTGATGCGGTCGAATTCGGCGCCGCCCTGGAGCCCAAGGAGGGCGATGCCCCCCACGAGCCCGGCCGCCCCATAGCCGAAGAGCCGCAGCCTGGGGTACCACCCGACCGGCGCGACCAGCACGATCAGGAAACCGGCCAGGACGAACCCCAGCCACCCGGAGCGTGAACCAGTGGTCATCAATGCCGGCAGTCCGACTACCACCGCGGGGATCGCCAGGTACACGGTCAGCCGCCGTGGTCCCGTAACCAGGATCAGTCCCGCGGCCAACACCAGTGCCATGTTGAGGAACCGTGCCAGGTTGTTCGGGTCCGCGAACGTGGCATTCGATCGGTAGTCGAAGTCGTCCGAGTTGATCAGGTACGCCCGCCATTCGAAGAGCCCCAGGGCCCTCTGCGCGATGGCCACGAGCGAGACCAGGATGGCCGCCAGCAGCAGTGCACCCGCGATCCGCTCTATGTCCTGGCGGTTGTCAATCAATGCGGGGGCAGCACAGACAAATGCAACATAAAGGGGAAGAATCGATACCGTGTTGTCTGGCCGCTGCGTGTAGGACCACGCCGCCGCCAGTGTCACCACCCCGGCGAGCAGGAACACCGGGACGATGATGCTCGAGTTCGGGATGAGCCGGCCCGGCTCGTACCGGTAACGCCACGCCGCCGCAATCACAGCCGCCGCCATCGCCGCCTTGCCGGGGTTCAGCATCGTCCGGATCATCCCGCCCGTGCCGCCTTTGCCCAGCGTGTCGAGCGTCTGCGTCTGCAGGTACTCGAACGGCAGCATCAGCACCACGCACGGCACCAGCAGCTTGGGCTCGCGCAGGATGATCACCGCGCCGAGCAACAGCCCCTCGATGACGAGGATGATCCCCAGCTCAGCCATTCCGTGCGCTTGACCTCGTGAAGGTGTTCACAATTGACCCCCGTCCGCCTCAGCAACTACGATACGGCCCGATGCCCACCGGAACCAGCGGCCTGGAACGCGACATTGCCACCCTCCGCCGCCGTGCCTGGCTCTTCCTTCCTTTTGCAGCCCTAGGCCTCCTGGCGGCGGTCTTCATCTCTCCGCTGACGGGCGAGAGTTCGGCTGTCGCCACGCTTGCGCTCGATACCACCGTCCACGACCTGGTCTCCGGCGGCGACCGCGGCCTCCGCATTTTCGAGGCCCAGCAAATGACCGGCGACCCCCGCTTCCGGGAAAAGGTCATCCAGCAGATCGGCGAGCCGGACTTCAATTTCGGCCGTTACTCTATCAGCCTCAAGACCATCTCCGTCGCCGACGGCGTCAGCCGTGGCGACCTGACCGTCGGCATCGCCGATGACGATCAGGAAAAGGCCGAGCTCTACCGCCAGGCGTTCGTGGATGTGTTCATTGCCGAGTACACGGCCGACGAGGGCCTCTTCCGGACCCGCTTCATCGACCGCCGGAAGGAGGTTGCGGAAGAGACCAGCGACGAGTTCAACAAGGTCTTCGCTGAACTCCAGGCGAAGGCCGAGCCGCTGGGCATCAACGTCCTCCCCTATGTCGACCATCGCGGCTTCATCTCGCCTTCGACCGAGGACTACGCGGAACAGTCCCGCCTCCAGCGCGAGCTTGCCGAGGTGGAAGGCGCCATCATCGCCATCCGGGGAGCGTCTGACGGAGTCGCCGCGGCCGTCGCGTCGGGCATCCTCGGCCAGACCGTCGCTCCCGGCGATGCGGCGGCTGCCCTGACCGCCCGCAAGACGGCGCTCGAATCCGCCCTCGGCGTCCTCACGGAAGAGTCGCCCGCATCCCTCGCGGAAAGCAAGCTCGAGCCCGAGCTCATCCGTCTCGTCGATGAAGCCCGCAGCCTGCGCATCGTGAAGGACGAAGCCTATATCCGTTGGGCCAACGCCCAGATCGCCGTCCGGAGTGCCGAGAGTTACGTGTCCCTCAGCTACAGCGCATCGGGCAACCTCGCAGGCTCCATGATGGGCCGTGTCGCCGTCGCCATTGCCATCACCCTGGTCTTCGGACTCATCGCCATTTATACCGTCGAGTGGCTCCGCCCCAGCCGCAGCTCCTGAATCACGGCCGGACCGAGGCCGGGCAAGCCAACCCCCATGCGCATCGCGGAGATCAATGACATCGCCTCTGTCGCCACCGAGATCGGGGCGGGTCTGCAGGCGCGCGGTCATGACGTTGGCTACATCCATCCCCGCCTCTTCGGCGCCACGCTTCCCCCGGCGCTCAAGCCCATCACGGCGCCGATCCGCGCCCCCGACTGGCTCGACATGGTGTTTCGCCTCAGGAGAGGCGGCTACGACCTCGCGCACATCCACTACGCCTATCTCGGAAACCTCGGCTGGCTCGCCGGCGTCCCCTATATCCTCCACTGCCACGGTTCCGATGTCCGCGATAGGACGTTCCTGACGCGCCCGCTCACCCGGCAGGCGCTTGGCCACGCCCGCCACGTCTTCTACGCAACGCCTGACCTCCGGCAGTTCCTGTCCGAGACCCGGGCCGATGCGGAGTTCCTGCCCAATCCCATCGACCTGGAGCGCTTCTCCCCATCGACCCCTGCCCGCGATGCGCGAGATGTGTTCCTCTGCAGCGCGCTCACCGAGATCAAGGGGGCGGCAACCACCCTTGAAGCCTGCCGCCAGCTCGCATCGCGGCGCCCGGATATCCGCATCACCGCCTACGCCGGAGGGGAGTTCGCCCCGGAGTTCGATAAGCTCCCGACCGTCACCCTCATCGCGCACCAGCCCCGCTGGAAGATCCCCGAGATCGTCAACCGCCATGCGGTCATCTCCGGTCAGGTGAAGGTTGGCGCCGCCGGCATGGCCGAGCTCGAAGCGATGGCCTGCGGGCGCCCCGTCATCACCTGGTTCAACCACCCCGGCGCCTATCCGGAAGAGCCGCCGTTCATCAACGCCCCGTCTGCCCCCGCGATGGCCGATGCCATCGAGCGGCTCATCGACGATCCCACGGCCCGCGAGGCCGCCGGCGCCGCCGGGCGCGCGTGGATCGAGAAGTACCACGCTCTCGACCGGATCGCTGCCCGCGTGGAGGCCGTCGCCGGTGCAATCGTGGATGGCCGGCCCGTCCCGCCACCTGATTGACCGCATCGGCCGCCAAACCTAGGGTGATTCGATGACCGCCTCCGCTGCACACCCCAGGCTCGACGATGTACCGCTCACCTTGCCCGAACGGCCCCTGGTGTCCATCGTCATCCCCTGCCTGAACGAAGAAAACTACATCGTCGCCCTGCTCGATTCCCTCGCCGCCCAGGATTACGGCGCCGACGGCATCGAAGTGCTCGTTTCCGATGGTGGCAGCACCGACCGCACGCGCGAGCTGGTCGCCACCTACCCTTCTGCCTTCCACCGCCTCGAACTGGTGGAGAACCCCCGCCGCATCACCGTTGCTGGCTTGAACGAAGGGATGGACGCCGCCCGTGGCGACTGCTGGATCATCATCGGCGCCCACAGCAAGGTGCGCACCGATTTCGTCCGCGAATCGGTGGATGCCCTGCGGCGCACCGGCGCCGCCTGCGTGGGCGGCCCGATCGAGACCATCGGCGAAGGCACCGCGGGCATGGCCATCGCCGCCGCCATGTCCTCGCCCTTCGGCGTCGGCAACGCCCGCTTTCGGTACGCGGAGTCCGAGGGCGAAGTCGATACCGTCCCCTTCGGCTGCTACCACCGGAAGGTCTGGGAGGTCGTCGGCCGGTTCGATGAGTCAGTCGACGGCGCCGACGAGGATAGCTACAACGCGCGCCTGATCGAGGCCGGCGGCCGGATCTGGCTCACCCCGGCGATCCGCAGCAGCTACTACCCGCGCCGGACGTTCAAGGCGCTCGGCAAACAGTACTGGGAGTACGGCGCCGCTAAGGGTACGCTCATGGCCCGCGGCCGCCCGCTCCAGCCGCGCCACTTCGCCCCCTCGGCCATGGTGATTGGTGGTCCGGGGCTCTGGGTTCTCGGCCGGTTCTCCGGCAGGGCACGTTGGCTCCTCCGCCTGCTCGGCGCTGCCTACATCGGTGGCGGCATGCTGATGGCCAGCCGGGCCTCGGCGAAGACCGGGGCGAACCCCGTGCTCACCTTCGCCGCCATGGCCACCATGCACGTGACGTACGGCGCCGGCTTCCTCGCCGGCTGGTGGAAAGAACGCCAGCGCCTCGCACCATGATCCGCACTCCCGGCCACGGAGTCGCGCACGGACGGACTGCGGTGGCCGAGCTTCCTGTTCCGCTCGAAAACCCCGGAAATGCTCCCACGCGTCGCCGGGCGTGTAAGAATCTCCCGGTCCACCTGTCCTGCCTGCGAAGCCCGCACGCTTCGACGGCCAGGCGGGCTCCGACAAACGGGGAAACCCGGCGCATCGGGCGCACTTGAGGGATGGCATGGACCAGGCCTCTGAAGCAAGCCTCGTAGAACTGGCGAAAGCTGGCGACCAGCAAGCCTTTGCCGAGCTCTACAACCGCTACTTCGATCCCGTCTACGACTTCGTCGCGCGCATGACCCGCGACCGCGACGAAGCGGCTGACATTGCCCAGGACACCTTCCTGAAAGCAATGAACGCTCTCGGCGGGTTGCAGAAAGGCGCGAGCTTCAAGAGCTGGGTCTTCACCATAGCCCGCAATACCGCGCTCAACCGGCTTGAAAAAGCCTCGCGCACCCGCCCGCTCACCTACTCCGGCGAGGATGGTGAAGAGGTCAGCTTCGACGTTGTCGATACCGACCGCTTCGCCGACCCCGAAGAGGCGGCGCAGGCCAGCGCGATCGCCTCCTTCGTCTGGGAGGCGGCCGCCGGGCTCGACCCCAAACAGCTCTCGCTGCTCGATTTGCACCTGCGCCAGGGGCTCGACAGCGCGGAGATCGCGGACGTGCTGGGCGTCACGAAGAACAATGGCTACGTGATGCTCAACCGCCTGAAAAAGGCCGTCGAAGACTCGATCGGAGCCTTCATCATGTTCAAGTCCGGGCGACAGTACTGCGAGAGCCTCGATTCCGTGCTCAGCAAGGCCGACATCCAGGCGATGTCGCCCGAGACCCGCAAGCTCGTCGACCGGCACCTGGCGCAGTGCCCCGACTGCGAGGAGCGCAAGAAGAAACTCGCCCCGCTCGCGGCCTTCGCAGCCTTTGGCGCCATTGGCGCGCCCGCCGGCGCGAAAGCCCACATCCTCGAAGGGCTCATGCAGCAGTGGCCCGGGCCGGCCACCGCGGGCGCGGGTGGCGCCGGTGGCTCAGGATCGGGCGGTGGCAGCCCGTTGCCCCGGTCCGGAGCCGGCGGAGCCGGAGGGGCCGGGCCCGGCGTGTTCAAGGTCGGCGCCCTCCTCTCTATGTTCGCGGCGGCCTTGATCGCGCTGTTGTTCATCCCCCAGAGCCCCGTCGCGCTCTCCCGCCTCGATGGCGGGGGGCCGGAGAAGGTCAGTCCCGCTGCCGGGGCCATTCCCAGCCCAACCGCGCCCGGCACCGCTTCGGCATCCCCAACGGCCGCGCCCACGAGGACCCCGACTCCTGCGCCCACACCCGCTGGCGAAACGCCGCAGGCGTCGCCCACCGCTGACGGGTCCGCCACTGCCGTCCCGACCGCACAGGCGCCCACCGCGACCGGTACTCTGCCGCCCACCAGCACCCCCTCGCCCACGAAGACCTCCACCCCCACCGCAACCGCGACCGCGACCCAGACGGCCACACCCACGGCGACCTCGACACCGTGCGTGCCGGTACTCCAGGGCTCCGTCCAGAGCCTCTCGATCGTCCCCGGTGGTTCGAAGACCTTTACCATCTCCAACCAGGCATCCTGCGCGGCCAGTTACTCCGTGGGTACCACGGGCGGGCTCTGGCTTTCCGCCTCCCCGGCGGGTGGGACCATCCCCGCCAACGGCACTGCCGAGGTCACCGTTTCGGTCGATGCCGGCCTCCTGCCCCAGACTGAGGGTTCCTACTTCGGCGAGGTCCGCGTGAACAACGGCGCCGTGCTCGTCAGCGTGACCACCAGCCGTGGCGGCAAGCCACCGGTCATCCAGTCCGTTTCGGGCCAGTGCCTCGTGACCGCGCTCGGCATTTCGTTCACGGCCACGATCACTGACGATGTTGCCGTGCGCAGCGCGGCGGTGACGTTCACGGCTTCGGGCGGGCAGCAGCACACGGTCCAGCTCTTCAACACCACCGGCACTACCTGGGCGGGGACCCTGACCGGTGTCAGCGCCCGCAACGCCACCGGCTTCGTCATCGTGGCAACCGACCTTGCCGGGCACCAGGCGACAGCATCGTTCAACGCCCAGTGTTAAGCGGCTGAGATGAGCGCGGCCCCGCCCAGGGCAAGTCCCGCGCCGGCGATCCTGGTCACCGTCAGCCGCTCGCTCGTGAACAGCCGGGCGAGCACGACGGTGACGACCGGGTAAAGCGAGGCCAGCACCGAGACGGCCGCCAGGTTGCCGCGGGTGCTCGCCAGCGCAAACGCGCCGTTCGCCGAAACATCGATGGCGCCGAGCGCCACCAGGCTCGGGAGGAGCCGCCCCGGCCGGCGGATGCCCCCGGCGAACGCCGTGGAGCCGATGAGCAGGGCCGAGCCCAGGCGCGCCCCGATCAACACGATCAGCTCCGGCCGTCCTTCGCCGGTGCCTTCATTGATCAGGACGAAGAAGAACCCGAAACCCAGGGCCGCCGCCAGTCCCATCAGGACCGGGCCCAGGTGGTGGTTGCTGCGGAAGCGCGCCCCTTCTCCGGGGATGGACACCACGACGATGCCGAGCAGCGCCAGCGCAATGCCAGGCCACGCCAGGGCCCCCGGCGATTCGCCCCGCGCTACCGAGACCACCACCGGCACAACCGCCCCCAGTGCCGAGAGCGGCGCTACGACAGCCGCATTCCCGGTTGCCAGCCCACGGTAGAGCACCGCTCCGCCGAAACCGGTGAAGAGCCCCGCGCTGAGCCCCCAGGCGAAGGCCGTGGTATCCCACCCCGGCCGTACCACCAGGACCAGTGAGAGGAGGATGGCCAGGCTGCTGGTCTGCGCCCAGAACGCGACCGTCGTCGAGGGCAATCGCCGGGCGTTCCACCCGCCGAGGAAGTCGCCGCCGCCCCACGCAACCGCGGCGCCGAGCCCGAAGAGCACGCCGGACGGCATCGCGCTCAGCCCGCCCCGGCGCTAATCGTCGCTTTCCTCGCTCTCCAGTTCGAGCGGGATCGTCTCGTTCAGCAGCTGGTCAGCATCAGCGCCGTTGCCGTCCTCAGTCTGCCGTTGGCCGGGCCCGGTGTCGCTCATCGTGAAAGCCGCGATGCTCGCCACCTGGTCGCCTTCGGCCACGCGCATCACCGTGACGCCCTGGGTGTTCCGGCCGATCAAACTGATTGAGTCCACCCGTGTCCGCACCACGATGCCTTCACGGGTCACCAGCATCAGCTCCTGGCCGGGGCCCACCATCCGGCAGGCCGCAACCGCCCCCGTGCGGTCCGTGATGTTCAGCGTCTTCACACCCTGGCCGCCGCGTCCCTGCAGCGGGTATTCCTCGACCTTCGTCCGCTTGCCGAAGCCCTTCTCCGAAATGATCAGCAGCTGATCCCCGTCGTCCAGCGTCTCCACCCCGACGACGTAACCGCCCGATGCCAGCTTCATGCCTCGCACGCCGCCGCTTGTCCGGCTCGCCTGCCGCAGGTCGTCGATCTTGAAACGGATTGCCTGCCCCTCGCTCGAAACGAGGATCACGTGGGTCTCGTTCGTCGCCAGCCGCGCCGCGATGAGCTGGTCATCCGGCTCCAGGTCCATCGCGATCTTCCCGTTCCGGCGGACTTCCTCGAAGTCCTTGAGGAGCGTCTTCTTGATCTCGCCCAGCCGGGTCGCGAGCAGGATGAAGTCCGCTTCGTAGCTCTTAATGACCAGGATCGCCGTCACCCGGTCCCCGGGCTCGATCTCGATCAGGTTCACAATCGGCAGACCCTTCGCCTGCTTCTTCGTATCGGGCACGTCGTACGCGCGGAGGTGGTACACCTTCCCCTTATCGGTGAAGAACAGCAGGTTGTCGTGCGTATCGCAGACCACCAGCTTCATCACGGCGTCTTCCTCGCGCGTGGGGGCGCCGCGAGCGCCCTGCCCGCCGCGCTTCTGGCGCCGGAACTCCTCCAGCGGCATCCGCTTGATGTAGTTGCGGATGCTCAGCGTGATCACGCTGTCCTGGTGGGCGATCAGGTCTTCCTCGCGGAAATCCTCCGGGTCCGCCTCAACGATCTCCGTGCGCCGGGCATCGCCGTACTTCTTCTTCATCTCCAGCATGTCGTCACGAATGAGGAAATCGATCTTCCTCGGGTTCGCGAGCAGGTCCTCGAGCTCGCTGATCTTCTTGATCAGTTCCTCGTACTCGTTCAGCAGGGCTTGTCGTTCGAGCGCGGCCAGCCGGCGCAACTGCATGTCGAGGATGGCCCGCGCCTGGATCTCCGTGAAAGTGAACGGGTTCTGGCGGGCCAATTGCCGCAGCGCTGCCGGGCTGCCCGCCGGGAGCCGCGTTTCCTGCACGAGGCCCTCGCCCTGCAGCAGTTCGAGCGCATTACTGGCCGATTCCGAAGCCCGGATGGTCGCGATCACCGCGTCCAGCATGTCGATGGCCCGCAGGAGGCCCTGCAACACGTGCTCGCGCTCGCGCGCCTTCTCCAGCTGGTGTTCCGTGCGCCGCCGCACCACCTCCCGCCGGTGGTCGATGAACAGCTCGAGCGCGCGCTTGAGCCCCAGCCGCCGTGGCGCCCCGTTCACGATCGCCATCATGTTCATCGAGAAGCTCGACCGCATCGCCGTGTGCTTGAACAGCAGGTTCTTAATCTGCGTGACCGAGCCTTCTTTCTTCAGCTCGATCACGATGCGCATGCCGTTCCGGTCCGATTCGTCCCGCAGGTCGGCGATGCCCTCGATCTTCTTATCGCGCACCAGGTCGGCGATCTTCTCCACCAGGAGTGCCTTGTTCACCTGGTAGGGCAGCTCGGTCACGATGATGCTCGTCCGGCCCCGGCTCGATTCTTCGATGCTCGTCCGGGCGTGCATGGTCACTTTGCCGTGCCCTTCGCCATAGGCCAGCCGCACCTGCTCGCTGTCTTTCCCCACCAGCGCAATGCCGTGGGTCGGGAAGTCAGGCCCTTTCACGATCTTCAGCAGGTCATCCAGCGTCGATCCCGGCTCTTCGATGAGGAGCGAGATCGCGTCGGCCAGCTCGCCCAGGTTGTGCGGCGGGATGTTGGTCGCCATCCCCACGGCGATGCCCGATGAGCCGTTTAGCAGCAGGTTCGGCAGGCGCGAAGGCAGGATCGTCGGCTGCTGGTGCCGGCCGTCGTAGTTCGGTTCGAAGTCCACCGTGTTCTGGTCGATATCCGCCAGAAGCTCTTCGGCAATCGCCGACATCCGCGCTTCGGTGTAGCGCATCGCCGCCGGCGGGTCACCATCGACCGAACCGAAGTTGCCCTGGCCATCGACCAGCGGGTAACGCAGGGAGAAATCCTGCGCCATGCGGACCAGCGTGTCGTAGATCGCCTGGTCCCCATGTGGGTGGTACTTGCTCATCACCTCGCCGACAGATCCAGCGGACTTGCGGAAGGCGGTGCCTGCCCGCGCCCCGCCTTCGAACATGCCCCAGAGGATGCGCCGCTGGACCGGCTTCAGTCCGTCGCGGACATCCGGCAGCGCGCGCGAGACGATCACGCTCATCGCGTAATCGAGGTAGCTCGTGCGCATCTCGTTTTCGATCTGGACGGGGCGGACGTTCGAGGAAGGTTCGATGGACACGGGGCAGGCTCCGGCGATTGTGGGCAGGAGAAATCGCTAGGCTAAGTATACCAATTGGC
>CAZRUZ010000033.1:0-19195 GCA_964603275.1 uncultured Anaerolineaceae bacterium | reverse complement strand
AGGAACGGCGAGCCCGCGCCCAGCAGGAACCCGAACTGGTACCAGCCCCCGTCTCGCACGACGTTGTACACCGGGTACCTCTCCCACCAGTCGAAGATGTGGATGATCAGCAACGGCCACGCCGTCAGCCCGTTCCAGATGCCCCAGAGAAAGTCTTCCATGCACGTAGTAGATACCGTCCGGACGAAATTGGCGAGGGGCGGTGAAGCGCAGGGCCTGCACTTCGCACGTCGTCCTTCGAACTTCCTCTCCCTCCCGTAAACTCCCCTCATGACCGCCCTCCCCGCCTTCACCCTCTCCGATGCTTCCGCCGCGGGGTTCGCCTTCCCCACCGGCCGCCACAGCCTGCTCTGCTTCGTCAAGGAGGATTGCCCCACCTGCGTCCTCTCGATGCCGCTCATCCAGGCCGCCGCGGAGACGTTCGGCGAGGCCATGGACGTGTGGTGCATCGGCCAGGACGCCGATGGTAACGCGCGGCTGGTCGAGCGCTTCGGACTGATCGCGCCCATGCTCGATGATTCGAAGCTGCACGTTTCCTACCGCTACAACCTCGATACCGTGCCCACGGTCATCCTCGCCGGGCCCAATGGTGATGAGCTGGAGCGCTTTGTCGGGTTTGGCCGCGATGACTGGCAGAGGCTCTTCCACCGCCTCATCACCATCACGCTCGCGCCTCCGCCGGTGATCGACTGGTCCGCCTACCCGGTCTCGCGCCCGGGCTGCGGTTCGAAGTCGGTCGAGCCGGGCATCGCGGAACGCCTCGCCGCCGAGATGGAAGGGAACCCCCTGCGCGCCCGCCGTATCGACGTTGGCGAAGCCGACGACGTCTTCGAGTTCATGTTCGACCAGGGCCTCACCGATGGGCTTCCGGTCATCCCGCCGACACCCGAGCGCGTGCTGCGGATGCTCGGAGGGACAAAACGCGACCCGCACGAGGTCATCGGCATCGTCCCGCCCAACCTTGCGCCGGTCACGGTCGAGAAGATCGCGATCAACGCGGTGATGGCCGGCTGCAAGCCCGAGTACCTGCCGGTTGTCATCGCAGCCGTCGAGGCCATCACGACCGAGCAGTTCAACATGCATGGCGTGCTCGCGACCACCCACTTCCCGACCCCGGTCATCATCGTGAACGGCCCGATCCGCGACCGCATCGGCATGAACTACCGGATGAACGTGCTCGGCCAGGGCAACCGCGCCAACGCGACGATCGGGCGCGCGGTCCAGCTTGTCGTGCGGAACGTCGGCGGCGGCCGCCCGGGCGAGGTCGACCGCGCGGCCCTCGGCCAGCCGGGCAAGTACACCTTCTGTTTCGCCGAGTTCGAAG
Source organism: uncultured Anaerolineaceae bacterium (assembly GCA_964603275.1). Classification (GTDB taxonomy): domain Bacteria; phylum Chloroflexota; class Dehalococcoidia; order Tepidiformales; family Tepidiformaceae; genus Amarobacter. Next base: position 17,871 of record CAZRUZ010000033.1, on the reverse strand, counting down.
AGCGCAGCAACTGGGAGCCGCTCCACGTTGAGCGCGGTTTCCGCCGCGAACAGAGCACCGTCACGGTCTACGCGGGCGGCGCGCCCAACGGCATCATCGACCAGCTCTCGCGCGGGGCGGAATCGCTCGCGACCAGCTACGGGTTGGCACTGGCGACCGCCGGCCACCCAAAGCAGTACAACCACGGCGAGATCGTCCTCGTGGTGCCGCCCGAACATGTCGACACCTTCGCGAAGGACGGCTGGAGCAAGGACCAGGTACGCGAACGCATCCAGGAAGTGACCGCCCGGCCCGCCCGTGAACTCCTGCGCGACGAGTCCTGCGCCGAGGGCCTGACCCCGGCCCAGGCCGAACGCATCGGCCTCGACACGCGCGTGCCCAAGTTCCGCTCAAAGGAAATGATCACGCTCGTGGTGGCCGGTGGCGAGGCGGGGAAGTTCGCCGCTTACCTCGGCGGCTGGGTCAGCGGCCCCATGGGTAGCCAGATGACCACGGTGGAGATCGGGGAGTAGGGCAGGGACCTCAGGAGACGGTGAGCGTACCGTCCATCTTCTCGTGGCCGGGTACGTCGCAGTAGAAGCGGTATTCCCCGGCCGGGAGATCGATTTCCAACCGGCGGCTGGTCGAGCCCGGTAGCTCCTGCTTCACGTTCCTGCCCTCGATCACAAAGGTATGCCGGACGAGGTCCTCATTCTCGATGTAAATGCCCACGCGCCCGGAAGGCACGGTGATTGTCCCCGGCCGGAACTCGTAGCCCTCGCCGACGATGATGAGGTCTCCCTCTGCCCGGGCGTCTCCTTCCAGGTTCAACGTGGCGGCCAGCGAGATGCCAAACAGGATTGCCACCACGGTCGCGGCCGCACTTGCGACGAGCCGCGGCATCACGGGCGCCCGCTGTGCCGCACCCGCTATCCCCGCCGCAACGCCCACGAGCGCCGCTACCGAGGCGATACCTGCCGGGAAGAACGTGGAGAACGTCTCAGGATGTGCCAGGTCTTCGACGAAGAACGGCACGCTGCTGATGAGAATCAGGCCGCTCAATGCGGCCGCCAACCCGGTGAGCCACCGCCGACTGCTCCATCGCACCAGTGCACCGGCCATGCCAGCGCACAGGACGGAGAACGCGATCAACGGCGGAATGATGACCCCGTTGATGAGCACGATCGCTGCCAGGGCAGCTGCCAGCACCACCTGGCTCCCCACCAGCGTCCATAGCCACGGATTCGTCCGGTCCTCTGAAACTGACACGGTCGCTTACCTCCCTTGTCCGGAATTACGCCACTGCCGTCGCTTCGAACTCGATAAGGAGTTCTGGGAAGGCGAGACGGGCCACGCCAAGGAGCGTGGCCGTTGCCTGGCAGCCGGCCTGCCCGAGCCAGCCCCCCCACTCCTCGGCGCCTTCCGCGAGGAAGCGGTCTACGTCGGTCGTGTAGATGTGCACCCGCACGATGTCCGCCGGGGCGAAGCCAGCGTGCGAAAGGACGGTCTCCAGGTTGGTCAGCGCCTGCAACGTCTGGGCGCGCATGTCGCCCGGGTGCAACGGTGCGCCATCGCCCGCTTGCGATGCCTGCCCGGAGCAGACGAGTGTGCGCTGGGCGCCGGTCACCTCGATCGCTTGGACAAACCCGAATTCGTCCTGCCACGTCCAAGGGTTTACGATCGTTCTCTGCATGGGTATTCCTCCTCGTGTTCACCCCGCCTGCGCAGGCGATGACCAAATTCGCTAGAATGCCATTCTAGTGAGTGCGTGGAGTGTAGAAAGACCGCGAGACGGGTGTCAAGATGAGCCGCTACACATCAAGCGCGCGGAAGGCGCAGGTCCAGGCCACCAGGCAGGCGATTGTCCGGACAGCCCGCCAACTGTTTGCCCGGCAGGGCTACGCCGGCACCTCGATGGCCGATATCGCCCGGGAGGCAGGCGTCGCCATCCAGACCATTTACTCCAGCGTTGGCTCGAAGCAAGCACTCCTGCGCGAAATGAACGATCTCATCGACCAGGAAGCCGGAATCCGCGAGATCGAGGCCCAAATGGCCGCCGAAAGCGACCCCCGACAGGTGCTCCGCCTGTCGGTCCGGCTGACCAGACAGGTCATGGAGCAATGCGGCGACATCATCGCGACAGTCATTGTGGCCAGCGGTTCGGAGCCCGAGATGGGCGCAATCCTGGACGAGGGCCGTAGGCGGCATCGCGCAGGAATGTGGGGCGTGGCCGGCGTGCTGTCTCAGTCCGGCGCACTGCGCGACGGGCTTTCCGTCGATGCCGCAGCCATGGCCATGGCGGTCATCACGTCGAACGAGTCGTACTTCCAACTGAGCCGCGACTTCGGCATGTCGTTCGACGAAGCGGAGCATTGGGTGTTCGCAACGCTGGACAGGCTGCTACTTGGCCGCGAGTCGATTGGCCGTGACTAGCCGGGCGGCCGTTCGCGGCCGGGTCTGCCCCGGATGCCGCATAATGCCCCCAACCACGGAGGTGCCCCATGTCCACCACCATCCTTGACCCCACCGATGAGCGCGTCCCCGTCCGCCGCCAGCTGGCCGCCCGGCCGGAGGAAATCACCGGCACGGTCGCGCTCCTGAACATCTCCAAGCCCCGCGGTGATGTACTCATCGCCAGGCTCGAAGAACGCCTGCGCGAGCGCCTCCCCCGCGTGGACTTCCGGCACTACAGCAAGCCCACCTTCACCAAACCGGCGCCCGAAGACCTGCGCCGCAAGATCGCCGAGGAGTGTGGCTTCATCATCGAAGCGCTCGCCGACTGAGGGTCCTGCACGACGTGCAGTGTGCACGACACGACCTGGTTCGAAATTAACGGCAAGCCCGCCGTCTTCATCGCCTCGACCGAGTTCCGCGACGCCGCTCACGTGCAGGCGAACGCCCTCGGTCTGCCGGAGGTGCGCCGCATCTTCGTCCCGCACCCCATTCAGGATGCGACCGACGAAGAAATGCGCGCGAAGGCCGACGCCATCGTCAGCGCGGTCATCGAGGCGCTGGTCGACTAACCCACCCCGGGTCTGGCCGCGAGGCGGCTCGCCGCCAGCTTCTCGTGGTTGAGCCGGCGGAACGCGAGCAGTACCGGCTCGAAGAGCGTCAGCGCGAGGACCGACCGGTCGAGCGCCAGTTCCGGCTCGACCTCGAACATCCCCGGAGTCGCGCGCACCTCCGCGTCCACGATGTCCGCGGCGGCCCGGGCGTAGAGCACGAGTGACTCAACCGGGAACCCGGGAAACAGCGTCTCGCGGATGGCCGCCAGCGAGGTGATGAGCTGGTCCCGCGCGAGGGATTCCCCCCGGGTGGGCAGGTCCAGTGCGGCCAGCAGCCGGTCGATTTCCGGCGCCGCCTGCTGCTGCTCCGGCGTCCACGCGCCGGGCTGCCGCTCCCCGAGCGAATCCACGGTCGCGCCCATCACCGCGTACAGGTCTTCGCCACGGTCGAGCGCCCCGGTGATCGCGGCGATCTGGGCAATGCTGAGGTGGGCAACCTCGCGCAGCGTCCGCACGAGCCGCGCCCGGCGCAGATGCATTTCGCCATAGTCGGCCTGGTTCGGCGCCGTCAACGCGCCCGGCTGGAGCAGCCCCTCGCGCAGGTAGAACTTCAGCGTCGCGATCGAGACGCCCGTGCGTTCGCTCAGCTCGGAGATTTTCACGCGACCCCCGGGAAAGAAAGCTATTGACAAGGATAGTGGGACTATCGGATAGTGTCACTGTCTACTATCCACGAAGGACAGACCAGTGTTCGAAAACACCGCCCGAGACTACGCCAACTCTCGCCACCGCGAGGTGAGCCAGCCCAGCCTCTCCGCTCGCCACCGCGCCGAGTGGGAACACACCCGCGCACTCGACCGCCTCGAGCACCGCGCCGCCGTCGTGCGTGCCCGGCTCGGAATTTCCCCGAAACCCGCTATCCTGCAGCCGTGACTGCTGCCGTCTCCGCCCACGGCGTCCGCAAGCGCTACGGCGACCTCGAAGCGCTGCGGGGCGTCGATCTTGAGATCCCGCCCGGTGAAGTGTTCGCCCTGCTCGGCCCGAACGGCGCCGGCAAGACCACGTTTGTGGAGATCCTGGAAGGCTTCCGCGCCCGCTCCAGCGGCGAGGCCACCGTCCTCGGCGTCGACCCGGAACAGGGCGACCTCGCCTGGCGTGCCCGCCTCGGCATCGTCCTCCAGTCGGCCGGGTTCTTCGAACACCTCACCCCTGACGAGATCGTTTCGCACTTCGCTACCTTCTACCCCCGCCCGCTCGAACCCCGGCGCGTCATCGACATGGTGGGCCTGGGTGACAAGCGCAACAGCCGCTGCAAGGACCTTTCCGGCGGGCAGAAGCGGCGGGTCGACCTCGCCATGGGCATCGTGGGTGACCCCGAGCTCATCTTCCTCGATGAGCCGACCACCGGGCTCGATCCGCAGGGCCGCCGCCAGATGTGGGAGGTCGTGCGCGAGTTCACACGCCTGGGCAAGACCGTGGTCCTCACGACCCACTACCTGGACGAGGCCGAGAACCTGGCCGATCGCGTCGGCGTCATCATCAACGGCCAGCTGGTGGAGGTTGGCACACCGCGCGAAATCGGTGGCCGCGAGCGCGCCCTCGCACGCGTCTCCTTTTCGCTCCACGGCAACCTCGCCGGGAAGCCGCTCCCGGACATCGGGACCGAGCCCGTGACCACGGACGGCCGCGTCGCCATCATGACGGCCACCCCGACGGCAGTCGTTGCGGCACTCGCGCGCTGGGCCGAGGCCAACGGCGAGCCCGAGATCCCTGGCCTCTCGGTCACCCGCCCGAGCCTCGAAGACATCTACCTCGCGATGGTCGAGGCGGCCGAAGGAGCTGCCCCATGAGCACCCTTCCTGCCGGCTCCGGTGAGTTCCGGCCGAACGCCACCGGCCGGCTCATCCGCCTCTCGCTCGAACGCGCCCGCATCGAGATCAAGACCTTCTTCCGCGCTCCGGACCAGGTGTTCTTCACGTTCCTGTTGCCCGTGCTCTTCGTGGTCATCTTCTCCACCATCTTCAGCGGCGAGATCGATGGCCCGCCGGGCGCGAAACAGGTCGAGTTCTCGCAGTACTTCGTCCCCGGCATGATCGCCTCCGGTATCGTCAGTGCCACCTTCGCCAGTCTCGCGATGACCATCGCGGTGGAGCAGCACGATGGCCTCCTGCGGCGGCTTTCGGGCACGCCGCTCCCGCGCAGCGCCTACTTCGCGGGCAAGGTGGGCCTCGCGCTCTTCACGGCGTTCGTCATCGTCGTGCTCATCCTCGCCATTGGCGTGGCCTTCTACGGTGTCTCGCTCCCCACCGACCCGAAAAAGTGGGCCGTGCTGGTCGCCGTGTTCCTGCTCGGCGTCACGGCGTGTTCGCTCCTGGGGGTCGCCTACACCCGGCTCATCCGCAGCTCATCGTCCGCGGCCGCGATTGTCCAGCCGCCGTACCTCGTGCTGCAGTTCATCTCGGGCGTGTTCCTCCAGTACTCCCAGGTGCCGCCGTTCCTCCAAACCATCGCTGCGGCCTTCCCGCTGAAGTGGATGGTCCAGGGCCTGCGCTACGTCTTCCTGCCCGACTGGGTCGCGGTCGATGACTATGGCGGCGAATGGCAGCTCGAGCGCGTGCTCCTTGTCCTGGTCGCGTGGCTGGCGGCGAGTTTCGCCGCGGCCCGCCTCTTCTTCCGCTGGAACCGCGGCTATTCCGGCTGACGCGCGCCCCTCCACCCTGCAGTCCGCAACCTTGAACAGCGGCGACCCATATTCAAGGTTGGCCAATAACCTTGAATATGGAGAGGTCTTATTCAAGGTTGTGTGTTAACCTTGAATAGCCATGGCAACGTCCCTGCGTCTCACCTGGCCCGCAAGCCCCGGTGTGGGGCACTCCCGGCGCGACCGCGGCGCCTGCGAGTACCGCGCCTATCTCCCTGACGATCTCATGGACCGCCCGATCACGCTTGATGGCGGGGTGGCCGCCGATGTCGCTGATGCCGAAGCGGCCGTGGGGCGCCTGGACCGTTCGGCTGCCGCGCTCGTGGACTCCGAGGCGGTGGCGCGGCTGCTGCTCCGGGCCGAGGCCGTCGCATCGTCGCGGATCGAGGGTCTCGAAGTCGGCGCCCGCCGTCTGCTCCGCGCCGAGGCCGCCGATACCCTCGGTGACGAGCCCCGGGATGTGACCGCCGAGGAGGTCCTCGCAAACATCAACGCTGTCCGCTGGGCGATCCATTCGGTCTCCGAGGCCACTGCGATCACCGTCGGCCACCTGCTTGAAATGCACCGCCTGCTGCTTTCGGGCACGCGTCTCTCGGGGTCGGCGGGCCGCATCCGCGATGAACAGAACTGGACCGGGGGAAGCGGGTACAACCCCTGCTCCGCGGTGTTCGTCCCGCCACCGCCGGATGCCGTGCAGCCGCTACTCGAAGACCTCTGCCGGTTCTGCAACGAAGAGAGCCTTTCGCCGGTGGTGCAGGCGGCCCTCGCGCATGCCCAGTTTGAGACCATCCACCCGTTCGTCGATGGCAACGGCCGCATCGGCCGGGCGCTCATCCAGGTTGTCCTGCGCCGGCGCGGCCTTGCTTCGCGCGTGCTCCCACCTGTCTCCCTGGTCCTGGCGGCGCAGGCGCAGCAGTACGTTGCCGGGCTGATGGCGACCCGGTACGACGGCGACCCGTCGTCAACGGCAGCCCACGAAGGCCTGAACCGGTGGATCAGCGTGTTCGCCAGCGCCTGCACCCGGGCGGTGAGCGAAGCACTGGACTACGAAACGCGCGCCCGGGAACTCGCGGACGCATGGCGGGCCCGGCTTGGGCCGGTACGGCGGGGGTCGACAACCGATCTCCTGCTTGCCATGCTCCCGGGAGCGCCGATCGTGACCGTCGCGAGTGCCGCCGGGCTGACCGGCCGCACCTACCAGGCGGCGAACGAGGCGGTCGCACGGCTTGTTGAGGCCAGCATCCTTCGGCCTGTCCGTGTCGGACGGCGCAACCGCGCGTTCGAAGCAGCCGAGGTGATCGACGCCTTCAGCGGCCTGGAACGCGCGCTCGCTGCCCGCTGATTGTCTCCCGCTATACTCCCCTCGATCCCACTCCAGCGATGCCTCATGCCCAATCCGGGGACTCCGCCCGCAATCACCGTCCGGCTCTCCTTGTTCGCCGACCTTCGCCGCTTTGCCCCGAAAGATGCCGAGGCCGCCCGCGAATTCGCCCTGCCCCCCGGCTCGACCGTTGCCGCGTTGCTTGCCGCCGCGGGCGTGCCGCCGGCCGAGGACGTCACCATCGGCATCAACGGCGAACAGGGCGCGCGCGATTCGCTGCTCCGCGATGGCGATGAGGTGGTCCTCTTCAGCCCCATGGAGGGCGGCTGACTTCCTTCCGCCGCCCCCGGCCCCGTAAGGTACGCGCATGGACCGCTTCGGCTACTGGAACAGGATCCTCCATGTCGACCTGGCCACCCGCACCACCACCATCGAGGAACCGGGCGATGCCTTCTTCCGCACGTACGGCGGCGGCCGCGGCTTCATCGGCCATTACCTGCTGAAGTACGTACCGAAGGGCGCCGACCCGCTCGGGCCCAACAACGTCCTGGTGTTCGCGCCCGGCGTGCTGACTGGAGCGCCCGTGCCCGGAGCGGGCCGCCACAGCGTCGGCGCGAAGTCGCCGCTCTCCGGCGGGTTCGGCGAGGCTGAGGCCGGCGGCTTCTGGGGCGCCGAGCTTAAACGCGCCCGCTGGGACGCGATCGTCGTGCATGGAGTCTCTGAGACCCCGGTCTACCTCTGGCTTACCGAAGACCGGGCGGAAATCCGCGATGCGGCCCACCTCTGGGGCAAGGTGACCGGTGACGTCCAGGAGGCCATCCGCGAGGAGCTGGGCGACCCCCGCATCCGCGTCGCCCAGATCGGCCCCGCGGGCGAAAATCTGGTCCGCTTCGCCAACGTCGCCAACGATCTGAACGAGTTCGCCGGGCGCAGCGGCATGGGCGCCGTCATGGGCTCGAAGAAGCTCAAGGCCATCGCCGTCCGCGGCAAGACCCCCGTCCCGATTGCGGGCCAGCCGGCCCTCCTGGCCATCTCGAAGTGGGTCAGCAGCACCGTCGAGCAGGTGCACCGCGGCTTCCACGAATACGGCACCGGCGGCGCCATGCAGGGTAAGAGCCTGGACGGCGGCATCCCGGCACTGAACTACCGCCTCGGCAGCTTCGAGGGTACCGCCAGGGTGGATGCCATCGCCCTGAAGGAGCAGGTGCGCATTGATATGGAGGCCTGCTTCGCCTGTTCCGTCCGCTGCAAGAAGGTCGTCCAGATCGAAATGCGAGAGGAAGACGCCGGCGTGACGCGTAAGGGCGTCAGGGTCGCCGTCGACCCGCAACACCGCTACCGCGTGGACCCCAAATACGGCGGGCCCGAGTACGAATCGCTCGCGTCACTCGGCACCAATCTCGGCGTCGATGACATTGTGGCGGTCTGCAAGTCCAACGAGATCTGCAACATGATGGGCATGGATACCATCTCCGCGGGGTCGACGGTCGCATGGGCGATGGAGGCCTGGGAGAAGGGCGTCCTCACCCCGGAAGATACGGACGGCGTGAACCTCCAGTTCCGCGATGGCGATGCCGTCGTCCAGATGCTCCAGATGATCGCGAAGCGCGAAGGCATCGGTGACCTCCTGGCGGAGGGTTCGCAGCGCGCGGCCACGAAGCTCGGCCAAGGGTCTGATGCCTACCTCACCACCGTAAAGGGCATGGAGATGGCTATGCACGACCCGCGCCACATGCCCGGCATGCGCGCGAGTTACCTGCTCGCCCCGACCGGCGGCGACCACATGCGCCAGACCGGCGACAAGAACGGCCTCCGCAACCAGGTTGGCATGTGCCACTTCCTCGCTTATGACGATGACCAGACCGCGCAGATCCTCAACGCCGTCACCGGCTGGGGCATCGGCCAGGCAGAGATGGTGACCACCGCCCATCGCGGGCTCACCCTCGCCCGCCTCTTCAACATGCGCGAAGGCCTGACCCGCGCCGATGACCGCCTCCCGAAGCGCTTCTCCGAAGACCTGCCGAAGCACCAGGGCCTCACCGCCCAGCAGCTCGACGAGATCGTTACCGGCTACTACATCGAGCAGGGCTGGGACCCGGCGACCGGCGCCCCTACCCCGGAGACGATCCGCGCCCTCGGCCTTGAGGCCGACGCTTCCGGGTTGGTATGACGGCCCGCCGCTTGCCGGCGGCTGTAAGATCCGCGGCGGCCGGTGGTCAAACCTGCACCATCACCGTCGAGGTATCCCAACATGCTGTTCACATTCCCGGCTCGCGCACTCGCCGTCGGCGCCCTGAGCGCCGCCCTCCTCCTCTCCGTCGCCTGCGGGGGCGATGATGATGCGCCCGCCTCCGGCGGAGGCTCTGACGAAGGCAGCACGTCGGCCAAAGCGGGGAAGTACGATGCCTGCGCGCTAATCACCGCCGCCGAGCTCGAATCCCTCGCCGGCGAAAAGATGGATGAGGGTGATTCCGACTACGTCGAGTCACCCATGGGCCAGGCCATCTGCACCTGGGGCTCCACCGGCGAAACCTCCCTCACCATCGCCCAGGTCTCCGTCCTCCGCGATTCCGGCCTGTCCGAGGCGCTCAAGAGCCAGAAGTACACCGTCGAACGTCTCTACAAGGAGGGCAAAGCGCTCTATACCGAACCGCTCGAGCCCGTCTCCGGCATCGGCGATGACGCGTACCGCGTCGGGAACAGCCTCAACGTGCTCTTCGATGGCATGTCCATGTCCGTCAGCATCGGCCGCCAGAACGTCCAGACCGCGGACCTGGTGGAGATGGCCAAGCTCGCCTCCGGCCGCGTCCCGAAGTAGGGCAAGCATCCGGGTCACACCACCTGCCGGGCCCCCCTTGGGCCCGGTTTAGCCATCAGGCGAACTTCCGCAGCGCCTCGCCGTCATCGATCATCACCGCCCCCCGCCCGAGGCTGATCCAGCCATCGCGGGCGAACTGGTTGAGCTGCTTGTTCACGCTCTCCCGGCTCACGCCCAGCATCGAGGCCAGCTCGGCCTGGGTCACCTGGATACGCTGCTTCCGCCGCGCTTCGCCCTCCGGCAGAGACGCCGCCAAAGTGAGCAGGTGTTTCGCCAGCCGGTGGGCCAGGTCCAGGAAGACGAGGTCCGTGACCGTCTCGTCAGTCCGCCGCAGGCGCAGCGAAAGCGTTTCGAGCAACGCCAGTGACGCCTCCGGACGCTCCCGCACCCAGGCCACGAAGTCATCGCGTGAGACCACGAAGGCCCGCGTGGTGGCCGTAGCCGTCGCCGTTGCTGAACGCGGCCTCCCATCGAACAGCGAGAGTTCCCCGAAGCAATCGCCCGGCCCCATCAGTGCAAGGGTGGCCTCATCGCCCGAACCGGAAACGCGGCTGATCCGGACCCTGCCCTCGATCACCACGTAGAGCGAATCGCCCGGGTCACCTTCATTGAAGATCGTGCCCCCGGCGGTGAAGCGGCGCACCCGCCCACGCGCGGCCAGCGCCTTCAGGTCGTCGTCCGGGAGCCGTGCCAGGAGCGGCAGGTCGCGGATATAGGTGTCGTTCGATGCGGTCTCGGCGCGGTCCATCTCAACTCCCGGTCGCGGGGATGATGTTGGTGCCAGTACCCTAGCACCTTTTTTCTATGCGTCACCCTGCCCCGGCGATGGCGGCTTCGCGTCTCCCCGGGGGTCTCCGGGCAAGCTTGTGGAGCTCGATTGCCGCCAGGACCGTCGACGCGACCACCACGATCCGCAGCCACGAATCCAGGTGGATCGGCTCCACCCTCAGGACGTACTGGGCCGCCGGGACGTAGAGCGCACCCACGTGGAGTCCCACCGCCGCCACCGTCGCCACCACCAGGAACCGGTTCGAAACGATGCTCTTGCGGAAGGCTGACACGTATTCCGAACGCGCGTTACCCACGTGGAACGCTTCAAACGCCACCAGCCCGGTCAGCGCAACCGACCGCGCATATTCCAGCGTCTGGCCGTTGTCCAGCTCCCACCGGAAAAGGAAGAGGATGCCGCCACCCATCACCAGGCTCGTGAGCGCGACGCGCTCCCAGAGGAGCCGCGAGAGGATGCCCTCCGTTTTCGCCCGAGGTGGCCGCTCCAGGATGTCACGGTCACCCGGCTCGAAGGCCAGCGCGATGTGCTGGATCCCGTCGGTCACCAGGTTGAGCCAGAGCAGCTGCGCGGCCAGGAGCGGGATCTCCCAGCCCAAGACCAGCGCGGTGAGGATGAACGCGATCTCCGCACCGCTCGTTGAAAGCAGGAAGAACGTCACGTTGCGGATGTTGTCGAAGGTGGTCCGGCCCTCGTGCACCGCCTCGTAGATGCTCACGAAGTTGTCGTCCGCCAGGACCATGTCTGCGGCTTCGCGCGCAACGTCCGTCCCCGATTCGCCCATCGCGATCCCCAGGTCCGCCACCCGCAGCGCCGGCGCGTCGTTCACGCCATCGCCGGTGACGGCCACCACGTTGCCCTCGCGCTGGAGCGCCTGCACCACGCGGAGTTTGTGCTCGGGAGACATGCGCGCGCACACCGCCGCGGTCCGCATCCGCTCGGCGAGGGCCTCGTCGCTTAGCTCCTCGATCTCCCGCCCCTCCACCAGCGTCCCGGGCCCCGAGGTGATGCCCAGCATCCGCGCGATGGCCAGCGCCGTCGCGGCGTGGTCCCCGGTGATCATCACCACCCGGATGCCCGCGGCCCGGCACCCCCGCACGGCCTCGAGCACACCTTCCCTCGGCGGGTCCATCATCGCTTCGAAGCCGAGGTAGGTAAGCCCCCACGGCTCGCGCGGAGGGTCCGCACCCGGAGGCACCTCGCCATACGCCATCGCGATGACGCGCAGCCCCCGCGATGCGGCTTCGTCCGCCGCCGCCAGCGCCGCTTGCCGGTCGATGGGCTTCTGGCGCCCGCCATCCTCGAGCGTCTCGCACATCTCCAGCACGCGCTCCGGGGCGCCTTTCACGAAGAACAGGTGCGCCCCGCCGAACTCCCTGATCGCCCCGGCGTAGCGCAGATCAGGCTCGAACGGCACGTCGCAGACCGGCCGGTACGTCTCTCGCACGCGCTCGTGGTCCACCCCGAAGGTTTCGGCGGCCACCAGCAGCGCGGTCTCGGTCGGGTCGCCCTGCGGCACCCAACCAGCGCTATCGCGCCCGAGCGCTGCCTCGTTCGCCACCACGCCCGCGATGAGCACCAGCTCCAGCGGGCTCCCGGCCGCCGCCACCCTCGTGCCCGGGATGTACGTGCCCTCGGCCGTCCAGGCTTCCATCACGGTCATCTCGTTCCGCGTCAGCGTCCCCGTCTTGTCCGAGCCGATGACCGTCGTGCTGCCCAGTGTCTCGACCGCCGGCAGGTGGCGGATGATCGCCTTGCGGTTGGCCATCCGCCGCACGCCGATTGCCAGTGTGATCGTGAAGGCCACGGGCAAGCCCTCGGGTGTCGCCGAGACGGCCAGCGCGACCGCGACCTTGAGCATCTCGGCGATGTCGTTCCCCTGGGCCACGCCTACCGCGAACGACACCAGCGAAAGGCACGCCACAAGGATCCCAACAAGCCGCGCGAGCTGGCCCTGCCGCACCTGCAGCGGCGTATCCGGCGCTGTCCCGCGCCGCATCGTCTCCGCAATCTGGCCGACCGCGGTCGCCGTCCCGGTTGCGACCACGATCCCGCTGCCGCGGCCGCTCCGCACGGTGGTCCCCGCCCGGACCATATTGAACTGGTCGCCCGCTGCCGCATCGGCGGCGGCCGCGCCCGGGCGTTTGGGCGCCGCTGCCGCCTCGCCCGTGAGGATGGCCTCATCGACGAGCAGGTTGTTCGCCGCCGTCAGCCGGATGTCGGCCGGCACCCGGATGCCCGATTCGAGCAGCACACGGTCGCCCGGGACCACCAGGCGGCTCTCGATCTGTTCGCTCCGGCCGTCGCGGATGACCGTCGCCCGGTGGCTCAGCAGCGCCGAAAGCGAGCGCACCGCCCTTTCCGCCCCCGACTCCTGGGCGAGCCCGATGAAGGCATTCAGGACGACGACCACGAAGATCACGCCGGTGTCGATCCACTCGCCGAGCAGCGCGGTGATCGCGGCCGCCGCGACAAGGATGAAGATCAGCGGGCTCTTGAACTGGCGCGCGAAGATGACGAGCGCCCCCGGCGGCGCGGGCTCCGGCAGCGTGTTCTCACCCTGGCGCTGGATGCGCCGCGCTGCCTCCGCTGTGCTCAGTCCTTCCTCGGGCGATGCGAAAGCCTCGGCCACCTCCGATTCCGGGACTGCGTGCCACGCCGCTGCCGGTCGCCCGCCTGACGTCCCGGCCGGGTCCCCGCTCACTGCCCGCAGAGGATGACCGGCAGGTCCGAGCGCTCAACCGTGCCGAGCGCGACGCTCCCCAGAAAGAGATGAAGGCTGCGCCCGCGCCCGTGCGTGCCCATCGCGATGGCACTCGCGCCCGCCTCGTGCGCCGCCCGGACGATGGCGTGCTCAGTCCGCTCGAACTCTTCCGCCCGGGTCACTCCGACGGAAGGCGTGATGCAGCCCGGCAGCATCGCTGCCGCCGCCCGGCAGGTCGCCTCCCGCCGCTCCAGCTCGATGGTCAGCGGCGCATCGGCCAGTTCGGGCACATACACCCCGATGACCGACACCGCCAGGCACGACGCTTCCAGCAGCGGCCCCAGCTTCACGAACGCTGAGCGCGACGCCGGGCTGCCGTCTGTCGTGATGGCCAGCCGGTAGGCGTCGGCCGTGGCCGCGGGCCCGGCCGCAGGCCCGGTCACGAGCACCGGGCAGCCTGACTTGCGAAGGACGTTGATAGCGGTGCTCCCGAATACCGCGTGACGGACAGCGCCCACGCCGCGCGAGTCCATCGCGATCAGCGAGGCTCCCGCCTCCGTGGCCACCCGCGCGATGGCGCTCGCCGTGTCCTCGCCATCCTGCCGCCACGCCACAATCGGGCGTCCGGTTGCGCCGCATTGCTCCAGCGCCGAGTGCAGGTCCTTCACCCGGTCACCATCACCCTGTGTCTCAGCGCCACCTTCGTAGATGCGCGCCAACGCAAGCTCCATCCCCATCGCCTGGGCAAGCGCGGCCGCATGCGGCAGCACATGGAGAGACTGGTGCGAACCATCGGTCGTACAGAGGATCAACATTTCACTTATCCTTCAACAGGCGCCACCGCGGTGGAAGGGCAATCCGGCCCGGAGGAGGGTCCCGGCTGGCCCTTTCGACGGCAAACGAGGGGAAACCGGAGCGTGGCGCCACGCCACACCCGGGGGTAGTCTAACCGGTATGCCATCCTCGGGCGGTGGGCCCCACTTCACTCCGGCAACCGATAAGCAGGGCCGCGTCTCCCGCTACCGGGTCGAACTCCCGAAAGCCGGCATTGTCGAGACCGGGGCCGGCCACTTCGAAGCGACCGAGTATGCCGAGCGCCGCAGCGGCTGGGGTGGCCGCTTCCGCGACCTGAAAGACTGGCTCATCGGCACCTCGATGAACAGCAAGCGCCTCTCCGAGGAGCGCCTGAGCAAGAAGGTAGCCCTCGCCATCTTCTCCTCCGATGCGCTCTCCTCCACGGCCTATGCAACCCAGGAGATCCTCCTCATCCTCGTCCTCGCGGGGACCTCGGCGATCCACCTTTCGCTCCCGATCGCCATGGCCATCACGGCCCTCCTCGGGATTGTCGTCGTCTCCTACAGCCAGCTGATCAAGGCCTACCCCGCCGGCGGTGGCGCCTACACCGTCGCCCTCGAAAACCTGGGCGTCCTCGCCGGGCTCATCGCCGCCGCCGCCCTGCTCATTGACTACACCCTCACCGCCGCTGTGAGCATTGCCGCCTCGGTCGAGGCGATTGTCTCGGCCGCCCCCGATGTCGACGGCATCAGGGTGCCCGTCGCCGTGTTCCTGATCGCCCTGATCGCCCTCGGCAACCTCCGTGGCATCCGCGAATCCGGGACGCTCTTCTCCATTCCCACCTACGGCTTCGTCTTCATCCTCTCGGCGACCATCATCGCCGGCATGATGAAGGTCTTCTTCAGCGATGACCCGAACATCCTGAAGACGGGCGAACCGCGCGAAGCCGCCGAGCACGCGACCCACGCCCTGACCCTCTTCCTCGTCCTGCGCGCCTTTTCCGCCGGGTGTGCCGCCCTGACCGGTGTCGAAGCGATCTCCAACGGGGTCTCATCCTTCAAGCCGCCCGAATGGAAGAACGCCATCATCACCATGGCCGCCATGGCTGTGCTCCTCGGCTTCCTCTTCCTCGGCACCACCCTCCTCGCCCGCCACTTCGGCATCATCTACGAGCACGGCGACAAGGAAACCGTCATGTCCCAGGTCGGTGAAGAGGTCTTTGGCCGGGGCTTCATCTACTACCTGCTCCAGGGCTTCACCGCCGGCATTCTCTTCCTCGCCGCCAACACCGCCTTCAATGGCTTCCCGATCCTTGCCGCGATCCTCGCCCGCGATGGCTACATGCCCCGCGTTTTCCACGCCCGCGGCAACCGCCTGGTCTTCAGCTACGGGATCGGCGCGCTGACGGGCTTTGCCGTGCTCCTCCTGGTCCTCTTTAATGCGACCACCACCCGGCTCATCCCGCTCTATGCCCTCGGCGTGTTCCTCTGCTTCACCCTCGCCCAGGCCGGCATGGTCGCCCTCTGGTTCAGCAAGAAGAGCCCTGGCTGGAAGCGTTCAGCACTGATCAACGGCTTTGGTGGCCTTGTTACCGCCGTCGTGTTCGTGATCATCATGGTCACCAAGTTCGCCGAAGGCGGCTGGATCGTGATCATCGCCATCCCCTTCCTCACCGCCGTCCTCTGGGCCATTGGCACGTTCTACAACCGCCTGCGCCGCACCCTCTTCGTCTCGCCCGAAGCCCAACTCGACATCCGTCCCCGCGGCGAATCCCGCGTCCCGGTCATCGTCCCCGTGGAAGAGGTCAACCTCGCCACCGTCATGACCCTCGGCGCAGCCTGCGAACGCTCGCGCGATGTCACCGCCGTCCATGTCGTCGTCGACCCGGATGCGCCATCCACCGTCGAACAACGCTGGCGCCTGCAGTTCCCCGGGGTCCCCCTCGTCGTCATCGATTCCCCCTTCCGCAACGTCTCCGACCCCATCGAGCGCTATGTCGATGACCGCCTCAAGCGCGCCCCGCACGAAGTGGCCGTCATGGTCCCCGTGCTCGAAGGCCACCGCTGGTACCAGCGTCCGCTCGTCAACCAGAGTCTCAAACGGGTCAGGCAGGTGCTCTCCCGGCGGCGCCACGTCACCGTCACCAGCGTCCCCTTCAGCGTTGGCAGCCGGGGCAGGAGCGGCAGGAGTTGGCGCAGGCCCTTCGGCCGCCGCGACCCCTTCTCCCGCCGCATCCGGAGGCGCTGAGCCCGTGGCTGAGATCTACCACATGGTCCCCGCTGCCGAATGGGAGTTCCTCGCGCCCGGCTCGGACTACACGCCAGGGACCGTGCCTGCCGAGGGGTTCATCCACTGCACCGCCGGCGAGGCCAACCTCATCGATGTGGCCGGCCGCTACTACCCGGGAAGCTCCGCCGCCTGGCTCGTCCTCGTCATCGACCCCGCCCGCGTCCGCGCCGAGATCCGCTGGGAGGTGCAGCCTGATGGCCTCGCCTACCCGCACATCCACGGCCCGCTGAATACCGATGCCGTCACCGCCGTCCTCCCTTTCCCGCGCGATGCCTCCGGCGCCTTTCTGCCCTTCCGTTTCCCACCCGGCACGCAACCTGCCCGCGGCTGAGCCCGCCTTCCGGGGGCCCGGTGGTAGCGCCTGCAATCAACACTTCCGCGTAATCTCCAGACACTAAAGTAGGGTAATTACCTAGAGATATGTGATATAAGGGTCAATACTATGGACAGTGCTCCGTCCAGTGGCCACGCTGCGGTCAGGATCCCGGGGAGCGCGAAGGGTACCGCGTGCACGGCTTCATCCTGTCAGCTTCGGCAGACAGCGCCGCCAGGGCCGCAGGGACGCTTGAGCGCAGCGGGTACGCCACCGAAACCTTCCAGACCCTTGCCGAAGCCACCGCCGCGCTCCCGGGCTCGCCCTGCGCCGCCGCCGTCCTCATCGGGTTCGCTCCCGCGGAGGTTGCCGGCTATGCGGAGGCACTCCGCGCAGCCTCCCCGGCGCACCTCCCGATCATTGCCGGCGCCACCACCGCGGCCCGCAGCCGGGCCACGCTCGAAGCCGGGGCGGATGACGTCTTCGACCCGCGCTCCCCGGCCTCACTGCTTGCGCGCCTCGCCGTGGCCGAGCGCTCCGCCGATGGCCGCGAACTCATCGCCAATGCGGCGGACGCCATCTTCAGCCTTTCCCCCGAAGGGCATTTCACCGAAGTCAACGCCGAGGCGTCGAACCTCACCGGGTATCCCCACGAAGAGCTCATCGGCATGCACTTCTCCCGCCTTGCCACCGGGGAGTACCTCGAACCCCTGCGCTCACGCCTCGGCGAAAAGCTCAGCCAGTCTCCGGCGGACGGCCAACAGGCTGGTTTCGTCTCCCTGGAGATCGTCCGCGCGGATGGCGGGCGCATCCCCGTGGAGATCTCGACGAGCCCCGTCTTCCGCCGCGGCCGGGCCGCTGGCATCCACGGCATCGCCCGCGACCTCCGCCCCCGGCTCAAGCTCGAACAGGACATCGCCTTCCGCGCCGAGTTCCTCGACCGCGTCGATGCCTGCGCGTACGCCGTCGACACCGAAGGCCGCATCCTTTACTGGAACTCGGCCGCCGAACGCCTCTTTGGCTATTCCCGCGCCGACGCCATCGGCCGCCGTGTTCACGACTTCATGCTCCCCGATGCCGACCGGCCCGTCTTCAAGGGACGCATCGCGCAGCTCGTCGCCGGCAATCCACTCTCCGGCGAGTTCCTGCTGCGGAAGAA
>CAZRUZ010000032.1:14089-19308 GCA_964603275.1 uncultured Anaerolineaceae bacterium | reverse complement strand
GAGGGTGGCGATTGCGCCCGCCGCATGATGTAGACGAAGAAGCCGACCAGCAGCAGGAGGGGGAGCACGCTGAGGAGAATCCCCAGGGCGCCGGACCATGCACTGCTTTCCTCTTTTTCGAAGATGAGGTTCACCGCGGGGCTGTCCGCCTCCATCCCGCTTCGGCTCAGGGCGACGCCTTCGTCCCGGAGGAGTGCCGCCAGGTCGACGTTTTCAGGCACGACGGCCTGCTTGACGGCCGGGGTGAGACCTTCGGGGGCGACGTAGGTAACCTCGGCATCGCTCCCGGTGACACGGATGGTCTCCACCTTGCCCGCGGCGGCGTCGGCGACCACCTGGCCGAGGCCGACCTCGGGAACCTCGGTCTCGGAAGCGGGGAGGAATGAGACGGCTGCGATGATGGCGACCGCGGCCACCAGCCCCGCAACGATGACGGTGCCAATGGGGATTCGGCCCGGTTGTGGTTCTGGGGCGGCGTTGGTCATCGGCCTAACCGTGGCGCAAATGCGGGCCGGCCGCAACGGCCACTGGGCGGATTTCTCGCAGCCATAGGCCGCGGGTGCCCTGCGCGGTTGCGATTCGCCAGTGGTAGGAACTCGCCGCGGGGGCAGGCTGTGTTAGGATTCCGCCAACCCTGCAGGAGCGATGTTCTCGTGGCCCTGGTTATCACTCTCGTCGTCATTGCCGTTGTTGCCCTTGTCCTGATTCTCTGGGTCGTTGGCATCTACAACGGTCTCGCCCGCGCGCGTATCCGCGTGAAGGAAGCGTGGTCGGGCATCGATGTCCAGCTGAAGCGGCGGTCGAGCCTTATCCCGAACCTTGTTGAGACGGTCAAGGGCTACGCGGCCCACGAAAAAGAAGTGCTGGAAAACGTGACCCGGGCCCGGGCGATGCTGGATCGGGCGGCGACGCCGGGCCAGGCAGCACAGGCCGATAACATGCTCACCGGGGCCCTGCGCTCCCTTTTCGCCGTCGCCGAAGCCTACCCGGACCTGAAGGCCAACCAGAACTTCCTCGAGCTCCAGCGCGAGCTGACCGACACAGAAGACAAGATCGCCTACGCCCGCCAGTTCTATAACTCCAACGTGCGCGACTACAACGAGCGGACCGCAACGGTGCCGAGTTCGATCATCGCGGGGATGTTCAACTTCGAACCCGCGGAGTTCTACGAAGCGGAGGAGGCCGCGCGCGAGGACGTGAAGGTCAGCTTCGGGCAGTAAGTGCGAGGGACGAAGTTCGAAGTTGGCGAGCGCGCTACGTCCCCCATGAGGGCGAACGACCTGAAAGGCCGAACCATGGCATTCGCGATGTCGATTGCCCGACTCACGACGAGTCTCCCGCGGTCACCGGAGGCCGATGTCTTCGGGCGCCAATTGCTCCGCTCCCGTTCGTCGGTGGGTGCAAGCTACCGGGCCGCCGGGCGAGCCCAGAGCACCGCCCACATGATCTCGAAGCTGGCCATCGTTGAAGAAGAAGCTGACGAGTGCATCTACTGGCTCGAGCTCCTCGTTCAGGCTGAGGATGCGGCCCCTCTGCTGAGGGAAGCGTCGGAACTCGTTGCCATCACCGTGGCATCCAAGAAGACCCTTCGCGCCAGGCTGCAAACTTCGGCGAGCCGCACTTCGAACTTCGAAGTTCGCACTGCGGAGGAATCGTGAATCGTGAACCTCCTCCCCCCGGCTCTGTCCTGATCTACGACCGGATCGCGGCGAACAAGCGGACGACCTGGCTGATGATGACGTTCTTTGTGCTCATCCTCACCGGGTTGGTTGGCGTGATCGTGATGGCGATGGGCGGCGACATCGGCGTCGTGGGCGTGGTTGGCATCGGGTTGATCGTCTATGCCCTGGTCAGCTACTGGATTTCGACCAACGTGGTGCTTTCCATTTCCGGCGCCCATGAGGTGACCAAAGAGGAGGAGTGGGAGTTCGTCCGGCGGGTCGAAAACCTGTCCATCGGCGCCGGGCTTCCGATGCCGAAGACGTGGGTGCTCGAGGACTCCGCCCCGAATGCTTTCGCCACCGGGCGCGACCCCAACCACGCCCACGTTGTGGTTACCCGCGGGCTGCTCGATAAGCTGGAGCCGATCGAGCTCGAAGGCGTCCTCGCCCACGAACTCTCGCATATCGGCAACTACGACATCCGCGTCATGACCGTGGCGACGGTGCTGGTTGGGCTCGTCGCGCTAGTGAGCGACCTCTTCCTGCGCTACTCGATGTGGGGGGCAGGTGGCCGGCGGAGCAACAAGGGCAAAGGCGGCAACGGCGGCGCGATCCTGCTCGTGGTCGCGATCATTGCCGCAATCCTTGCGCCCATCGTGGCCCAGGCGCTGCGCATGGCGATCAGCCGCCGGCGGGAGTACCTGGCTGATGCCAGCGGGGCGCTGCTCTGCCGCCACCCGGAGGCGCTCGCCCGCGCGCTGGAGAAGATTTCGAGCGACCACGAGCCGCTGGAGGCTGCCAACAAGGCCACGGCGCACCTGTACATCTCGAACCCCCTCCGCGAACACCAGAGCTTCCTGAACAACCTGTTTAGCACCCACCCGCCCATCGAGGAGCGCATCCGCCTGCTGCGGAGCATGTAGGGTCGGCTCAGCCCGGTGTTGGAGCGGCACGCCTCCCGCCCAGGCCGATCTGTGGAGGATCCTTCGGACCGGGGGTTCGGGCCTTCGGGTCCTAACGTGTGGCCGGGCGGGGTGTAGGATCGAATTGAATCGACGGACCGGGGTCCGCCGGTCACGGGAAAGGAGGAAACGGGAATGATAACCATGAACGGTCGCCGTCTCCACGCCCTCTACGGAGTCTGGATCGTGCAGATCTAGAGCGCGGTTAGGGTCTCCATCTCATCCGGAGGTCAGGACGATGAAGCTCAGGGTCCACGCCTTCTACAGAAGGTGGTTCCGTCCGATACAAGGCTCGCGTCACGAGCCAGGCACAGCGCCCCAGTCCCGGTTGCACCGGTAGGCACACACGCTCAGCGGCCACCACCTGAACACGGTGCCCGCGGCGCTCCCCTCGGGAGAACAAGCCAGCGAGCGGGATCGGGACTGAAGGGCGGAGCAAGAAGCATCGACAGGCCTCGCGTACGCGGGGCCTGTTCCGTTTCCACGGGGCGACGGGCGCCCGGCTAGAATGAGTGGGCCAACGGTATTGGCCAGCGGCAATCCAACCGGAGGACGTTCCCGCACTATGGGACTCCGCACCCCCCAGCAGTACGTTGACTCTCTCAAGGACGGGCGGACCGTGTTCTATCGCGGCGAGCAAGTGCCCGATGTCACGGCCCACCCGATCATCAAGAAGGCCGTGCACCACGCATCCATCGACTTCGAGATGGCGGAAGACCCGGCCTATCGCGGCCTCGCCGTGGTGGCCGAGGGCGCAGAGCAGTACAGCCGCTACTACAAGATCCCCGCCAGCACCGATGACCTGCTCAAGCGGAGCCAGCTCATCGAGGCCGCGACCGCGCTGGGGAAGACCCTGGTGGTCCTGGTGAAGGAGATCGGCACCGATGCCCTCTTCGCGCTCCACCGGGTATCGCGCCAGGTCGACCAGAAGTACGAGACCGATTACCTCCGGCGTGTTGAGGCGTTCTACCGGCACTGCCGGGACAACGACCTCGCGGTCTCGGTCGCGCAGACGGATGTGAAGGGCGACCGTTCGGCGGGGCCGCGCAACCAGCCCGACCCGGATATGTACACCCGTATCGTCGAACGCCGGCCGGATGGGATCGTGGTCCGCGGAGCTAAGCTCCACACGAGCTGCACGACCAACGTCAACGAGCTCATCGTGCTGCCCACGCGGGCACTGGGTGAGGGCGACCAGGATTACGCGCTGGCGTTCGCCATCCCGGTCGACACGCCGGGCCTGAAGCTGGTGGCCAGTCCTTATGGCGGCAGCCCGAAGAGCGAGTTCGATGCACCGTTGAGCGCCGAACATAAGATGATGGAGACCATCACCATCTTCGACGATGTGTTCGTGCCGTGGGAGCGCGTTTTTATGGCGGGCGAACACGACTTCGCGGGGCCGCTTGCCCTCGGTTTCGTCGAATACCACCGCTTCACGGCGGTCAGTTACAAGCTCCCGCTGGTCGATGCGCTCGTTGGCTCGGCCCTGCTGATGGCGGAAATGAACGGCATTGCGAAGGCGGCGCATGTGCGGGACAAGCTGATCTGGCTGATCAGCTATGCAGAGACCGTCCGGGCGCTGACGGAAATGGCGGCCATCCGCGGCCGGGGCGATGAGCACGGCATCTTCGCGCCCGATGCCCTCACAACGAACATGGCCAAGTACCACTTCGCGCACCACTACCACGAGGCGCTCCAGCATGTGCAGGATGTTGCCGGCGGTATGCTGGTGACCGGTCCGGGGGTCGAGGACTTCGCCAGCCCGGAGACCGGCGCACTGCTGCGGAAATACCTCGCTGGCCGTGCCGGGGTGGATGGCGAAGCCCGCACTCGCGCCATGAACATGGTGAGCGACCTGACGACCGGGGAGTTCGGCGGGTACCACGCCGTCCTGGCCATCCATGCCGAGGGCTCACTCGAGGCCGAGAAGCTCATGATCTCCCGGGCCTACGACGGAAAGCGCACACTGGAGTACGCGAAGCGGCTCGCGGGTCTCGTATAGGAGGCGATGGCATGGCGACACAGGACGAGGCGCTGGCGGCGCTCGACGAGGGCTACCGGCGGTTCCGCGAGCCCATCGCGGAGCTTGATGATGCGGCGTACGGCGAGCCGTGGCTCGGGACGTGGAACCTCTCGGAGTGCCTTGCCCACATGGCCGGCTGGTACCGGGAGATGACCAGTGCGATCGAGCGCGTGGGGCGCGGCGAACGGCCCGCTCCGGAAGGTGTGGACTATTCCGACGCCGACGCCTGGAACAGCACATTTGCGCCCAGGGCGCTGGCCGGCAGGGCGGCGCTGGACGACTGGGACGCGGCGTACGGGGCCTACCGGGCGGCCGCCGCAGCGTTGCCCGGCTCGCTCTACGGGGAAGACCCGCAGAAGGGCCGGCCGCTCATTGGCAATCGCCTGCTCGACGGGGCTGGCGTGCACCACTTCGAAGAGCACCAGCCCGAGCTGGAGCATTGGCTGAAGTCCCGGACGTAACACTCCCGGAGAGGTCGCGTGGAACTGCCGCTCTTCCCGCTGCGCACGGTCCTCTTCCCGGGGATGGAGTTGCCTCTTCGCATCTTCGAGGACCGTTACCGTGCCATGGTCA
>CAZRUZ010000032.1:0-14079 GCA_964603275.1 uncultured Anaerolineaceae bacterium | reverse complement strand
CATCACCATGTCGCCCCTGGAGCGGCGCCGCCTGATCGACGAGCTCGCCGGGGTGGGCGAGTTCGACCGCAAGATCGAGGCGGCCGAGGCCCATGGTCAGCGAGTTGCGGGATTCCGGCGGGGAGTTCGGCGTGCTGCTGATCAGAGAGGGCGAGGAAGTCGGGGGTGGGGCGGTCCCGCGCGAAGTTGGCACGACGGCCCGGATCGAGGAATGCGAGGAGACCGGAGGTGGGCGGTTCCGGCTGACGGCGCGCGGGGTGCGCCGTTTCCGTCTCCTGCGCATGTTGCCGCCGCGGCCGTACCCCTACGGCGAAGTGGAGTACATCCGGGATGAGCCTGAGCCGCTCACACCGAACCTGCAACTGGCGATGGAGACGGTCCGGACCACGTTTCCGCCGTACTTCCGCATGGCGCTTTCGCTCACGGACCAGTGGGCGCAGGGGATCAAGCTGCCGCGCGGCCCGCACGAGCTGGTCAACTTCCTCGGGCCGTGGCTGCAGATGGACGAGGAGGCGAAGCAGCGCTTGCTCGAAATCGAGCCGGCTGCCGAGCGGGTCGCCCACCTGGCAGAACTGCTCGACGATTTGGTGGCCCGGACCAGGGAAGAGGTGGCCGATCACCGGCGGAAGAAGTACGGGGCGCTGGGCGCCGGCAACTGAGGCATCACGCTGCCACCCGCTGCCCGTTGCTGCTGCTAGAGCCGGGCAAGCTCGCGCTGCATCTGGGCGAGCCCCATTGGCCCGAGGTTCAACGCCTCCCGGTGCCACTCTTTCAGGTCGAACTCCTCGCCCTTGCGCTGCCGTGAAGTCTCCCGCGCCTCCAGCCAGCAGCGCTCGCCGACCTTGTAGCTGATCGCCTGGCCGGGCATCCCGAGGTAGCGGATCACCTCGCTCTGCATGAAGTCGGGTGCGAACTGCGACCGCGCCAGGCAGAACTCCTGGCCCAGGTCGGCGTTCCATGTCTCGCCGGGGTGGAACGACTCCGCCCGCGGGATGGGCAACTCCAGGTGCATGCCAATGTCGACAATCACGCGCACGGCCCGCATCGCCTGGGCGCGCAGCATCCCGAGGTAGTAGTCCGGGTTCTCGAGGTAACCGAGTTCGCCCATCAGCCGCTCGGCATAGAGCGCCCAGCCCTCCACGTAGCCCGAGGTGCCACCCATCAGGCGCTGGAAGCGCGAAAGCTCGGTAGCCAGGTACTTGGCCGTTGCCCGCTCGAAGTGGTGGCCCGGCACGCCCTCGTGGTAGGCAATCGAAACCTCGCCCCAGAGGGGGAAGCGGGTCTTGCCGCCCGTGGGATACCACGTCCGGCCCGGCCGGCTGAAGTCCTCGGAGGGGCCGGTGTAATACATCGCGAGGGCGCCACCCGGCGGCGCGATCATCGCCTCGATCTTGCGCAACGGCGCGGGGATGTCGAAGTGCGTGCCGTCGAGCTCGGCGATCGTCCGGTCCTGCAGGTCCTGCATCCACTGCCTGAACTCCTCCACGCCGTCGATTGCCCGGGTGGGGTCGGATTCGAGGAACTGTTTCGTTTCCTCGATGGACGCGCCCGGCAGGATGCGCGCGCACGTTTCCCGCATCTCACTCTCGATCCGGTGCAGCTCTTCCCAGCCCCAGCCGTACGTCTCTTCCAGGTCAAGCGTGGTCCCGTTGAACACGCGCGAGGCCAGCTGGTAGTGGTCGCGCCCAACCCCATCCCGGTCCACCGCGCCGTCCATGAACTGCTCTTCGAGGTAGCGGGAGAAGTCGCGGTAGGCGGCTGAAGCCTCGTTGGCGCCCTGCAGGAGGTCTGCCCTCAGGCTCTCGCCGCCTGCGCCTGCCTGCTCGTGCGCCTCGACAAGCCCATCGAAGAATGAGCGCGCCCCCGCGGCGCCGCCATAGACACCCGATTGCCGGATCGCCTCGGCCACCTGCCGCCGGGCACTTGGGACCCCCCTTCGCTGCCCCTCCTCGATGGTGACACGGTAGGCCGCGAGGGCCGAGGGCAACTGCTTCAGGCGGGCAGCAACATTCTGCCAGTCCTCTTCCGTGGCCCGGGGCATCAGGTCGAACACCATGCGCAGGGTGCTGGTGGCGTTGCGGAAGCCGCTCAGACGGTAGTGGTCTCCCGCGTCGAACAGGTCACCGCGCAGGGAGAGCACGTCCTCCATCGCTTCCTTCGCGATCCGGTCGCGTTCGTCTTCGATCGGCGCCGCGGCCAGGCGCGCCAGCGTCTCACGCCGGAGCCGGTCGTGCGCCTCATACCCCTCGGGCGAGTAATCGCCGACCTCCCCATCGTGGCCGGGCACGCCCATCATCGTCGCCGAAATCGGGTCGAGCGCCGCAACCGCGTCAACGTAGTCGCTGGCGATATCGTAAATGGCAGTCATGCCGCCCTCCTTGCTCGGCGGGCATTATCCATCCCAGGGCAAGCCCCCGGCCAGTGCCCCAAAGTCGCCCAGCACTCCCGGCGTGGCAGCAACCACCGCGCGCGACTCAATCGAGGCCGGCAGCCCGTCCCGCTGCAGCACCGCTCCGCCCGCCTCCCGGACGAGCAACAGCCCGGCGGCGATGTCCCACGGTTCCAGGTCGGAGTGGATGTAGATGTCCCAGCGCCCAGCAGCAAGGTAGGCGAACCCGAGAGCTGCCGACCCCGTCACCCGGAGCGATTGCATCCCCGGCCAGAGGTGTCCCGCGAGGTTGATCTGCTGCGCCGCCCGCCTGTCGTCGTACCCGAGGTCGATCGCGACCACCGCCTCGCGGACCGTGGCGCAATCCGTCACCGTCACCGGCGCCCCGTTCAGCGTCGTCCCGCGGCCGCGCACCGCGAGGAACGTCTCGTTGAGCAACGGGTGCGTCGTGAGGCCGATCACGGGCTCACCTGTCCGGCACAGCGCGATGGTGAAGGCGAAGTGGGGGATGCCGCGGGAGAAGTTCTTGGTCCCGTCGAGCGGGTCGACCACCCACAGCCACCCCTGCGACCGGGTCTCCGCGGCCGTCTCCTCACTCAGGATGGCATGGTCCGGGAACTCGCGCGCGAGAATGGCGGTGACCGCCCGCTCCACCGCGAGGTCCGTCTCCGTCACCACGTTGCCGCGGCCTTTCACCCCGGCGATCGATGCCTGGCCGAAGCCATCCCTCATGATCGCGTTGGCCGCTTCGGCGCACCCGTGTGCGACCGCGACGGCGTCCCGGCCCGAGGCCGAGACCGGGATGGGCGAACCGGAGTCCTCCGCGCCGCCCATGCTCAGGACTTGCGCCGAAGCATTTCGCGCGCGACCACCGCGTTCGCCTCGCCCCACCGGTCGACTGCCAGCAGGTTTTCCAGAGGCAGGCGGACCTGGGGCGCGGTCTCCCGGGCGGCGAGGTCCGCGGGCAGGCTCGCCGGGTCTCCCGGGTAGCCCACCGCCATCACCGCCACGATCCGGGCCTCTTCCGGGGCATCGAACACCGCCCGGATCGACGCCTCGTCAAAGCCCGCCATCGGGTGCGCGACCAGCCCGAGCTCCGTGGCCTGGACCATCAGGTTGCCGATGGCGATCCCGGCGTGCAGGGCCCACACCTCCCGCGTCGAGCCGTCGAAGTTCTTTGGGCTTGCGTCGTGCGCGGGCAGGGCCGCGACCGCGAAGAGAAGTGGCGCGGCGGGCGCCCAGGCCCTGTTCCCTTCTGAGAGCCCGGCGATCACCCCCGCCCGGGATTCCGGCGCAGCCGCCAGCAGGATGCGCACGGGCTGCGTGTTCCCCGCGCTCGGCGCAACCGAGACCGAGCGCCAGAGGAGGTCCTGTTCGGCTGGGCCGACAGGACGGGATGAGTACGCGCGGGTGGCGCGGCGGTTGATGAGGGCCGGGAGGAGTTCTGCCATGGTCGAATGGTGCCACGCCCGGGGGCGGGTTGCCATTGCGGGCGGCCTACATCCGTTCCGGAGCCGTCATCCCCATAAGGTCGAGCACCCGTGCGAGCGCGATCCGGGCCGCCAGCACCAGCCGGAGCCGCGCCCGCGACATCGCGGCGTCCTCCGTTATCACCTTGAGCGAGGGGTCGTTCGCCTGCTTGAACGCGTCATTGAAGGCGTGGAACGCCGTCGCCAGCGACATCGCGTAGTGCGGGAGCTGCTGAGGTTCGAGTGACGCCGCCACCAGTTCAATAACGTCCGTCAGGCGCATCATCTCGCGGATCAGCGCGAGCTCCGACGGGTGCGTCAGTTTCGCCACGTCGCCGCTCTCGGGGTTGAGTCCCTGTTCGCCCGCGCGCTCCAGGATCGAGCACAGCCGGGCATGCGCGTACTGCACATAAAATACCGGGTTGTCGCTCGACTGCTTCTTCGCGAGGTCGAGGTCGAAGTCCATCTGCGCGCCGGGAGAGCGCAAGAGGAAGAAGAACCGGGCCGCGTCGGCGCCAACGTCGCTGATGAGGTCGTCCAGCGTCACAAACTCGCCGCTGCGCTTCGCGATCTTCACCGCCTCGCCGCCGCGGTTCAGGAACACCAGCTGGTAGAGGAGCACATGCAGGGCGTTCGGGTCCCCGCCAATGGCCCCTGTCGCCGTCTTCAGCCGGGAGACATGGCCGTGATGGTCTGCCCCCCAGACGTCGATGACCAGGTCGAACCCCCGCCGGATGAACTTGTCCCAGTGGTAGGCGATGTCACTCGCGTAGTAGGTCGGACGGCCGTCGGAGCGGACCACGACGTTGTCCTTGTCCTCGCCCAGCTCGCTCGATGTGAACCAGAGCGCGCCTTCGCGCTCGGCGAGCATGCCCTTGTCGCGAAGGACCTCAATGGCGGTGTCATAGGCGCCTTCCGGGTCATAAAGCGACTTTTCGCTGTACCAGCGGTCGTACCGGACGCCGAACCGTTCGAGCGTGGCACGGATGTTGCGGACCATCAGCTCGATACCCAGGCCCCCGAGGGCCGGTGGCATGGGCTCGCCTTCGGGAAGCAGGAATCGGTCGCCCGCTTCGTCCTTCACCATCCGGGCGAGGTCAATCATGTACTCGCCGGGGTAGCCGTCCTTCGGGATCTCGACGTTGCGCCCGAGCAGCTGCTGGTAACGGGCGTAAAGCGTCTCGGCGAAGTAGTCGGTCTGCGTGCCCGCGTCGTTGACGTAGTACTCGCGCTCGACCTCGTAACCCGCCGCCTGGAGCGCCGAGGCGAGCGCGTCTCCGATCGCCGCCCCGCGGCCGTTCCCAACGTGAAGCGGGCCTGTCGGGTTAGCCGAGACGAACTCGACCTGGGCCTTCTTTCCGCTGCCGATCGTGACATTGGCGAAGGCCGGGCCGGTTTCGATGATGTGTTCCACCTGCGCCTGGAGGAATCCCGCCGAGAGCCGGAAATTGATGAATCCGGGTGGCGCCACGGACGGGACCTCGATCGCCGGGTCCGCCGGGATGTGCCGAGCGATGGCGCGGGCCACCTCGATCGGCGGCTTCATGGCGGCCCGCGCGAGACGCAGCGGCAGCGTGCTGGCGAAGTCCCCGTTGGCCGGGTCTTTCGGCCGTTCCAGGGCCGCCCCCGGGATCGCCACGTCGGGCAGGTCACCGGCGCTCACCGCGGCGCGTGCACCGGTTTCAACCAGGTCCTCGAGGTAAGCGCGGATGTTTCGCGTGTCAGGCATAGAGGCTACAGCGTAGGCTGCGCGGGCGAATCAGAACAGTGCGCGGCGCCCCTCGCGACAACCCGGATGATGCCGGAGCCGCCGGTAGGCCGACCGCGCGCGCCGTCACCGGGCTGGCGGTTGCACCATGCGCCCCGTCCGCTCATAGGCCCGGAGCACCGCCTCGTACCATTGCACCATCTGCGGAAGGCGGTCGGGGTAGAGACCCGCCACGTAGTTCATCTTCCACAGGATGCGGCCGGCCTGCAGTGGTTCGATGGGGTCCTCCGGCCACGGGAGGAGCGCCTCGTAGCCCCGCCGGAACGCCAGGAGGAGCCCCGCGTAGGTCTCGTCATCGGTCTGCTCCAGCAGGTCCAGCATGGCCATGGCGATGTCGTGCGCCCGGAAACCGTTGATGGTGTCCTCGAAGTCGAAGGGATGAAGCTCGCCGTGGTGCAGGTTGATGTTGC
Organism: uncultured Anaerolineaceae bacterium; assembly: GCA_964603275.1. Lineage (GTDB taxonomy): Bacteria > Chloroflexota > Dehalococcoidia > Tepidiformales > Tepidiformaceae > Amarobacter. Next base: position 8,043 of record CAZRUZ010000032.1, on the reverse strand, counting down.
CGTGCCACAGGTCGCAGTGGATCACCCGCAGGTCGGCCCGGTCGATCCGCCGGTAGGCGCTTTCGACGTGGTCGTGCAGGCGCAGGATGAGCTCGCGCTGCGGCGTGGCCAGGCCGTCGAGGGCTGTCTCGCTCAGCAGGGCGTTGGCTTCGCCGCGCGAAAGCCAGTGCTCGAATCGCCGTTCAGTGAATCCCGGCGGCGGTGTCCACGCCTTGCCGTGGTGGTGCAACGTTGCGAAGAGCGCACCCATCCGTCCCATGTTGCGCGCAGTGAGGTATCCGCCCAGTCCCCGGCCGGGGACACGGGTCATCAGTGTGACCTGCCGGACCCCCGCGCCGCCGGGGAGGTTCAGCTCCAGGGTCGGCTGCCCGTCCCGCGCCCGGATGACTTCCGGCGCTCCGACATTAGTGTCGCGGGCGAGGGCATCGAGCCACATGGCCTCGGATTGGAGGTCGCGCAGCGTGCGCCAACCCGGCCGGCCGACCCGTAGGAACAGCCGCTGTCCCTGCCGCGTCGTCACCCGGTAATGGGCGTTCGTCCTGGCGGCATGGAACTGCAGCGAGGGCTCGTCCAAGCCGTAGTACGCAAGCGCCGTCTCAGCGAGCGCGTGCAGCCTCCGGAGCTTGCCGGCGGCGGTCAGTTGTTCGTACGGGGTCACCAACAGGAGCGTAGCCGCCGTTCCGCGACTCGACAAAGGAGCGCTGCTCGCCCCGCCGGAGTTACTTCTCGCTGAACGGGAACTCCCGGGTGCGGACCATCGCGATCAGTTCCTGTGCGGCCGCCTCCGCGTTCCCGACCACGGCCTCGGGGTAGCCGTACTTCTCCCGGTGCGCGGCGAACTCGTCTTCATCGAGCAGTTCGCAACAGCGGTTGGGGAGGACTTTCACGTCCAGGTCCAGGTCGATGTAGCCGATCTGGCAGCCATCGAACTGGGGAGGCGTGGTCACGTTGCAGTACCAGAGTGCGAGCGGACACCCCGGGCGTGAAAGGCGGAACACGTTGAACCAGCGATCCCGCCAGAAGTAGACCAGCGAATCGTAAGGCGAGCGGAACTCGCCGCGGCTCGTGTAGATCGGGGTCCGCGCCTTGTAGGAAGCCACCAGCAGGTTCCCGTCGTCCGAGACCACCTGGAACGGCTGGATCCAGTGTGCCGTGCCGTCGTATTTCGTCGCCCGGAGCAGGACTCGTGTCCCGGGGATCGCGCGGGGGCCTATCTGGACTGCCATCAGGAGATGATACACGCCGTGCGCGGCTGGCAAGGCTCCTTACGTGAAGTGGGGCGAAAAAAACCGGGCATCCCGGCCCGGCTACCCCGCCGCCGTGTCCATGCCGCCGCTGTCGGGCGCTGTTGCGACCCGCTCCCGCCCCGCCCCCGTGAGCAGGCCGTTCAGGACAAGGCGCGAAAAGACGTCGACGAACTCCGCCACCGGCACCGGCCCCTCCGGGTCGTACCAGCGGGCACTCCGGCTGATCGCCGAGATGATGATGAGGGCGATGATCTTCGGGTCGCCCTCAACGAACAGGCCGTCGTCCTGCCCCCGCGCGATCAGGTCCGCGAGCAGCCGCTCGAATTCCCGCTCTTCGTCGCGGGCCTTCCTCCGCATCTCTTCGTCGAGCGGGATCATCTCCTGGTACCAGAGGTACCTCGATTGCGGGTTCTGGGCTGTCCGCAGGGTGTTGTGCAGGAACTCGCGGAGCCCCAGCGCCGGGTCGGTTTTCTTTTCGGAACGTTCCCGCAGGCGCTGCTGGGCCCGCCCCAGCGCCGGGCCAACCACTTCCCAGTACAGGGCTTCCTTCGATTCGAAGTGGTAGTAGATCGCGCCCCGGGTGAGGCCCGCCTGCGCTGCCACCTGGTCAAGCGAGGTCGACATGTACCCCTGCTCCGCCAGCAATTGGGCTGCCGCCGCGACGATCTGCTCCCGGGTCGCCTGTGACCGCCCGCGGCGCCGGCGCACTCCGCCTTGACTTTCCATTGCGTGGAGTGTCCCCTATCCAGCCGGACAGTGCCAGCGTTCAGTATGGCGGACGGCCGGTGCACGTCCGCTTGACAACTTTACACACGCTGTCCAGAATCCCACTTCAGCCCGTATCTGTACACGGGAGTACAGTTTTCTCCGTCCCGGGAGGCATCCGCCATGTCTGACGATCCCACTGCCCCCGCCGTGCTGTTCGAACAGCGCGGACGGGTCGCACTGCTCACACTCAACCGCCCCGAGCGGCTCAATGCCTGGGGCCCGGAAATGGCTGCGGGCCTCTACCAGCACATCAGCCGGGCCAATGAAGACCGTGGCATTGGCGCAATCGTGATCACCGGCGCGGGCCGCGGCTTCTGTTCCGGCGCCGACCTCTCCGGCCAGCGCCCGGCGGGCGCCGCCGCGGCCGCCAGGGGGCCCATCCGCCAGCAGGAGGCGATGCCGTTCTTCATGCAGCGCTCCAAGCCGCTGATCGCCGCCATCAACGGCCCTGCCATCGGCGTGGGACTTACCCTGACGCTCTGCTGTGATATGCGCATCGCCTCGGACCGGGCCCGGCTCTCCATGCGCTTCGTGCGCATCGGCCTCACTCCGGAGCTGGGCTCGACCTTCCTCCTCCCGCAAATCGTCGGCCTCGGTTACGCCGCGGAGTTGAGCCTGAGCGGGCGGATCATCGACGCCGCGGAGGCGGGGCGCGTGGGCCTCGTGAACCGCGTGGTCCCCCACGACTCGCTGGTCGATGTCGCCGTCGAACTCGCCAGCGAGATCGCCTTCAACCCCGCCCAGCAGGTGATGTGGGCCAAGCAGCTTATCCACGCCAACGCCGCCAACGACAACATGCGCTCGGTCCTCCAATCGGAAGACGAGATCTTCCGCCAGGCCGGCGCCACCGAGGCCCGCCGCGAGGCCGCGGTTGCCTTCCGCGAAAAGCGCGAACCCGACTTCCACCCGCCGGTGTCCTAACGGGCTTCCCGGCTGCCCCGTCCCGCTTCTCAAATCCCACTACTGCGATTCAGGAGTCATCCATGGAGTTCCGTGATTCAGCCGCTCAGGCCGTCTGGCGCCGGGAAGTGCGCGGTTTCCTCCAAAAGGAAGCCCCCGGTGTTGCCAGCGCCGACCCGTTCGACCCCGAGGAGGGCGCCGGCCTCAAAGGTTGGCGGAACAAGCTCGTCGAGCGCGGCTGGATAGCGCCGGCCTGGCCGAAGCAATACGGTGGCGCCGGGCTGGGCGTCGTTGAGCAATTCATCCTGAACGAGGAGTTCGCCGAAGCCCGCGCCCCGCAGATGGGAGGCGGCGGCGTCGGTATGCTTGGGCCCACCCTCATCCAGTACGGCACCGACGAGCAGAAGCAGGAGCACCTCTCGCGCATCCTCAAAGGCGAGGCCCGCTGGTGCCAGGGCTACAGCGAACCCGGCGCCGGGTCCGACCTCGCCAGCCTGCAGACCCGCGCTATCCGCGATGGTGATGACTTCGTCATCAACGGACAGAAGATCTGGACGTCCGGGGCGCACCGGGCCGACTGGATGTTCATGCTCGCCCGCACCGACCCCGATGCCCCCAAGCACCGTGGGATCAGCTACTTCCTCCTTGATATGAAGACGCCCGGTATCACGGTCCGGCCGCTCATCAACATGGCCGGCCGCCACCTGTTCAACGAAGTCTTTTTCGAAGATGTCCGTGTGCCCGCCCGCAACGTGGTCGGCGAGGTCAACCGCGGCTGGTACGTCGGCGCCACCACCCTCGACTTCGAACGCAGCTCCATCGGCAACTCCGTCGGCCAGCGGCAGCTGATCGAGTCGTATCTCGCCCACTTTCGCGAGAGCCCGGACTACCTCACCGAAGCGGTCCGCGCGAAGTTCGCGGAGCTGTGGATCGAGGCGAACATCGCCAAGTTGCTCAGCTACCACGTGATCTCGCTGCAGGCGAACGGTGGCGTGCCCAACTACGAGGCCTCCATTGCCAAGCTGTTCAACTCGGAATTGAGCCAGCGCATCGCCAACGCGGCAGTTGGCGCGCTGCGCCTGAACGGCACGATCGTCGACCCGGCCCGCGCCCCGCTCCGTGCCCAGGCGCCAGCCGCCTACATGGGACGTGTTTCGGCCACCATCGCCGGCGGTTCCAGCGAGGTCCAGCGGAACATCATCGCAACCCGCGGGCTCGGGCTTCCGCGGGCCTGAGCGCAAGGCGCGGGCGGGCCGAGTCCTGCCCCACTTCCGCCGGAGGTTGGACGGGTCTTGGCAGGTGGACTCGACGGCATCAAGGTGCTCGACTTCAGCGAGATGATCGCCGCACCGGTCGTGGGCATGTTGCTCGCCGGCGCCCACCGTACTCGGCTACTGCCTGAGCCATGTGATGCACCCCGCCACGCGAAAGTCCTGCGGGGCAGCGGGCAGGACTGTTCAGGGGCGAATTCCGCAGTGCTATAGTGTTTAATCATTCGGCCGGGAGTTGGCCAGTGCCCGTTGTACGGGACTCGATGGCATTTCTCCTCCGTCTCGCACGAGAGAACTCGCGCCTGACGCCGGACGAGCTTGCCCGCGAACTCGCGGTTGACCGGTTGACCCTTGCCCGCTGGGAGCGTGGCGACGCCATCCCCTCCCAGGAGGAACTCGACCGGCTCACAGCGCTCGCGTTCAGGGATTTCTCCGGGCGAGGGGCCGCCGTGCCGCCGGCCAGCGGCGGCCAAATGCGCCCCGCCCGGGCGCCGTTCGCGGGCCGGGTCAGTGAACTGCAGTCGCTGGCCGGGGTGCTGGCCACCGCGGCTCGCGGCGAAGGTGGGACCGTGCTTGTCCTGGGCGAGGCCGGCATCGGGAAGAGCCGCCTCCTGAGGGAGCTCGCGAGCATGGCCCTCAACGCGAATTCCCTGGTTGTCACCGGCCGCTGCCTCGAAGTCGATGGAGGCGCCCCATTTGCCCCGTTCGTCGAGGTGTTCGACGTCCTGGCCGCTGCCCTCACTGGCGAAGAGATGGAGGCCATGCAAGAGGCCGGGGCCTCTCCGTTCACCGTGGGCTCCGGGGATCTCTGGCTGCCTGCCGGCGCCGCGGATGGGCTTGCCGGGGCAGAGCTCGCGGCAGGGCGGCACGCCTTCCTTGCCAGGGCCCGGCGCCTCCTTCAGACCGTGACATCCCGCCAGCCGGTCACCGTCATCATTGAGGACATCCACTGGGCCGATGCATCCAGCCTCATGTTGCTTCAGCACGTGGCTCACTGGAGCGCAACGATGGCGGTGGTCCTCGTCGCCTCGTGCCGGGATGAGGCGCTGGAGGGCTCGCCCGCGCTGTCCGGCGTCATCCATGCCCTCCGGCACGAGCCGGCGAACCTTGAACTCAAGCTCCGCCGGCTGTCCGAAGACCAGGTCGGCGAGATCATCCGGGCCGGGCACCCGGAAGCGCCCCCGCTGGCCGTGGTCCGCCAGGTCCTCGCTGTGACGGAAGGCAACCCGCTCTTCGTGGAGGAAGTGGTCCGGTCGCTGTTCGAAGCCGGCCGGCTGCTGGCCCCCGACGGAGGCTGGCGTCCCGCGGTAGCGCTGGCCGAAGGGGAAGTCCCCGGCTCCATCGCCCATTTCATCGAGCTCCGTGCCCGCGACCTCTCGGCTGAGACCCGTGCCGTCCTCACCTCGGCGGCGATCCTCGGTCGCGTCTTCGATTTCGATGTCTTGCGCCAGATGGCAACAGATCTGGCTGACGGTGTCCTCCTGGACGCCATCGAGGAAGCGGTGCGGGCCGGATTCGTCGAGGAGGATACGGGCCCCAACGCTGCGGCCGGCTCTATCCGTTACCGCTTCAGCCACGACATGTTCCGGCAGGCAATGCTGGCGAGTGTTTCCGCTCCGCGGCGCCGCCTGCTGCACCGGAGCGCCGCCATGGCGTTGGAGCGGATTGGCCCTGGTCCCGGGCTCCCGGCGCAAGCCGGCGCGATTGCCAACCACTTCTGGCTCGGTCGGGCCGAACAGGACCGGGGGAAGGTGGTTGCGTATGCCAGCGCCGCGGGCGATTTCGCCCTCCGGGCCTTCGCCTTTGATGAGGCCGCCCAGTTCCGCGAGCTGGCCGTCGCGGCGGCCCGGGCACTGCCGCCGGACGATGTAGACCTGGCCGCGCTGCTTGAGGACGCCGCCGATGTGATGATCGCGGCAAACATCCATTATGTGGCTGGAATCGCCTACCTCCGGGAGGCCATCCAGCTCTATGACGAGCGCTCGGACGCCTTCCGCGCCGGCCGCGCCCATCTCAGGCTCGGTTCGGCATTATCCACTATGGCTGGCTACCAGGACCTGCCGCGGGCTCTCCCCCACCTGCGGAAGGCGTGGGCTGTTGCCGCCGAGTACGGGGGGACGTTCGCGAGCGCGTGCGCCATGTCGCTCTGCAGTGCGGCCGCGCTCATGTGGGACCGGCCGGCGCTGCAGGAGGCGGTCAAGTGGCTGCGCGAAGAGGCACGGCGTGACCCGGCCGGCCCCGCCGGGCCGGTGGCGGAGGCCGCGACTGGCTACGCGCGCCTCTTTTTCGAAGCCCGCCCGGATGAGGCGCTGGCCGCGCTGACCTCGGCGGCCTCGGCTCTCGAAGGCAGCCACGACACGGCGTCCGCGCGCTGGGCCTGGCTCCTGGAGTATTGGCTCTTCCAGTGCCATGAGGGATTGCTGAGAGACCCGGTTTCCGTGCTGGATCGGCTGAACGCGGATGCCGCCGGAGACCCGGGGCGGTGGCTGCCCGGTGCCCGCCGTTCGCTGGGAGTCCTCGCGTTCGAGGCGGTGGTCCGGTCCGGCGACCTTGCCCATCCCGTTGAGGCGGAAGGCGAAAAACTGATGGCCGTCGCCCGGGCCTACTCGTACGCATGGACCGGCGAATGGGAGCGCGCCGAGGGGTTCTGGGCGTGGTTTGCTGACTGGGCCGGGTCCGCGGGCGCCAGGCCGGTACAGTTCTCCGCCCTCCACAGCCTGTGGGAAGTCCGTCTGTTGCGGAAGGACTATGTGGCCGCGGAGACGGCACTCCGCTCCGCCCTGGCGCTCTGCGAGGAGACGGGCGCGCTCGGGCCGGAGGTGCTTGTGCGTACCGAACTTGCTCACTGCTACGCCGCGACCGGCAGTACTGCTGAGGCGCGCCGCGAGCTGGAACGGGCCGCCGCGCATGTTGGCGATCCCGAGTGGCGGGGCGCTGGGGGACGCCTGCTGCTCGCCGAGGCCATCACGACCGCCGCGGAGGGTGACATCGAGTCCGCGATGGCGGGGTTCGCCCGCGCGGTCGGCGCGTTCCAGCGGTGGTCGCTGCCGTGGGACGAGGCGCTGGCCCTGCAACGCTGGGGAGAGGCCTGCCGGGCTGCGGGCCGGCGTTACCGTTCCCGCGCCGTCGAGAAGTTCGATGCCGCTATCGCCGTCCTCCGGGCGCACGGCGCGGGCGAGCGCGTGATCGCTCTGGTGGCCGAAGACCGCGCCCGTGCCATCGGCCAGAACGAGGAGCTTCCCGGCCCCGACGGCCTGACGCCGCGCGAAGTCGAAGTCCTCCAGTTGCTCGCCCGCGGACGGAGCACGCGCGATATCGCGGAAGAGCTGGTGTTGAGCGTCCGCACCGTCGGGCGCCACATCACCAACATCTACGCCAAGATCGACGTCCGCGGCCGGGCCGATGCGGCCGCGTACGCCCTCCGCCACAACCTCCTCTGACTGACCCCCTTGCCGGGACTGGACTACGTAGTCTCTGCCACCCCGTACGCATGCCGGTCCGGTCGCCGGGCCGAAAGTTGGGCAGTTCACTCGATGCCGTGCCGCTCCGCGAAGCCCAGGCTATGGGTGTCGGCGGGTTCGCCGGATGCATCGGCTCCAGCAGGTGCACCTGGCGGACCCCCCGGCGAGAACGCCCAGAGATCAAGAGGAGAACGACCATGACCGTCCACAATCGCTTCCACCCCACCATCAACCTCCGCACCCCGGTCATTGCCGCCGGCTTCGCAACCGTCGCCCTTGCTTCCTTCGCCGCCGGCGCCATCACCTTCGATGGCCCGGGCCGGTCCTCCGGGGCCGGTGATTCCGTTGCAGCCGTTTCGGCAGCCCTGCCCGCTTCCCCCGGCGTTGGCACGCTCA